>RPOR01000002.1 GCA_003820645.1 Betaproteobacteria bacterium
CATGATCCACCACCCGTTGCAGCACCACGCCAAACCCGAGCAGCGCGCCGGCGGCGATAAACAACGCCAGCAGCGCCGCCGCCAGGTTTTTACGATACGGACGCAGAAAGCCAAACAAATGCGTCAGCACGCGCAGGTTGCGGCTGGTGGTGCGCTGTTCGGTAATCGCTTGGTTGCGGGCCATGAGCGGGCAAGGGGCAAGACGGGGCTGCGGGCAGGGCAGCGGTGGGCGTCAGCATACCACCGTGGGTTATAAGCAGAACGATGTCGCGTGGCGGTAGGCTGTATAGCTGTCCGAAACGTGGCAACGAGACTGGTTTTTCGCTTTGATAAAATACTAGAGTACTATTTCAAAGCGGTCGATAGCCTGGTGGTACTATGGATTAAAACGATTAATCTCGAACACGTTTTCACATGCTGCTTGTTGCAAATACAACTGGGCCTGATCGGACAAGCTATGAATAATCACGCCAGTAACAATGGGCACTACTGTTAACGGTTATGCCCACAAACAATTGATGAGGGTAAAACTTTGGCAGGTAATCAAGCGCGGGCCCACTTCACCTTGGCGGGCTATCATTTCAACCCCGACGTCATCACCAAACATATTGGCATCCAACCGACCTCGGTCGATGCTTCGGGTGCCCACAGCGAATTAAGCAAACCGGTGTTGAGTTCCTGGGAGTTGTCGACCGAGACGGTTACCGGTGATATCGACGTTTACAAGTTGACGGACGATCTGATCAAGAAAATCGAGCCGGCGAAGGACAAGATCCTGGAAATCTGTAAAAGCCACAACTTGTCACCGAGGATCGACTTGGTTCTGGTACTGTCTGTTGATAAAACTGAATCAGTGCCCGATGTCGGTTTCGGTGCCAGAACGATCCGCTTCCTGGCAGATATTGGTGCTTTTATTAATGTGGACTACCAGCTTTCTGAGCGTATTTAAGCTTTAAATTAAAATATGTCTGTAGTTGCTGTCACCCGCTAATACTCACGGCAAGTTCAGGTGGCTTAGCCGTATTCAATTTTTCGGATTTAAAAAAAGCACGCTCTATAAAGCGTGCTTATCACAAACTAATTCTGCATTGAGTAGCCGCGCGACTTGCAGGGTCACGCGGCTGATTGTCTCAGGGCTTCTTGGGAGTCTTGTATGGTACTTCTTTCTGGAAAGCTTCCCAGGTGGTTTTATAGCCGACGTAGCCCTTTTCATTTGCCGGCATCTGAGTGGTTGTCAGAAAACGAGACTTGCCTTCTGGAACCTTGGGTCTGGTTTTTGGTGCATCACTCATAGTCATCACTCCTATATGGTTGAATCGGGAGGAATATAAACATGTCTGTCAGCCACTCCCACTGAACTGACGTCAATAAAATAATCTGGCTCTTTCCTGTTTCCTGAATCATCTGTTAGCGCTAATCGCCAGTGCTAGCGCACTTTGCCTTATTAATCTGCTCCTCGCAATACTTTAAACAGAGCGGTTGAAGGGCATGCGGAAAACATTCGATAATCAATTCAAACTCATCAGCCACGTCGTCGGCAAGTGTAGTATCTTTTGTTAACTCAGCCAGCACACTTCGTGCAGTAGACCGATTGACCCTGCATAGTACTGCCAGATGAATGGGGAGTTGCTGCTCCAAGCATACTGTCAGCGCCGTCTCGTAAGATCTTATTGCCTCGTCCAGGCGATCCGGGTTTTCTTCTGATTCACCCAGATTATGCAGCACTGCACCACAATTATTGTGTGTAGCGGCTAACTCGAAAGCGTAATTATCGGCATCGAATACGGCCAGTGCATTTTTGTAGGCGACAACGGACTTTTGAAAAGTACGATTACCTTTCAGAAGTCTGCCGTGCGCATGGAAAGTGGCACCAAGTTGATGCATGGCGGATGCCCATTTTTCAGGCGTCTCTTTTCGGGACCATTCCAATAACGCATTCGTATAAGCATCAATGGCTGCTTTCAATAATTTCGCGTTATCCAGTTGCCGGCCCAAGGCTTGCTTTGCGGTACCCAGGTTATTCTGTGTTGCTGCCCAGTCGAGGGGCGACTTTTCCTGCCTAAACTCTTCCAGCGCCTTGTTTAAGCACTGAATGGCCTTTTCATACAACTCAACATCTCTTTGCTGTTGCCCCTGTGCCGCCAGAATGTTTCCAAGACTATTCTGAGTCTCAGCCCAGGCTAATGGCTCCTGATCGCGATATTGGTCTGTCAGCGACTCTGCAAGTGCCTCACGCACACTGTCAAGAATATTGGAACTGAAACGGTGCTGTTCATAATTTCCCCGCGTGTAAAGAAAATTATCAGCAACGGTTACCTTGTTATCCGGAGTAGCCGCTTCGACCAACCCATTCCCCAGCATGCCTAAAGAACTAGCGATGGCGCGTTCCAGGGCCCTGTTGTCCGGGTAAAGTATGTAATTATTTGAGAGCTTCATTTATGCCCGGCCGAGAATTTCATTGATGTCAGGGTCGGCGCCAACCGCTCCGCCAAGTTCGATTTCTTCATCGGTAGCGTCACGTATCGTCAAAACTTCCAACCTGAATATTACTTCTCTGCCACACAATGGATTATTGCCATCGACGGTTAATGTTTTGTCATCGAATCGGGTAACGATAAAGTTTCTGGGCTCACCTTTTTCATTTTCCATGGTGATGGTCATACCAATTTCCCGATATTCCTCCGGGACATTATCGATGTGATCGGTAAACACCAGCGATTCGTCTCGCTCACCAAATAACAATCCGGTGTCAATCGGCACTTCGATGACATCACCCACTTTTTTGCCATCCAGTTCTTTTGTCACCTGTTCAGACAGAACATCATTTACGCCATGAACATATCCCAGAGGATAATCAACGGTTACCAGTACATCACCGGTTTTTTGATCGATGACCTTATAATTTAATTCAACGAATTTATCCTTTTGTATTGTATCTGACATGACTAGAAAGGCCTGTTGACGATTAAATTGTCTTAGAACAGCGTAGCGCCAAATATCTTTACCTTGTCCTTTTCATAACCCAGCACCAGTCTGCCCAGCCATTCACCTTTATCCTTGGTGTTAATCTGTTTATAGAGAACCGTTACATATTCACCACGACGGATAATGCCAAGATATTGA
>RPOR01000003.1 GCA_003820645.1 Betaproteobacteria bacterium
AACGCCGGCTCCAGCTTGAGCACCTGGGCAAACACCGCCTTGCGAATGTCGGCCACCACGCGCTCGCCCAGCCAGTTCGCCAGGTACACGCGCGCCGCCACCGCCACCGACAACACGCTCACCACCAGCAGAAACAACAACAACGCCTGATTCAATTCCGCGCCCGAACCGCTGCTCAAGCCATGATCTACCACCCGTTGCAGCACCACGCCAAACCCGAGCAACGCGCCGGCGGCAATGAACAACGCCAGCAGGGCGGCCGCCAGGTTCTTGCGGTACGGGCGCAGAAAGCCAAACAAATGCGTCAGCACCCGCAAGTTGCGGCTGGTGGTGCGCTGTTCGGTAATCGGTTGGTTACGGGCCATGAGTGGACGAAGGGAAAGAAAGGCTGCGGGCAGGGCAGCGGTGGGCGTCAGCATACCACCGTGGGTTATAAGCAGAACGATGTCGCGTGGCGGTAGACTGTATAGCTGTCCGAAACGTGGCAACGAGACTGGTTTTTCGCTTTGATAAAATACTAGAGTATTATTTCAAAGCGGTCGATAGCCTGGTGGTACTATGGATTAAAACGATTAATCTCGAACACGTTTTCACATGCTGCTTGTTGCAAATACAACTGGGCCTGATCGGACAAGCTAAGAATAATCACGCCAGTAACAATGGGCACTACTGTTAACGGTTATGCCCACAAACAATTGATGAGGGTAAAACTTTGGCAGGTAATCAAGCGCGGGCCCACTTCACCTTGGCGGGCTATCATTTCAACCCCGACGTCATCACCAAACATATTGGCATCCAACCGACCTCGGTCGATGCTTCGGGTGCCCACAGCGAATTAAGCAAACCGGTGTTGAGTTCCTGGGAGTTGTCGACCGAGACGGTTACCGGTGATATCGACGTTTACAAGTTGACGGACGATCTGATCAAGAAAATCGAGCCGGCGAAGGACAAGATCCTGGAAATCTGTAAAAGCCACAACTTGTCACCGAGGATCGACTTGGTTCTGGTGCTGTCTGTTGATAAAACTGAATCAGTGCCCGATGTCGGTTTCGGTGCCAGAACGATCCGCTTCCTGGCAGATATTGGTGCTTTTATTAATGTGGACTACCAGCTTTCTGAGCGTATTTAAGCTTTAAATTAAAATATGCCTGTAGTTGCTGTCACCCGCTAATACTCACGGCAAGTTCAGGTGGCTTAGCCGTATTCAATTTTTCAGATTTAAAAAAAGCACGCTCTATAAAGCGTGCTTATCACAAACTAATTCTGCATTGAGTAGCCGCGCGACTTGCAGGGTCACGCGGCTGATTGTCTCAGGGCTTCTTGGGAGTTTTGTATGGTACTTCTTTCTGGAAAGATGCCCAGGTGGTTTTATAGCCGACGTAGCCCTTTTCATTTGCCGGCATCTGAGTGGTTGTCAGAAAACGAGACTTGCCTTCTGGAACCTTGGGTCTGGTTTTTGGTGCATCACTCATAGTCATCACTCCTATATGGTTGAATCGGGAGGAATATAAACATGTCTGTCAGCCACTCCCACTGAACTGACGTCAATAAAATAATCTGGCTCTTTCCTGTTTCCTGAATCATCTGTTAGCGCTAATCGCCAGTGCTAGCGCACTTTGCCTTATTAATCTGCTCCTCGCAATACTTTAAACAGAGCGGTTGAAGGGCATGCGGAAAACATTCGATAATCAATTCAAACTCATCAGCCACGTCGTCGGCAAGTGTAGTATCTTTTGTTAACTCAGCCAGCACACTTCGTGCAGTAGACCGATTGACCCTGCATAGTACTGCCAAATGAATGGGGAGTTGCTGCTCCAGGCATACTGTCAACGCCGTCTCGTAAGATCTTATTGCCTCGTCCAGGCGATCCGGGTTTTCTTCTGATTCACCCAGATTATGCAGCACTGCACCACAATTATTGTGTGTAGCGGCTAACTCGAAAGCGTAATTATCGGCATCGAATACGGCCAGTGCATTTTTGTAGGCGACAACGGACTTTTGAAAAGTACGATTACCTTTCAGAAGTCTGCCGTGCGCATGGAAAGTGGCACCAAGTTGATGCATGGCGGATGCCCATTTTTCAGGCGTCTCTTTTCGGGACCATTCCAATAACGCATTCGTATAAGCATCAATGGCTGCTTTCAATAATTTCGCGTTATCCCGTTGCCGGCCCAAGGCTTGCATTGCCGTTCCCAGGTTATATTGGGTTGCAGCCCAGTCGAGGGGCGACTTTTCCTGCTTAAACTCTTCCAGCGCCTTGTTAAAGCACTCAATGGCCTTTTCATACAACTCAACATCTCTTTGCTGTTGCCCCTGTGCCGCCAGAATGTTTCCAAGACTATTCTGAGTCTCAGCCCAGGCTAATGGCTCCTGATCGCGATATTGGTCTGTCAGCGACTCTGCAAGTGCCTCACGCACACTGTCAAGAATATTGGAACTGAAACGGTGCTGTTCATAATTTCCCCGCGTGTAAAGAAAATTATCAGCAACGGTTACCTTGTTATCCGGAGTAGCCGCTTCGACCAACCCATTCCCCAGCATGCCTAAAGAACTAGCGATGGCGCGTTCCAGGGCCCTGTTGTCCGGGTAAAGTATGTAATTATTTGAGAGCTTCATTTATGCCCGGCCGAGAATTTCATTGATGTCAGGGTCGGCGCCAACCGCTCCGCCAAGTTCGATTTCTTCATCGGTAGCGTCACGTATCGTCAAAACTTCCAACCTGAATATTACTTCTCTGCCACACAATGGATTATTGCCATCGACGGTTAATGTTTTGTCATCGAATCGGGTAACGATAAAGTTTCTGGGCTCACCTTTTTCATTTTCCATGGTGATGGTCATACCAATTTCCCGATATTCCTCCGGGACATTATCGATGTGATCGGTAAACACCAGCGATTCGTCTCGCTCACCAAATAACAATCCGGTGTCAATCGGCACTTCGATGACATCACCCACTTTTTTGCCATCCAGTTCTTTTGTCACCTGTTCAGACAGAACATCATTTACGCCATGAACATATCCCAGAGGATAATCAACGGT
>RPOR01000004.1 GCA_003820645.1 Betaproteobacteria bacterium
CGCACGTATCTGCAGCCAGCGCGCTGCGCGCCCAGTCATGCGCGTCTTCGCCGCAGCCGGTACGCGGCGTGACGAAGGTGACATTGCGGCTCATGCCGCGTCGCGTCAGCGAGATGCCGAGCGCAATTTTTTCCCTTCTTCCGCACGCTGGCAGTTCAGCGGCATCCGGCTCGCACGCGACGCCGGCTGACATGCGGCAACGGACTACCGGGAGGGCATCAGCTCCCCCAGCAGGCTGACCACGCTGTCATGGTCCCAGGCCAGTTCACCGGTCAGGCTGTAGCGGATGCGCCCATCCCGCCCGATGATGAAACTCATCGGCAACACGCGAACCTGCCATGCTTTCGTCGCCGCCTTGCCCGCATCGAGCAGGATGGGAAAATCGAGCGGCGTTCTCGACAGGAAATTGCGAATGCGTGACTCGGGCTCGTCGAGATTGACGGCCAGCACCGCGAACGGCTTTCCGGCCAGTTTGTTGCTGAGCCGCTGGATCGCCGGCATTTCATCGCGGCAGGGCTCGCACCACGTTGCCCAGAAATTCACCAGCACCACCTGGCCCCGATAGTCGGCCAGATTGTGGGATTTGCCGTCAATATCCCTGAGCAGCAGGGGGGGAGTACGGCCACCGCTCCACGGCTTCAGTTCCTTTGCCGCAGCGACAACCGAAATCAGACTGCAACACACGAGGGCCAGCAGCAGCGGATAACGCAACAGGTTCACAAATCACCGATTCCAAAAAAAGCGCGGCCGGTATCGCGGCCGCACCAGTATTGCGAAAGCCGCGACTCAGGCCGGCTTGACTGCGCGCGCCGTGATTGTGTACTTGAAACTGTCCGGATCAAGGCTGTCGAGACGGCCCTGTGCGGTTTCAGCATTGGGATACATGAAGAAACCAACCTTGCCACGGGTCGCGCCCGGCAATGTCACGTCATGCGCGTAGTTGTAAGCCAGCCAGTTCATTTCCCACGAACCGAAAAGACGCTTCCGCGCTTTTTTTACCAGATCATCATCCAGCAGCAGCGTGCCACCGGCCTTTTCTTCGAGCACGACCTTGCGCACATCGGCGGGGTCGACCGGAACCCAGCCGTGGGACGCCGTATAAAATTCGGCGCGGCAGTGCTGCGCGCGGGTGATGTTTTCAGTGCCGGCGCCCAAGCTGCGATAGCCGTAATCCGATTTGGCCACGCGCACGCCGTACACGTCGCGTGCCGGAATGCCCGCGGCGCGCGCCAGTCCGACATACAGTGCATTGAGGTCGGCGCATTTGCCACTGAGATTCTTGGTTTCGAGCATAGCCTTGATGTCACCCACGCCGCAGCCGCGCGTCTTCGGATCGCGGAAGGTGTTCTCGACCACCCATTCGTAAATCGCACGCGCCTTGTCCATGTCGGTTTTTGCGCCGCGGGTAATTTCCAGCGCGGTCTTGCGCACGATGCCGTCGGTCGGCATCAGTTCTGTCGGCGCGAGATAACGCGCCAGCGTCGCACGATCTTCCGGCCAAGGATTGGCGGGTTTGGCGAGATCGACGATGCGTTCGCGGGTGGCAAAACGGCTGGTCAGCTTGAGCACCGGCTTCTGCATGCCGTCCGGAAATTCCGCGGTGACGATGCCTGCGCCGTATTTGGGATCCTTCGAGTAGGCGATCTTCCCGCCTTCCGCCGACCAGGCATTGCCATGGCCCTTCTGATAATCGGTATCCACCGTCAGCGGTACCGGCAGCCAAACGCGGGTCACGCCTGCCGGCTTCAGCAACTCGACCTGGGTGGTGACTTCATACACGCGCCACGGGCTGTCAGCGGTGGTTTTGGCAATGGCGAGGTTCGGAAAACCCGATACCGCGGCGGCGGCCGGCAGCGCTGCGCCGGCCTTGATGAATTGCCTTCTGTCCATGTGATCTCCTAATGCACGATTAAGAACTGCGAGGGATAAGGGGAAACCCTGGGGGAAATCCGGAAGGTCTCCGGACGCGCGCGAGCTCGCATCCGGAACCGAATTTACCGTGTACGCGCCGGCGGCACAAGTTGCCGCGGCATGCTGGCGTCAGGGCCTTATTCGGCGCCGCGCCGACTGAAATGCTGCAGGCGAAAGCCCAGCAGCCACAACGTGACGAAATAGCTGCCGCCACCGGCAAACACCAGCAGTACCAGCCGCCCGATGCGCTCCAGCGCACCGCTCGCCAGCCAGCTCGTCGTGTCGCCGGACAGCAGCCACAGCACGGCACCCATGACATGCACGGCAAGCGCCAGCTTGAGGATGAAGGCGCCCCAGCCCGGCTGCGGCATGTAAATCGCCTGGCGGCGCAGGCCACGCAGCAGCAACCCCGCGTTGAGGCAGGCACCGAGGCTGATTGCCAGTGCCAGTCCGGCATGCCGCAGTTCCCAGATCAGCACCAGGTTCATCAACTGCGTGGCGACCAGCGTGATCACCGCGATCTTTACCGGGGTGCGGATATCCTGTCGCGCATAAAAACCCGGTGCCAGCACCTTGACCGCAATCAGGCCGACCAATCCGACCGAGTACGCAATCACGGCATTGCGCGTATTGATAACATCGGTCGCGGTGAACGCGCCGTAATGGAACAGCGTGGCCACCAGCGGCACGGCGAGCACAGCCAGCGCCGCGGCCGCCGGCACCGCCAGCAGCAGCGTCAGACGCAAACCCCAGTCCAGCAGATCCGAATAGGCCTGCACCGACTGTTCGGCATGCCGCTTGGCCAGGCTCGGCAGCAGGATCGTGCCCAGCGCAACGCCGAGCAGTCCCGCGGGAAACTCCATCAGCCGGTCGGCGAAGTACAGCCAAGTCACGCTGCCGGTGACCAGGAATGACGCAAAAATATTGTTGATCAGCAGGCTGATCTGACCGACCGATACGCCAAACACCGCCGGCGCCATCTGCCGCAAGACCCGCCGCACACCCTCGTCGCGAAAATCGAAGCGCAGCCGCGGCAACATGCCGATGCGGGCCAGGAACGGCAGCTGAAACGCCAGCTGTAGCACACCGCCGAAAAATACCGCCCATGCCAGCGCCTTGACCGGTGGATCGAACCATGGCGCGGCGAGCAGCGCAAAGCCGATGAAGGACAGATTGAGCAGCACTGGCGTGAAGGCCGGCACTGCGAACCGGCTCCAGGTGTTCAGAATGCCGCCCGCGCCAGCCGTCAGTGCAATGAACAGGATGTAGGGGAAGACGATACGCAGCAGATCGACGGTCAGCGCAAATTTCTCCGGTGTTGCAGCAAAACCGGGCGCGCTGACGGCAATGATCACCGGTGCGGCAAGCACACCGATCGCGGTGACCAGCACCAGCGCCAGCGTCAGGAATGCCGCAACATGATCGACCAGCGCGCGCGCCGCGGCCTCGCCGCGACGGTTCTTGTATTCCCCGAGGATGGGCACGAACGCCTGTGCAAACGCACCTTCGGCAAACAACCGCCGCAACAGGTTGGGAATCTTGAACGCGACGAAGAAGGCGTCGGTCATCAGTCCCGCCCCGAAAACCCTGGCAATGACCGCGTCGCGCACGAAACCCAGGATGCGGGACAGCAGCGTCATGCTGCTTACCGTAGCTAACGCTTTGAGTAGATTCATGTTTTCAGGACTTCGGCGGCAATCGGGGTGCCGTTGCGCGGCTTGCGGAAAAGGCCGGTTTTCATTATCATTACGCCCTTTTTCCGAACAAAATCCGGAGTTTACATGGCCAATATTGCTTCAGCCAAAAAAGCCGCGCGCCAGGCCGTCAAACGCCGCGCGCATAACATGGCACAACGCTCGACACTGCGCACCGCGATCAAGGATGTACGCAAGGCGATTGCCGCCGGCGACAAAGCCGCCGCCCGCGCCGTGTTCCAGAAATCGGTGAGCACCATTGATTCGATCGCCGACAAGGACATCATGAACAAGAACACCGCCGCGCGTCACAAGAGCCGCCTGTCTGCCGCCGTCAAGGCAATGGCGTAACAAAACTGCCGGCGGCCTGCCAGCAGCGGGTCGCCCGATGCAGGTCGGGTTGCCCGGTCGATGCGGTGCGCTTCAGCATGACAGCGCACCTGAACAGCACCCTGTGGCAGCGCCGCAGAAACCGTCGGGTTGCTGCGTTGGCGCAAATGATCGATTGCCACGCAACCCCGGCACATCAACATCACTACAGCATGCCCCGGCACGAATTACGGCAACCAGACGCGATTCGATCCCGGAATTTTGCGCGCAGAAAGTCTGCCGGCAACCCGCTGATCTCACTCTGCGCTGGTGCCGAAATTTCACTTGCCAAGCAAAACCTGCTTGGTTAAGAATAGTCTCACCGGCGGCGTCAGGCCGCCGTCTGTTTTTGTGGGGTGTCAGCCCGTCGACGATGCGATTGCAGGGTGCGTGGCAAGCGAAGCCGGCAAACGCACACGCCATCGATGCTGGATGCAACGGCGGCCAACCACACCAGGACTCCGGCAGAATCCGGTGGAATGGAAGCCTTAAACAAGCAGGTAAACGACCATGTCGCATGTGATGAACACCTACGGCCGTCTGCCGGTCACCTTTGACCGCGGCGAAGGCGTCTGGCTCTGGGACACCGCAGGCAAGCGCTACCTCGACGCGCTGGCCGGTGTCGCCGTGTGCGGGCTGGGCCATTGCCACCCCCGCTATACCGCCGCGCTGCAGGCACAAGCCGGCAGGCTCGTCCATACGTCCAACATCTACGGCATCGCGCTGCAGGAGCAGCTCGCCGACCGCCTGGCCGCGCTGTCCGGCATGGACAACGCGTTCTTCTGCAATTCCGGCTGCGAAGCCAACGAAGCCGCGATCAAATTGGCCCGGCTCTACGGCCACCAGAAAGGCGTCGAAGCGCCGGCCATTGTCGTCCTCGAACACGCATTCCACGGCCGCACCATCGCCACGCTGTCGGCCACCGGCAGCCGCAAGGTACAGGCCGGCTTCGAACCGCTGGTCGCGGGCTTCGTGCGCGTGCCCTTCGATGACCTCGAGGCCGTGCGTCGGGTCGCCGAGAACAACCGCAACGTCGTCGCCGTGCTGGTCGAACTGATCCAGGGCGAGGGCGGCATCAATATCTGCCATGACGACTACCTGCACGGGCTGCGCGAGATCTGCACCGCCAACGGCTGGCTGCTGATGCTCGACGAAGTGCAAAGCGGCATCGGCCGCACCGGCAAGTGGTTCGCATTCCAGCATTCCGGCGTGATGCCCGACGTGATGTCGCTGGCCAAGGGCCTTGGCAACGGTGTGCCGATTGGCGCCTGCCTCGCCGCCGGCCCGGCCGCCAAACTGTTCAAGCCCGGCAACCACGGCTCGACCTTTGGCGGCAATCCGCTGGTCTGCGCCGCCGCGTTGTCCACGCTCGCCATCATCGAGGAAGACGGGCTGATGCAGAACGCCGCGGCCATCGGGGACTTCATCCGCACGCAGTTCGGCGAACGGCTGGCCGGACTGCCCGGCATCCGCGACATCCGTGGCAAGGGGATGATGATCGGCATCGAACTCGACAAGCCGTGCAAGGACATCGTCGAACGCGCGCTGCACGCCGGTCTGCTGATCAATGTTACGGCAGACAACGTGATCCGGCTGCTGCCGCCGTTGACCTACACGCACGAAAACGCGCGGCACCTGGTCGACCACCTTACCCCGCTGATCAAGGACGAACTCGCCAGGCAAGCGACGCAGCAATCGGCTGCCGCCTGAGCCAGCGCGGCAACGCGCGACCGGAATATTTCATGCAACTGCGTCATTACCTTCAATTCAAGGATTTCAGCGCCGAGGAATACGGATACGTGTTCAACCGGGCGCGCTGGATCAAGGACCGGTTCAAGCGCTACGAGCCCTACCTGCCGCTGCACGACCGCACGCTGGCGATGATTTTCGAGAAGCAGTCGACGCGCACGCGTGTCTCGTTCGAGGCCGGCATGCTGCAAATGGGCGGTTCGGTGATCAACCTGACTTCCAGCGAAACCCAGATCAGCCGCGGCGAGCCGATCGAGGATGTGGCCCGGGTGATCACGCGCATGGTCGATCTGGTGATGATCCGCACCTTCGAGCAGGCCATCATCGACCGCTTCGCCGCCCATTCACGCGTGCCGGTGATCAACGGACTGACCAACGAATATCATCCCTGCCAGATCCTTGCCGACATTTTCACGTTCATCGAACACCGCGGTTCGATCCGCGGCAAGACCGTGGCCTGGATCGGCGATTCGAACAACGTCTGCAACACCTGGCTGCAGGCAGCGGAAGTGCTCGATTTCAATGTTCACGTGTCGACGCCGCCAGGGTATGAAGTCGAGCCCGAGCGCGCCGGCCTCTACGGCACCGATCATTACGAAGAGTTCAAGGATCCAATGGATGCCGTGCGTGACGCCGACCTGGTCACTACCGACGTCTGGACCAGCATGGGTTTCGAGGCCGAAAACGAAGACCGCAAGCGTGATTTCGAAGACTGGTGCGTCGATGCCGAGATGATGCGCGCGGCCGGCAAGGATTCCCTGTTCATGCACTGCCTGCCGGCGCACCGCGGCGAGGAAGTCACCGCCGAGGTCATCGACGGACCGCACAGCGTGGTCTGGGACGAAGCGGAGAATCGCTTGCACGCACAAAAAGCACTGATGGAATTTCTCCTGCTTGGCCGCGTCGACTCCTGATACCTGCAGCCAACGATCAATCGGGGCGGAGAGTACCATCGCAGCCGCCCGCCAATGCCAAACCAACCGCCCCCTGACTGCATACGCATATGAAAAATTCAAATAAAATCAAGAAGGTAGTACTTGCCTATTCCGGCGGCCTCGACACTTCGGTGATCCTCAAATGGCTGCAGGACGTCTACGGCTGCGAAGTCATCACCTTCACCGCCGACATCGGCCAGGGCGAGGAAGTCGCGCCCGCGCGCAAGAAGGCGCGGCTGATGGGCGTCAAACAGATTTTCATCGAAGACCTGCGCGAGGAATTCGTCCGCGACTTCGTGTTCCCGATGTTCCGCGCCAACGCCGTCTATGAAGGCGAGTACCTGCTGGGCACCTCCATCGCGCGGCCGCTGATCGCCAAGCGCATGGTCGAAATCGCGCGCATGACCGGCGCCGACGCGGTGTCGCACGGCGCCACCGGCAAGGGCAACGACCAGGTGCGCTTTGAACTCGGCGCCTACGCGCTGATGCCCGACGTTAAAATCATCGCACCGTGGCGCGAGTGGGACCTGCTGTCCCGCGAGAAGCTGCTGGCCTACGCCGACAAGCACGGCATTCCCGTCGACTACAAGAAGCGCAGGGGCGGCGCGCCGTACTCGATGGACGCCAACCTGCTGCACATTTCGTACGAGGGCGGCATCCTCGAAGACCCATGGTTCGAGCCCGAGGACTCGATGTGGCGCATCACGGTGTCGCCGGAAAAGGCGCCCAACCGTCCTGAATACGTGGAACTGACCTATAGCAAAGGCGACATCGTCGCCATCAACGGCAGAAAACTGCCGGCGGCGCAGGTGCTGACGAAGCTCAATCAGCTCGGCGGCAAGCACGGCATCGGCCGCCTCGACCTGGTCGAGAACCGCTATGTCGGCATGAAATCGCGCGGTTGTTACGAAACCCCGGGCGGCACCATCATGCTGCGCGCGCATCGCGCAATGGAATCGATCACGCTGGACCGCGAAGTGCTGGCGCTGAAAGACGACCTGATGCCGCGCTATGCGCGATTGATCTACAACGGTTACTGGTTCAGCCCCGAGCGCCTGCTGCTGCAGCAACTGATCGACGAGTCGCAGCGGCCCGTCAACGGCACAGTGCGACTGAAACTCTACAAAGGTACCGTGACCACCGTCGGCCGCGCCTCGAAAACCGACTCGCTGTTCGACCCGGCGATCTCCACCTTCGAGGACGACAAGGGCGCCTACGACCAGGCCGACGCCGGCGGTTTCATCAAACTCAATGCGCTGCGACTGCGCATCGCCGCCAACCTGCACAAGCGCCGCAAATAGGCGCCTCAAATAAACCGCTTACCGGAGCCCATGATGCCCAATTTCGACAACGTCTCGGTCGTCAAAAGAGCCAATGTCTATTTCGGCGGCAAATGTGTCAGCCATACGGTCTACCTGCCGGACGGCGGGCGCAAATCCGTGGGGGTCATTTTCCCCAGCGTGCTGACGTTCAACACCAGCGAACCTGAACGCATGGAAATCACGGCCGGCAGCTGCCGCATCAAGCTCCCCGGCGACCGCGACTGGCGCATGTGCCATGCCGGCGACAGCTTCAGCGTTCCCGCCAACAGCAGTTTCGACATCGAGCCGCTGGAAACCCTGCACTACGTCTGCCACTTTGGCTGACTCCCTGCCGTGACCACCATCGTTGTGGTGCGCAAGGACCGCGCAGTGGCGATTGCCGCCGACACCATGACCAAATGGGGCTCGGGGAAGGAAACGGCCGACTATGTCCTCAATCACGGCAAGCTGCTGCAGGTGGGCGACACCTGGCTGGGCCTCACCGGCAACGCCACCTTCAAGACCATACTTGCGGATTATTTCGCACGTCCGAAAGTGAAGCCGCGTTTCGACACCCCGCTCGCCATTTTCCGCACCTGGCAGGCACTGCATGCCGCACTGAAAAGTGATTACCAGCTGCTCCCCGGCGGACACGATGACGAACCGCTGGAATCAACGCGCTTTGATGCGCTGATCGCCAACCGCCACGGCATTTTCGGCGTCGTGGCACACCGGACGGTGCAGGAATTCTCGCGCTACTATGCCTTCGGCAGCGGCAGCAACTATGCGATGGGTGCGCTGCATGCGCTGCACGGCAGCCGCAGTCTGGATGCCGAAACGCTGGCGCGGCGCGGCGTCGAAGCCGCTGCGGAATTTGACGACGCCACCGGCCTGCCCATCGACTCGCACCGCATCACACTGCAGGCCGGCCGCAAGCGCATGCGTTGACCGGGCGCGCCCGGCGGTTTTCCGCCCGTCGCGAAGCGTATAATCCCCGCCTGACCTAAAAGAAAGGGAGCAAGCCATGCCCTCATTCGATATTGTTTCCGAAGTCAATCAGGTCGAAGTGCACAACGCCGTCGACCAGGCCAACAAGGAAGTCTCCACGCGCTTCGATTTCAAGGGTTCTGACGCCCGCATCGAGACCAACGACAAGGAAAAAACGCTGACCGTCTTCGGCGATGATGACTTCAAACTCGGCCAGGTGCGCGACGTGCTGACCGCCAAGCTCGCCAAGCGCGGCGTCGATACGCGCTGCCTGAAGCTCGGTGACCCGGAGCCCATCAGCGGCAACAAGATGAAACAGCCGATCACCGTGCGCGAAGGCATCGAACAGGATCTCGCCAAGAAGATCGTCAAGCTGCTCAAGGACAGCAAGATGAAAGTCCAGGGCAGCATCCAGGGCGACGTGGTACGCGTCTCCGGCGCAAAAAAAGACCTGCTGCAGGACGCCATCGCCCTGATCCGCAAGTCGATCACCGAATTCCCGCTGCAGTTCAAGAATTTCCGGGACTAGGTACTGCCGGCGCGTTGACAGCGCAACACCGGCCGCGCAGAATCACCCACATCATCACGGGGGCGTTGGCAGACTCCCCGGTTCCAGACGCCCCGCGTCCAAGCGCTGCCTTCGTGTGGTTCGCTACCGCGAAGGAGAGGTCATGGACGAGGGCATTTCCCCTGAAAAACTGATGGCTGCGCGCAATGGCGCCGCTGCGCCGCTGCTGATTGACGTGCGCCGCGAAGCCGCATTCCGCTCCGCACCGGACATGGCGTCCGGTGCATTGCGGCGCGATCCGGCCACCGTCGAAACCTGGGCCGATGAACTACCTGCCGCAGCCAGCATCGCGGTGTATTGCGTGCACGGCCACGAAGTCAGCCGGAATGTGACCAAAGCCCTGCGCGACCGCGGCCTCAGCGCGCAGTTTGTCGAAAACGGCATCGAGGAAGGTCTGCGTGCCGCCGGCGTTGAACTGATGGCGAAACCCGTCGACGCCGGGACCCGCTGGATCACCCGCGAGCGCCCGAAAGTCGACCGCATCGCCTGCCCCTGGCTGATCACCCGTTTTATCGATCGCGATGCCGAGTTCCTGTACGTGCCGTCAGCGGATGTAAAAATAATCGCCGCCGGGAAAAACGCCATACCGTACGACGTGCCCGACGTGGCATTCTCGCATCACGGAGAACGCTGCAGTTTCGACGCCTTCATCCGGATTTTCCGGCTTGCCGATCCGGCGCTGCTGCAACTGGCCGACATCGTGCGCGGTGCCGACACCGGGCATCCGGAAATCGCGCCGCAATCCGCCGGCCTGGTCGCCCTGTCGCTGGGCCTGTCGCGCCTCATCTCCGCCGACCACGACCAGTTGCAGCAGGGCATGGTCATGTACGATGCGCTCTACCTGTGGTGCAGAGAAGGCCAGGATGAACGGCACACCTGGAATCCCGCAGCCTATCGCTGACCTGCAAGGAAACAGTCGATGAATGAAACGCCATCCGCCGCACCAACCAAGCCGCCTGCAGACATTCCCTTCTGGGACGCCTTTCGCTTCTGGCTGAAACTGGGTTTCATCAGTTTCGGCGGCCCGGCAGGCCAGATCGCGATCATGCACGAGGAATTGGTCGAACGCCGGTGCTGGATTTCCGAGCGGCGCTTCCTGCATGCGCTGAACTACTGCATGGTGCTGCCCGGCCCCGAGGCCCAGCAGCTCGCCACCTACATCGGCTGGCTGATGCACCGCACCTGGGGTGGCATCGTCGCCGGCGGCCTGTTCGTGCTGCCCTCACTGTTCATCCTGGTCGCGCTGTCATGGATCTACATGGCCTGGGGTGACGTGCCGACCATTGCCGGCATTCTCTACGGCATCAAACCCGCAGTCACCGCGATCGTTGTCGTCGCCGCGCTGCGCATCGGCGCGCGCGCGCTGAAAAACGGCGTGTTGTGGGCCATCGCCGCGGCCGCGTTCATCGCGCTGTTCGCGCTGAACGTGCCGTTTCCGCTGATCGTCATCGGCGCCGGCCTCATCGGTTATGTCGGCGGGCAGGTCGCGCCGAAATTGTTCGCCACCGGCGGCGGCCACGGCGCCGACGGCAAGCGTTACGGTGCGGCGGTCATCGACGACGAGACACCGACGCCCCAACACGCGCTGTTCGGCTGGAAACGGTTCGCCGCGGTGCTCGCCATCGGCCTGCTGCTGTGGGGCGCGGCGATGGCCGTGCTCGTATCCATCTACGGCGGGCAGGGCCCGCTGTCGCAGATGGGCTGGTTCTTCACCAAGGCAGCGCTGCTGACCTTCGGCGGCGCCTATGCCGTGCTGCCCTACGTCTACCAGGCTGCAGTCGAACACTACCAGTGGGTCACCCCGCTGCAGATGATCGACGGCCTCGCGCTGGGTGAAACCACGCCCGGCCCGCTGATCATGGTGGTGGCCTTCGTCGGTTTCGTCGGCGGCTGGACCACGCAGTTCCTCGGCGCCGACAGCCTGTTCAGCGCCGGCGCGCTGGCGGCAACCGTCGTCACCTTCTTCACCTTCCTGCCCAGCTTCATGTTCATCCTGCTCGGCGGCCCGCTGGTCGAAACCACGCACGGCGACCTCAAATTCACCGCACCGCTGACCGGCATCACCGCGGCCGTGGTCGGCGTCATCCTCAACCTCGCAGTGTTTTTTGCGTACCACGTGTTGTGGCCCAAGGGCCTGCAGGGCCCGTTCGACTGGCCGTCACTGGTGATCGGCGCCGGCGCGTTCATTGCGCTGTGGCGCTACAAGGTCGGCATCATGCCGGTAATCGGCGCCTGCGCCGCGCTCGGCGCCGCGTGGACGCTGCTGGTTTAAGCCTCAGCCGGCCAGCCCGGCAACCCAGCGATCGTAAATCCGGTCCGCGACCGCGTTCAGCGCGCGTACTTTTTCGCTGATCCCCTGCTCCATCTCGGCCGGCGTCTGCACCGAGGCCACGCGCCCGGCCAGCGCCTCGACTTCCTGCGCCCAGTCGCGGCACCAGGTGCGGATCAGGTCCGCGGTCATTTCGACGTGGCACTGCATGCCGAAATGCCGGCCCAGCACAAATGCCTGGTTCGGACACCACGGGCTGGCCATGATGCGGGTCGCGCCGTCGGGAATCGCAAACGTCTCGCCGTGCCAGTGAAAGGACAGGAATGACGGCAGGTCCGCGCCCAGCCATAGTCTTGCCACCGGCTGATCGAGCACCGCCACCATGCCCCAGCCGATTTCCTTGACCGGATTACGGGTCACCGCGGCGCCCAGCGCCTTCGCCATCAGCTGCCCGCCCAGGCAATGACCCAGCACCGGCACGTCGCGTGCCACTGCGTCGCGGATCAGCGTCAGCACTTGCGGTATCCACGGCAGGTCGTCGTTGACGCTCATCGGTCCGCCCATGAAACACAGCCCGGCATATGCCGTCGCATCAACCGGCACCGGCTCGCCGGCATCAATCCCCACAATGCGGTAGGGAATCTTTCGCCGGTCGAGGTACGTGGCAAAATAGGCTGGCCCTTCGGTCGGCGAGTGGCGGAAAATGGCAACGGGCTTCATGAAAGGGATCCGGGATGCGATGGAATGATTTTAAGGCAATCGGTGTCGCAGTTCTGCTCGCTGCGACACCGGTGCTGGCCGCGGACATCAGCGTCACGGCCCTGTTCGGCGGCAAGGCGCAACTGGTCATCGACGGCGGCAAACCCCGCATGCTTTCGGCCGGGCAGACCTCGCCCGAAGGCGTGAAACTGATCGGCGCCGACAGCAGCGCTGCGGTCATCGAATTCCAGGGCAAACGCCGGACGCTGGCGTTGGGATCGGGCACCAGAATCGCCAGTGCCGAACACGCGTCTGGCGGCGGTACCGGATCGTCAGTAACACTCACCGCCGATACCCATGGCCATTACCAGACACTGGGACAGATCAACGGCGGCACGGTGCAGTTGCTGGTGGACACCGGCGCGACGTCGATTGCCCTGCCCAGCGCCGAAGCACGGCGCCTGGGCATCAACTACCTGAACGGCGAACGCGGCTATACCCAGACCGCGAACGGCCGTGCCCAGGCCTACAAGATCAAGCTGGATACCGTGAAAGTCGGCGACATCACGCTGTATGGCGTCGATGCCGTCGTGCTCGAGGGCGACGGGCTGAAAATGGCGCTGCTGGGCATGAGTTTCCTCAGTCGCACCGAGATGAAACGCGACGGACAGGCGCTGACGCTGATCAAGCGCTACTGAATCGTTTTGCGGCGGCTTTTGGTTCGCCGTCCCGTGGCAGTGTGCTGCGCTGGGACGCTGTGGTGTGCCCGTCTACGATCCGCCGCACCGGACTATTTCTTCGGGGCGGCAGGTTCAGCGCCGGCCATCGACAACAGGTGACCGAACTTGCTGCGCTTGGTATCCAGATATTTGCGATTGGCGCTGCGCGGCGGTGCTTCGATGGCGACGCGTTCGACGACCTTCAGCCCGTAGTCTTCCAGCGCCGCGACCTTGTCCGGATTGTTGGTCATCAGCCGCACTTCGCGGACGCCGAGGTCGAACAGGATGTGCGCGCCGGCACGGTAATCGCGCATGTCGGCGGCAAAACCCAACGCGTGATTGGCCTCGACGGTATCGTGGCCCTGGTCCTGCAGCGCGTAGGCGCGGATCTTGTTGAGCAGCCCGATGCCGCGACCCTCGTCGAACATGTAGACCAGCACGCCGCTGCCGGCCTGCTCGATCATGGCCATGGCCGCATCCAGCTGTTCGCCGCAGTCACAGCGCTCGGAGCCGAATACATCGCCGGTCAGGCATTGCGAATGCAGCCGGACCAGCACCGGCGTGCCCGGATTGATCTCGCCCTTGACCAGCGCGACATAGAGATTGGTTTCGAGGTTGTCGGCGTAGGCGATCATGCGGAACTCGCCGGCCTTGCTGGTCGGCAGAACGGTTTCGGCCTTGCGGCGGATCGCGCGTTCGTTGTCGCGCCAGGCGACGAGGTCCGCGATGTCGAGGATGCGGATGCCGTGCTGTGCGGCAAAACGCTCGAGATCGGGCCGCCGCGCCATCGTGCCGTCGGCATTCATGATTTCGCAGATCACGCCGGCGGGTTTGAGACCTGCAAGGCGGGCGAGATCCACCGCGGCTTCGGTATGACCGCGCCGCACCAGCACGCCACCCTCCACTGCGCGCAGCGTCTGCAGGCGCCCCGGGCGGATCAGGTCGGCGGGCTTGGCGTGGTCGGCAATCGCCACCGCGATGGTACGCGCGCGGTCGTGCGCCGACATGCCGGAACCCACGCCTTCGCGGGCGTCGATCGGCGTCGCGAACGCGGTACCGAATTTGGACTGGTTGCCGGTGTCGTCGGTGATCAGTGACAGGCCCAGCGCGCGCAGCCGTTCCTCGGTCAGCGCCAGCGACACCAGGCCGCGGCCCGCGGTCGCCATAAAATTGATCGCTTCGGGCGTCGCGCGCTCGGCGGCGACGAACAGATCGCCTTCGTTCTCGCGGTCCTCGCTGTCGACGAGGATCACCATCCGGCCGCGCCGCACGTCGGGCAGGATCTGCTCGATTGCGAATTCGCTGGTTTTGCGGTCGGCCATCGTGTGGTCAGCGCCCGCGGCGCCCGAATATATCGTAACTAATTGTTTTTATTGATATTTTCTTCATGTGCGCGAGGCGATCAGGCGCAGGAATTCAGCGCGGGTCACATCCTTGTTGAATTCGCCGGTAAAGGCCGAGGTCGATGCAATCGAATGCTGCTTCTGGATGCCGCGCATGATCATGCACATGTGCTGCGCCTCGATCACCACGGCAACACCCGCGGGCTCCAGCGTCTGCTGGATGCAGTCGCGGATCTGCATGGTCAGCCGTTCCTGCACCTGCAGCCGCCGCGCGTAGGCGTCGACCACGCGCGGCACTTTCGACAGGCCGACGATGCGCCCTTTCGGGATATAGGCGACGTGCGCCTTGCCGAAAAACGGCAGCATGTGGTGCTCGCACAGCGAATACAGCTCGATGTCGCGCACGATGACCATCTGCTGATATTCCTCGGTGAACATCGCCGAGCGCAGGATTTCCGCCGGGTCAAGGTCGTAACCGTGGGTCAGATACTGCAGGGCCTTGGCCACCCGTTCCGGCGTCTTCACCAGTCCTTCCCGGTCCGGATCCTCGCCGACATCCCTGATGATCTCCCGGTATTTCGCCGCGATGCGGCTGATCGCCTCGGGATTGTACTGGTCGATCTTGGCGTAACCGTCCATGACGTTTTCTTTGCGCATGTCGTTTCCGGAGCTGTTCATGGTTTGCGCGGTGCAAGCCGCTCACGGATCGAATGTGCGATGCCGGCAGCATCCAGCCCGACGCTGGCAAGCTGGATTGCGGGATCACCCTGGTCGATGAAACGGTCGGGCAGGCCCAGTTGCAGCACTGCCGTCGTGCAGCCGAGTTTCTGCAATGCCTCCAGCACCGCGCTGCCGGCGCCGCCCATCACCACGTTCTCCTCGATGGTCACCAGCAGCGCATGCGTCGCCGCGAGTTCACGCACCAGGTCTTCGTCCAGGGGTTTGACGAAACGCATGTTGGCAACGGTCGCATCGAATTCGTCGGCGACTGCTAGTGCGGGCGCCAGCATCGACCCGAACGCAAGGATGGCCACCGCCCCGGCGCCCTTGCGCCGCAGTTCACCGCGCCCCACGGGCAGCGCAGTCATCTCGCGCTGCACGACGACCCCGGGACCGCTGCCGCGCGGATAGCGGACGGCCGTCGGCGTGTTCAGCTGGAACGCGGTATAGAGCATTTGCCGGCATTCGTTTTCATCGGACGGCGTCATCACCGTCATGTTGGGCAGGCAGCGCAGGTAGGTCAAGTCGAAGCTGCCGTTGTGGGTCGCACCGTCGGCACCGACGAGGCCGCCGCGATCGAGTGCGAACACGATCGGCAGATTCTGGATCTGCACATCGTGGATCAGCTGGTCGTAACCGCGTTGCAGAAAGGTCGAATAAATGGCCACTACCGGCTTGTAACCCTCGCAGGCCACGCCGGCGGCGAACGTCACCGCATGCTGCTCGGCAATGCCGACGTCGAAATAACGGTTGGGATGCAACTCGGCATATTTCACCATGCCGGAGCCCTCGCGCATCGCCGGCGTGATCGCCACCAGCCGCGGATCACGCTCGGCCATGTCACACAACCAGTCGCCGAACACCTGTGTATACGTCGGCTTGCCGCCGGACTTGCCGCCTGCAATGCCGCTGACATGGTCAAACTTCGATACCCCGTGGTAGAGGATAGGATCGACCTCGGCCAGCTTGTAGCCCTGACCCTTGCGCGTAACCACGTGCAGGAACTGCGGGCCCTTCAGGCGTTTGATATTGTGCAGCGTCGGAATCAGTGCATCAAGGTCGTGGCCATCGATCGGTCCGATGTAGTTGAAGCCGAATTCCTCGAACAGCGTGCCGGGCGTGACCATGCCTTTCATATGCTCCTCGGCGCGCCGCGCGAGGTCGCCGAGCACTTTCTCGCCGAGCCCCTTGGCCGCCGCGTAAAAGCGCCCCGACATCAGCTTCGCCAGATACTTGTTCAGCGCGCCCACCGGCGGCGAAATCGACATGTCGTTGTCGTTGAGAATCACCAGCAGATCGACGTCCATGTCGCCGGCATTGTTCATCGCCTCGAACGCCATGCCCGCAGTCATCGCGCCGTCACCGATGATCGCCACGGCATGGCGCGGCTCACCCTTCAGCTTGGCAGCCACCGCCATGCCGAGCGCGGCGCTGATCGAGGTGCTCGAATGCGCGGTGCCGAAAGTGTCATATTCGGATTCCTCGCGCCGCGGAAAACCGGAAATGCCCTGCCACATGCGCAGGCTTTTCATCGCTTCGCGGCGACCGGTCAGTATCTTGTGGCCGTAGGTCTGGTGGCCAACGTCCCACACTAGGCGATCGTGCGGGGTGTCGAACACATAATGCAGCGCAATGGTCAGTTCGACGGTGCCGAGGTTCGATGACAGGTGGCCGCCGGTCTGGCTGACTGAATCCAGCAGGTAGGCACGCAGTTCCGCCGCAACGGCCGGTAGCTGGCTGCGTTCCAGCAGGCGCAGATCATGCGGCGTAGCGATGGATTTCAGCAATTCGTACATGGGCTTGCCCCGCTCACCGGCCCCGTCCATCGTCAGTATTCGACTCATCTCCGCATTGTCTCAGAACTTGCGCAGCACGATGAAATCCGCCAGTTGTGCAAGCCGTGCCCCGCGGTCGCCGAAAGGCGCGATGGCCCGCAGCGCCTGCTCGCGCAAATCACGGGCCAGCGCCTTCGCCTGCACAATGCCCATGGCGCTGACATAGGTCGGCTTGCCCTGTTCGGCATCCTTGCCGGCCGTTTTGCCCAGCGTCGCCGTCGGCGCCTCGGCATCGAGCACGTCATCGACCACCTGGAACGCCAGCCCGACGGCCTTGGCGAAGGCATCGACCCGTGAAAATTCCGCTTCGCTCAGTGCGTTGCCGCAACGCGCCCCGAGCACCGCTGCAGCGCGGATCAGCGCCCCCGTCTTGTGGATATGCATGAACTCCAGTTCCGGCACGCTGAGCGATCGGCCGACGGCGGCAAGGTCTATCGCCTGTCCGCCGGCCATACCGCGCGAGCCGGCCGCGATGGCCAGGAGTTTGATCATTTCGAGCTGCGCCGTCGCGTCGTCGGCAAGACGGTATTCACCGAGCAGCTGGAACGCCAGGCTCTGCAATGCATCGCCGACCAGCAATGCGGTGGGTTCGTCGAATTCGACATGGCAGGTCGGCTTGCCCCGCCGCAGCACATCGTCATCCATGCACGGCAGGTCATCGTGGACCAGTGAATAGGCGTGGATCAGTTCTACTGCGGCACCGGCCACCGTGACCCGCTCGGAATCGGCCCGGGACAATTCGCCGGCCGCATAGGCCAGCAGCGGTCTGACGCGCTTGCCGGCGCCCAGCGCCGCGTAACGCATGGCCGCATGCAGGCGCTGCGGCGCGATCTCCGGCTGCGGCAACACGCGCTGCAGGAAAGCTTCGATGCGCTCTTGCCCGGCAGCGGTCCAGGCCTGGAAATCAACAGCAGTCACGATGGGATGCGCTGCTACTGCTCGGCAGCGCCGAAGTTCTTCAGTACGCTGTTTTCCAGGATCTTCACCTGTTGCTGGGCATCCTGCAGTTGCGACTGGCACAGTTTGAGCAGTTCCGCGCCGCGCTTGTAGGCGGCCAGCGACTGCTCCAGCGGCATCTGGCCCTCTTCCATGGCCGCGACGATTTTCTCGAGTTCCGCCAGCGAGGATTCGAACGTGGGTGCAGCCGATGAGGATTTGGCGGTTTTGGACATGAGGCGGCGCGAGCCCGCAGGAGGGACAGGAAATGTAGCGCAATCAGTGGCTTGCGGTCAATGTCGGAGACCGGCGATCGACACGGCAGCGGGGGACACCGCAATGGCATGGACAGCGCTGCGCACACCGCGCCGCAAAAATCAAACCCGGCCGGGCCTCAGGAATTGCGCTGGTAGCGGTCCAATACGGCGCGCGGGATCAGGCCGAGTGTGGCCAGCGGTTTCAGCGATTCGTCGTTGCTGCGCATGCAGCGTTCCCGGATTGCCAGCAGTGCCTGTGCCGCTGCCGTTTCGTTCCAGAACCAGCGCTCGACTGCCTTCGGCGCAAGCGCTCCCGGCTGTGCTGCTGCGGCCTCGAAGTAATATGTCCTGATGTCGTCGCAGGCACGTTTGATGGCTGTCCCGGCCCTGATACCGGAGGTCGGCTCGGGGTGCCCATCAAGAAATGCGGTCACGTGCTGCACGGCGTCGTCGACCGTGGGGCCGAACACACCCATCGTCGTCCGCCCGCGTCGTATTCGGGCAAGCTCATACCACGCGGCGAGTTGCGCAATTTCATCGCGCAGCGCGCGCGCCAGCCCGCCCCGAGTGGACGCTCCCGGCGTGAAACTGACCGGACAGGCGAAGTCTTGTGCGCGATCGCCGGCGGCTGGCGCGTCCTCGGGATAATCCTCCAGCACCGGTCCCGTCGCATGCTCAAACAATGACAGCAATGTCCGCAGCACCCGTCGCTGGAAATCCGGGTCGTCAGCGGATCCCAATGGCCGGCCCAGCATGAAGGGCACCCACAGCGCACGCGGGGGTTTGATCGCCGCAGTCTGCTCGCGGATCAGGCTGATCTGCGCGGTCGCGACACCCTCGCGCTCGAGATAATGGCCCAGCGCGCCCACGGCGCACGTGCAGTTTGGTCAGACGGGGGTCAGCAATACCGCATCCACCCGGTCTTTCTTCAGCAACACCGCCAGTTCGCGGGCCTTGGGTTCGAGCGCGCGGATCGGCGCGGCACCCATGAACGAATAGTGGAAATCCGCGACCGCGCCGACCAGACCTGCAGCCTGGAGCTCACGCAGCCGGGCCAATGGAAACACGACATTGATGTCTTCCTGGAATCCGGTGCGGTCGAAATTGACCGAGACGTGACTCATCATCAGATCCGCAGCCCGGGTGTCACCGGGTATGACCCGGTAGTCCGCGGCTCCGCTGTCAAACAGCCGATCACCCCGCACATGCACGCCGGCCGTGGTCACGATCGCCACCCGGCGCTGACGCAATGGGGGGCCAGACTGGAATGGCGTGTCGCCGAAAGCGGGCAGATCCCGGATCTTGTCCAGGTGGTGCTTTTGTTCGGATTCGGAAAAATCAGTCAATCGCGCCATGCATTTCCCCCTGAGTCCGGCGTCGGCCGCTAACGCCGCCCATTATCGCCGGTGTTTGCCCACGTTCCAGCCGCTTTTGGCGAGGTGTTTCTCGCCGACGTGGATCGGTTCGTCCTCCAGCGGCGTCGCCATGGTGTCGTTCCACCGGTTCATGAATCCGAACATCGCAACCACGGCCACGATCTCCACGATCTGGCCCTCGTTCCAGTGCTGCTTCAGCTCGGCAAACATCTCGTCCGTGACCGCATTGGGTTGCGCGGCTCCGGCGATCGCCACTTCCAGTGCAGCGCGCTCGGCATCAGTGAACAGCGGGTGGCTACGGAATTCCCATACCGCCTCCAGCTTCCTGTCATCGTAACCCAGCCCGAGCGCCGCCCCGGCCGTGTGCGCCATTCAGTAGTGACAGCCGTGCGCGCGGCTGGCGACATGCGCCAGCATGCGCTTGAATGCGATTGGCACTTCGCTCTCCGGGTCCCACACCGCCGCGGCAAGTTGCGACAGCGCCTGCACCAGTTTCGGCTTGCGCTGCATGATCAACACGCTGTTGGGCACAAAACCCAGCACCCTGACATAGGTCTGGAACGCGCCAGCCAGTTCGGGTGTCGTTTCCTGCGGCAACGGTGCCAGTCGCGGATCCGGCTTTTCGGTTTTCTTCATGGCTGCGCTGCTCCTGTTTTGAACGATCCGGTTGAATTCGACGAGAAATTTTCAGGGGTCGAGACAGCGCAGCATGATTGCAGCGATATCGGTCAGAGCCGCGCGATCCGGATTCGCTTTGCCGACCAGCCGCAGCCCCTGAATTCCCGACACCAGGAAACGGGCGAGCGATGCCACGTCCGCATCGGCGGCAATTTCGCCGCGCGCCTGCGCGCGCGTCAGGGCGTCGCAAAACGTCCCCTCGATGCGCGCCAGGCTCTGCCGCACGCGGGCAACGGTGGCCCGGTCATGGCCGGCAAGTTCGGCGGCGCAATTGCCGATGAAACAGCCGGCCCGGCCCGGCCCGGCAACGATGCGTTCGATCATTTCGCCGACAAATCCCGCGACCGCCTCGCGGACCGGCATCGGTTTTGCCAGCGCCAGATTGATGCGCGCAACCGATTCTTCTTCGTAACGGGCCAGCGAGCGATGCAGCAACGCGCGTTTGCCGCCGAACGCCGCGTAGAGACTGGAGCGGCTCAGGCCCGTCGCATTGCACAAATCGTCGAGCGAGGTCGCCTTATAGCCTTTTGCCCAGAACGCCTGCATCGCGCGCTCGAGCGCGACATCGACCTCGAATTCACGCGGACGCGCCATCAGCGGACCGCGTCAGCCGCGAGCCCCGCGAGCGCCTTCAGCAGATTGGGTACCACGGCACAGTTGCCGGCATCGTGGCGTTTCGCCAGATACTGCGGGTCGTTATAGCCCAGCCAGACTTGCCCGCCCGCGTCCTGCCACGCCAGCGCCTTCAGCGGCAAATCGATGCCGCTCGTCTGCGCGCACTCCATCAGCGGTGTGCCGCCCTGCGGATTGCCGAATACCAGCAATTCGGTGGGTCGCAGGTTTTTGCCGACCTTCTTGGCGCCGGCCGCGTGATCGACCCGCAGGAAGACATTCAGTCCCTTGCCCTTCGCCGCAGCCTCGAGGCGATCCATGGTGTCCTTGACGCTATGGGGACTCTTCACCGTGATCAGGCCGTCCGCGGCCGAACTCGTGGCAGCAAGCGCCGAGAGCATCAATGCAGCAACGACCGGTAATATTTTCATCGTCGTCTCCTGTCGGTTATTTTGCATGCACACCGGGCGTCCAGCCGGATGCCGTCAGGTGCTCGCGGGCGAACTGCAAAGGGTGGTCTTCCAGCTGGGTGGCGAGCGTGTCGTTCCAGCGGTTCATCCAGCCGAACATCGAGATCACCGCGACGATTTCGATGATGGAGTCTTCCGAGTAGTGCTTCTTCAATTCGTCGAAATGCGCGTCTGTCACCGACGGCGGAGAACCACCGGCCGCCAGCGCCAGACCAAGCGCTGCGCGCTCGGCCGGCGTGAACAAGGGACTCGACTGGAACTGCCATAATGCATGCAGTTTCTCGTCTGCCACCTTGCCGCGCTCGACAGTGCTCTCGGCATTGTGTGCCGTGCAATAGCGGCAGCCCGCTGCGTTGCTGACGACCTCGGCAATCATGAAACGGAGCGCCGGCGGGATTTCGCCGGCATCCGCCATCACCGCATCGCGGAGTTCACGCACCAGCCTGAATATCCGCGGCTTGCGGGCAAGCGTCAACCAGCTGTTGGGTACATACCCGCGCTGCTTGCTGGCTTTTTCGAAGTCGGCGGCCAGTTCCGCCAGGCGATCGGCTGGCGCAGGTGAGATTCGGGACATGGCATTTCCTCCGGGATGGTGTATTTGGTATATCCGGTTGCGCAATCGTCGCTTCGCCTGTGCCGGGCTCTGCCATCGCTTGTGCTTGACCGGTTGCCGGATCATTATAGAATGATCATTCCAGAATGCAATGATTCTGCCGGTCCGCCTACCGCGCAATCCGCCGCGGGCGCCCGCCAAAACATGGTATGAAGCAGACGAGCAGACTGTAAGGATTCCGCTACCGCGCCGACTGATCAGCCAAATCCCGCTACAGACCCGCGAATTTTCAGGAGCGATTTGATGCACGCCACCCTCCCCTTGCTGGAAACAACTGATTTTCCGGCCATTCGCCGCCGGGCAACGGAGACCCTGCAGGTCAACCTCGGCTACCAGTGCAACCAGAGCTGCCTGCACTGCCATGTCAACGCCGGACCCGGCCGCACCGAGCTGATGGCACGTGACACCATGTTTGAAGTCGTCGCCTTTCTGAAAGCCGCCGCCATCCGCACGCTGGACCTCACCGGCGGCGCACCGGAGCTCAATCCGCATTTCCACCTGCTGGTCGAGGCCGCGCGCAAACTCGACGTGCGGGTAGTCGACCGCTGCAACCTGACCATCCTGTTCGAACCCGGCCAGGAAAACCTCGCGCAATTCCTCGCCGATCAGCAGGTTGAAATCACCGCCTCGCTGCCCTGTTACCTCGAAGATAACGTCGATCGCCAGCGCGGCAAGGGTGTGTTCGGCAGCAGCATCCGCGCGCTGCAGCTGCTGAACCGCCTCGGCTACGGACAACCTGATTCAGCGCTGAAACTGAACCTGGTCTACAACCCGCAGGGCCCCGTGCTGCCTCCGGCGCAGCAAACGCTGCGGCGCGACTACCAGCGGCACCTGCTCGACCATTACGGCATCGTGTTCAACGAACTCTACGTGCTGGCCAACATGCCGATACAGCGTTTCGGCAGTACGCTGGTCTCCAAAGGGCAGTTCAACGCTTACATGAACCTGCTGAAAACCGCCTATCGTCCGGACAACCTCGATTCGGTCATGTGCCGTTCGCTGCTGTCGGTGGACTGGCAGGGTTACGTCTACGACTGCGACTTCAACCAGATGCTCGAACTGCCGATCGCCTGGAACAACCGCCCGCGCGTGCACCTTCGCGAACTGATCGGTGCCGACCTGACAGGCCACCCGATCGTGGTCAAGGACCATTGCTACGGGTGTACTGCCGGGCAGGGTTCGAGCTGCGGCGGCGCACTCGCAGGCTGACTCCATTCACCGATGCGGAACAGGCAATCTCCATGATCGAGCCGGCATTCGCGATTTATTTCTGGGGCTTCCTGCTGCTCTACGGCGGCGTGATGTACGCCATCTCCCCGCATTCCCGCACCGACGCCAGTTTTTTCATCGGCAGCGACGATGCCGGCCGCCCGGCCACCGAGTGGGCGCTGATGTGCAGCATTTTCATCAGCTGGATCTTTGCCAAGTCCGTGACCAACGCCGCCAACCTCGGCGCAGCCTACGGCGTGGTCGGCGGACTGGCGTACGCCGCGTACTGGCTGTCGATCCCCGTCGCCGGCATCGTCATTTACTGGCTGCGTACGCGGCATGGCGCCACCGGACTGGTGTCTTTCATCATCGGCCGCTACGGCCGGCTCGCCGCCCTGGCTTTCACCCTTGCCATCCTGATCCGGCTCTATAATGAAGTGTGGAGCAACACGGCGGTGGTCGGCGCCTATTACGGTCAGTCCGGCGAATGGACGTTCATCGCTTCCGCACTGCTGTTCACCGCGGCGACGCTGGTCTACAGCATCAAGGGCGGGCTGCGCAGTTCCATCGTCACCGATGTCATCCAGGCGGTGCTGTTCGTCTTCGTACTGGGCGTGGTGTTGTTCCTGGTGTTGCCCAAACACGGCGTGGGCACGCTGCTGGGCGTAGGTGATTTCCGCCTGAGTGCCGGCGTCGACCTGCTGCTGGTGGCGCTGCTGCAGGTGGTGTCCTACCCCTTCCACGACCCCGTGCTCACCGACCGTGGCTTCATTACCCGCGAAAAACCCATGCTGCGCGCGATGATCGTCGCCGGCGTGCTCGGTTTCCTCTGCATATTTGCGTTCAGCCTGGTCGGCGTGCATGCCAAGCTTGAAGGGCTCCCCGCCGGCGACAACATGCCGGGCGCCGTCGCGGTGGCCTTCGGTACTGTTCCCTATCTGCTGATGACCGTGGTGATGATCATGGCCGCAGGTTCGACACTGGACTCGACGTTCTCGTCGGTCGCCAAGTCCGTGGGCCGCGAACTGCCGATGCTGGCGGACCGCACGCCGGGACCGCGCGCTATGGTCATCGGCATCTGGACTATGCTGGCCTTCGCGATCCTCGGCAACCTGCCGATGATCGCCGGCACCGACATCCTGAAAGCCACCACCGTCAGCGGCACGATGGTGATGGGCCTTGCGCCGGTGTTCCTGCTGGCACCGCTGGTGAAACATTCACCGTGGAGTTTCCATCTTGCGTTCTGGCCGGGCGTTGCATTGGGCGTGCTGCTCGCCGCCGGCATGATTCCGCAGTCGTGGGCAATCGGTGACGGCAAATACGCGCTGCTGCTGGGCACCAACCTCTACGGGCTCGCGATCTGCGTCGGCGGCTTCCTGCTGCCGCTGACCGTCCAGCGCCTGCGTGCGCCCGGCTAAGCCTGCCACCATGCAACCCGGACGCAGCTGCCCGCTGCATTACCGCTACCCGCCGGCATCGCTGAACCGGCCACCGGAAATCAGCGCCGACACGCTGTATGTGATCGGCGGGCTGTATGGCAACCAGCCGGCATTGGCTGCCATCGCTGCGCTCGCGGCAGCAGAGCGAGCCCCGGTTACGCAGGTATTCAACGGCGATTTCAACTGGTTCAACCGCGATGCCATCGGCTTCAAGAACATCAACACCGCGGTATTGGCGCACCATGCGCTGCGCGGCAATGTCGAAACCGAACTCGCCGGCGAAGGCGATGCAGCCGGCTGCGGCTGCGCCTACCCCGACCATGTCAGCGATGCCGACGTTGACCGCTCCAATGCGATGCTGGCGCAGTTGCGTGCTACCGCCCGCAGCTTTCCGGATTTGCGCAAGCGGCTGGCCACTCTGCCGATGAACCTGGTTGCTGAGGTGGGCGGCCTGCGCATTGCCATCGTGCACGGTGACTGCGAGTCGCTGGCCGGCTGGACTTACGATGAATCCGCGCTGACCTACGCCGCAGGCCTTGCCGCTGCGGCCGCACATTTCACCGCGGCGCGGGCACGGTTCATCGCCAGCAGCCATACCTGCCTGCCGGTCGCGCTGCGGCTCGACACGGTACAGGGTAATGGTGCGCTGTTCAACAACGGCGCCGCCGGCATGCCGAACTTTGCCGGCACGCAATTCGGCGTCATCACCCGCATCGCTACTACACCGGCACCGCCCGCGGCGGCGCTGTACGGCACGGTGATCGACGGCGTACATGTCGATGCCATGGCAGTGCACTACGACCACCCGCGGTGGCTGGCCGATTTTCTCGCCAACTGGCCGGCGCACAGTGCAGGACACCTGTCCTATTACCAGCGGATCAGCAACGGGCCGCGCTACGGGCTCCACTGGGCGATGCGCGCCGGCATCCATCTCAATACGACGCTGCTGCGCAAACTGCGGGCGGGCGGGGACATCCAATGAGCAAAAGCAAGCTGCTGGTATCTGCGCTGATCATCGCCGGCATCGTCGCGTTTTTCGTGTTCGACCTGAAGCAGTATTTCACGCCGGACTATTTCCAGGCCCAGCGGGCGACGATAGACGCCGCGGTAAAGTCCCATCCGGTGCGCACTGCACTGCTGTTTTTTGTCACCTATGTCACGGTAACCGGACTGTCGCTGCCGGGGGCGGCGATCATGACGCTGGCGGGTGGCGCGGTATTCGGCCTGTTGTGGGGCACGGTGATCGTGTCGTTCGCCTCGACCCTCGGCGCCACGCTGGCATTCCTCGCCTCGCGCTTCCTGCTGCGCGACTGGGTGCAGCAGCGCTTCGGCAACAAGCTGCAGCCGATCAACGACGGCATCGCCCGCGACGGCGGCTTCTATCTGTTCGCGCTGCGGCTGGTACCGGCGTTCCCGTTTTTCGTGATCAACCTGGTGATGGGCCTCACCGCTATCCGCACCTGGACTTTTTACTGGGTCAGCCAGATCGGCATGTTCGCCGGCACTGTCGTTTACGTCTACGCCGGCACGCAGCTTGGCGAGTTCCGGATTTCGGCGGGACTGCTGTTCGCCTTTGCGCTGCTGGGCGTGTTTCCGCTGGCAGCCAAGAAGCTGCTGGACGCACTGAAGGCGCGCAAGGTCTATGCCGGCTGGACACGCCCCGTGCGATTCGACCGCAACCTGGTCGTCATCGGCGCCGGATCTGCAGGACTCGTTTCATCCTACATCGCCGCGGCGGTCAAGGCCAAAGTCACGCTGGTCGAAAAACACAAAATGGGCGGCGACTGCCTGAACACCGGCTGCGTACCCTCGAAGGCGTTGATCAAGTCGGCGAAGCTGGTTGCAACGATGAAACACGCGGCCGATTACGGCCTGAAAAATGCGCAGGTGGAGTTTGATTTCGCGGAAGTGATGGAGCGCGTGCAGCGCGTGGTGCGCGAGGTCGAACCGCATGATTCAGTCGAGCGCTACACCGCTCTGGGCGTTGAGTGCATCACCGGCACGGCAAAAATCACCTCGCCTTGGTCGGTGGAGATTGCCGACGATGCCGGAATGCGCACGCTGACCACCCGCGGCATCATCATCGCCGCCGGCGCACGCCCGTTCGTGCCGCCGATCCCCGGCATTGAGGAAACGGGTTACCTGACCTCGGATACGGTGTGGAAGCTGCGCGCACTGCCGAAACGCCTGGTCGTGCTCGGCGGCGGCCCGATCGGCGCCGAACTCACCCAGTGTTTCGCCCGACTCGGCGCCACAGTCACCCAAGTCGAAATGCTGCCGCGGATCATGATCCGCGAAGACCCTGAGATTTCCGAGATGGTGGTGCAGCGGTTCCGCGAGGAAGGCATCGACGTGCTGGTCAACCACAAGGCGCAGCGCTGCGCCGTCGAAAACGGCGAGAAGGTGCTGTACTGTGAATCCGGCGCCAACACCGTGCGCATCGTGTTCGACGAACTGCTCTGCGCCGTCGGCCGCGTCGCCAACACCACGGGTTACGGCCTCGAGGAACTCGGCATTCCGGTAACCGGGTCACGCACCGTCGAAGTCAATGAGTTCATGCAGACGAAGTACCCGAACATCCTCGCCTGCGGCGACGTCGCCGGACCGTACCAGTTCACCCACACCGCGGCGCACACGGCCTGGTATGCGGCGGTCAACGGCCTGTTTGGTGGCTTCAAAAGGTTTCGTGCTGACTTCTCCGTGATCCCCTGGGCCACCTTCACCGATCCGGAAGTTGCTCGCGTCGGCCTCAACGAGACCGAAGCGAAGGAGAAAAACATTCCGTACGAAGTCACCACCTACGGCATCGACGACCTCGACCGTGCCATCGCCGACGGCACCGCGCACGGTGTCGTCAAAGTGCTGACCGTGCCCCGCAAGGACAAGATCCTCGGCGCCACGATCGCCGGCGAACACGCGGGCGATTTGATCACCGAATTCGTCACCGCGATGAAACACGGCATCGGGCTGAACAAGATTCTCGGCACCATCCACATCTACCCGACGCTGGCCGAAGCCAACAAATACGTCGCCGGGAACTGGAAACGCGATCACGCGCCTAAAAGGTTACTGGAATGGGTGAAGAGGTTTCATGCGTGGCGGCGTAACTGATCCATAACCGCAGAGCGCAGCTCAACCACTGTTTTTGAAGTCCCCCCTTGTGAGCCGCCGAGCAGCACAGCCAAACCGGGGGGCAGTCGGCGAGCACTGTCTGAGCCCTCGCATGGTGTTCGCGAGGGCGAGTTGCGCAGCCGCCCGGTTTGGCGAGCACCGCAGGGAAGTCCAAAGGACCAGCGAGCCAGGGTCGACTTCTTTTGGTTACTTTTCTTGGCGAAGCAAGAAAAGTAACCAGCCGCCGGGCTGCTCCCGGCGAAGTTGCGCTTCTCATGAAACATAACTATTTGTTTTTATTAGTAATTATGAAAAGACTCCTCTTGACCCTGCTGCTGTCAGCACTCTCGCTGACCGGCGCTGCCGAATCCTTCGACCACGACCACAAAGCCTGGTCCACGCTGCTGAAAAGGCACGTCGTGCTGATCGACGGCGGCAAAGCCTCGCAAGTCCGTTACGCCGGCTTCGCGCAAGACCGCAACGCACTGAAGACCTACCTCGGCGCGTTATCCGGAGTCACCCAATCCGAATTCAACGGCTGGACCAGGCCGCAACAGATGGCATTCCTGATCAACGCCTACAACGCCTACGCGGTGGAGAAAATCCTGACACGTTATCCCGACATCCAGTCGATCTGGGATTTCGGCAAGATTTTCGGCAACCCATTCAAGGACAAATTCTTCACGCTGCTCGGCCGCGAGTTCTCGCTGGACAGGATTGAACACGACACCCTGCGCAAACCCGGCGCCTACAGCGAACCGCGCGTGCATTTCGCCGTCAACTGCGCCTCGGTGGGTTGCCCGATGCTGCGCGAGGAAGCCTATGTCGCGGAGCGCCTGGAACCGCAGCTGGAGGAACAGACGCTGCGCTTTCTGTCCGACCGCAGCCGCAACCGTTACAACCCACAGGCCAACGCGCTGGAGGTATCCGCAATATTCAAATGGTTCAGCGAGGACTGGACCAGCGGTTATCGCGGTTTTGACGGCAATGGCATCGCCATGCAGTCAAGGGAGCAGTTCTTCGCCAAATACGCGAGCCTGCTGGCCGACCAACAGGCAGAGCGGAATGCGATCACGGCACGCAAGGCCAGCCTCCGCTTCCTGGATTATGATTGGGCCCTGAACGACGCGAAACGGTAGATGTGCACCCGCCATTATTCGTCATCCCTGATCCCCGCAATCATTCGATCCTGTTGTGTCACTGTCCGTCATCATCCCCGCACTCAATGAAGCCGAACATATCGCGACGACGCTCGACAGCCTGCAGCCGCTGCGGCGGCGCGGCGCGGAGATCATCGTCGTCGACGGCGGCAGCGATGACGGCACAGTGGAACTTGCGCGCGGCGGAGCCGACCGGGTATTGACCGCCCCACGCGGCCGCGCCCGGCAGATGAACGCCGGTGCCGCCGCCGCAAGCGGTGAGATCCTCTGCTTTCTGCATGCGGACTCGCGTCTGCCGGAAGGCGCCGACGGACTGATGATCGACGGCCTCGCCCGCAGCCGCCGCAGCTGGGGCCGCTTTGATGTACACATCGCGGGCCGCCATCCGCTGCTGCGCGTGATCGCACGGATGATGAACTGGCGCTCGCGACTCACCGGCATCGCCACCGGCGACCACGGCCTGTTCGTCACGCGCTCGCTGTTTGAGGCGGCCGGTCATTTCCCGGAAATCGCCTTGATGGAAGACATTGCGTTTTCGCGGCAGCTGAAAATCTACGGTGCGCCGCTGTGTATCGCGCACAGACTGACCACTTCCGGGCGCCGCTGGGAAAAACACGGCGTATGGCGCACGATGCTGCTGATGTGGCGGCTGCGCCTCGCCTACTGGCTGGGCGCCGACCCCGACAGGCTTGCACGCCAGTATGGCCGGCACCAGCGCTGAAACAGCCCTGCTGGTATTTGCCAAGGCACCGGTCGCCGGCGCGGTAAAGACACGCCTGATACCGCTCCTCGGTGCCGGGGGTGCGGCCGCGCTGCACGGCCGGCTGATTGTCCGGGCGCTCGCTACCGCACACGCAGCAGCACCCGACAAACTCGCGCTGTGGTGTGCGCCCGACGCCACCCATCCCTGGCTGCGGTCTGCCGCGGCACGATACCGCGCCGACCTGTGTGCCCAGCATGGCACCGATCTCGGTGCGCGCATGGCCCACGCCTTCGCCACCACGCTGCGGCAGACGAAATACACCATCTGCATCGGCGCCGATTGCCCGGCGCTGACTCCGCAACACCTGCACGACGCCGCCGCAGCGCTGCGCACCGGCAATGATGCGGTATTCGTACCGGCCGAAGACGGCGGTTACGCGCTGATCGGCCTGGCACGCCATGTGCCGCAGCTATTTGCAGACATGGCCTGGGGTGAGTCGACCGTCATGGCGCAGACCCGTGCGCGCCTGCACGCAGCCGGGCTGTGCTGGCAGGAACTGGCCACGCTGTGGGATGTCGATCGCGCGGAGGACTATCTCCGGCTGCAACAATCGGGGTTGATGAATGACTTGCCGTCGCCGGTTTGAGTGGCTGCTGCTGGCCGCAGCGGTACTCATCGCCGGTGCCGCATTCGCCGTCGAAGATACTCTGGCAGTCGCAGCATTCTCGACCGCGCGGCCCGGCAGCTCACTGCCGGCGGGCTGGACACCGCTGGCGGCTTCGAACATCAAGACGCTGACGCGTTATACGCTGGTCGATGACGGCGGCGTCACCGTGCTGCGCGCCGAGTCGCAGGCCGGGGCATCGGGACTGTCGCGGCCATTGCGCGTGCATCCGGCGGAATTCCCGTGGCTGCGCTGGCGCTGGAAAATCGACAACCTGATCGCCGGTGCCGATCTCCGGACCAGGGAAGGCGACGACTTCCCGGCGCGGCTCTATGTGATGTTCGACTACCCGCTGGACAAGCTGCCGTTCCTCGAACGCAACAAACTGCGGCTTGCAAGGGCGCTGTTCGATCCCCATCTTCCTGCTGCGACGCTGTGTTATGTCTGGGACGGCAAGGCGAAGTTAGAGACGCTGGTGCCGAGCGCGTATACCGATCGCGTGAAGCTGATTGTCGTCGAGTCCGGCGCGACGCGCGTTAAACGCTGGGTCGATGTGGAGCGCAATGTCGCAGCCGATTTTCGTGCCGCGTTCGGCGAGGACGCGCCGGCCATCGTGGCGATCGCGGTGGCCACGGATACGGATAATACCGGCGCCTTTGCCACAACCTATTTTGGAGATATTGTGTTTTATAAACAAAGACTTGATAAATCACGGCCACAGGGCATTGCGCAGCCGTGAAGAAATTGTTGTTGCCTTTTGGGGGGGGCTGGGAAAGAATAGCCGCTCCTTTTTGCAGTTACCGCTGCTACGCCCTGCCGGCTTCATAACTCTTAAGAATCAACCCCTTGAATAGCCGTAGCCGGCCGCTCAAACCGTAATCATCGCCCGCTGCATGTCCGATCTCTCCAGCGTCACCGCGTTCAGCAGGACGTCCCCGCAACTCCCTGTGCAGTGGTACTTCGACCCGCGCATCCATGCAGTCGAACAACGCCTGCTGTTCGACAATGGGCCGGGCTACGTCGGCCACGAGCTGATGGTGCCGAATGCCGGCGACTACCACGCGCTGGCATGGCAGAACAACGCGCAGGCACTGGTGCGCAACGCCGATGGCGTCGAACTACTGTCGAACATCTGTCGCCATCGCCAGGCGGTGATCCTCAAGGGCCGCGGGAATGCGCAGAACATCATCTGCCCGCTGCACCGCTGGACCTATGGACTCGACGGCAAGCTGCTGGGTGCCCCCCATTTCGCCGACAACCCGTGCCTCGATCTGGCACGCACACCGCTCAGCCACTGGAACGGCCTGCTGTTCGCGGGGCCGCGTGACATCGCGCGCGATCTGGCACAGGTCGGGGTCATGAGCGATCTGGATTTCTCCGGCTACATGCTCGACCGTGTCGAAGTCGAGGAATACGCCTGCAACTGGAAGACCTTCATTGAAGTCTATCTGGAGGACTACCACGTCGAGCCGTTCCATCCGGGCCTGGGCCAGTTCGTCAACGTCGCCGATCTGCGCTGGGAATTCGGCGACTGGCACAGCGTGCAGACCTGCGGCATCAAGAACGGCCTTGCCCGTCCCGGCAGCCCGGTTTACCGGCGCTGGCATGAACAGCTGCTGCGCTATGATGCAGGCAAACAGCCGGTGCACGGTGCGATCTGGCTGACCTATTTTCCGAACATCATGGTCGAATGGTACCCGCATGTGCTGGTCATCAGCGCGGTCATTCCGCGCGGCCCGGAGGCCTGCAGCAACGTCGTCGAGTTTTATTACCCCGAAGACATTGCGCTGTTCGAACGCGAGTTCGTCGAGGCCGAACAGGCCGCCTATCGGGAAACTGCCATCGAGGACGCCGAGATCATCGCCCGCATGACCGAAGGCCGCCGCGCACTGTGGCAGCAGGGACGCAGCGAAACCGGTCCTTACCAGACACCGCTGGAAGACGGTATGGTGCACTTCCACGAATTTTTGCGGCGCGAAGTGGCGCCCCACCTGTAGTTTAAATTATTTAATAAAAACAGATACTTGAAAATACAATGGGGCAGCCTGGGGCTGCCCCATTTTTTCCTGCGCTTGATTTTCGGTTGGCGTTTGTTACCTTTGCCCCCTCTCTCCCACTCAGCCGGACTGTCGCAATGGCCCACACCACACTCGTCAGTGCCGAAGAAACCGCAGCGCACCTGAACGATCCGCAGTGGATCATCTGTGACTGCCGGCATGATCTCGCGAACCACAGCGCCGGCTACCGGGCCTACCGCAGCGGACATATTCCCGGTGCCCGTTTTCTGCATCTGGACGCCGACCTGTCCGGGCCGAAAACCGGGCTGACCGGCCGTCATCCGCTGCCGCACCCGGCGACCTTCTGTCTGCGCGTGGGCGCACTCGGGATCGCCAATGACACGCAGGTCGTCACCTACGATGACACCGGGGGTGCCTACGCCGCAAGACTGTGGTGGATGCTGCGCTGGGTCGGCCACACGCGCGTCGCTGTGCTGGATGGCGGCTGGCAGGCCTGGACCCGGGCCGGACTGCCGGTCACGGTTGAGCAGCCGGTTGCCGCACCCACGAATTTTGACGGACGATTGCAGCCGATGGCCGTCGACAGTGCGCAGCTGCTGACAAACCTGCAGAACCCCACGGCGCTGGTGCTCGATGCCCGCAGCAGCGACCGTTTCCGCGGCGAGCATGAGCCGCTCGATCCGGTGGCCGGGCACATACCCGGCGCGGTCAACCGGTTTTTCAAACTCAATCTTGACGCCAACGGCCGCTTCAAGGCACCGGGCGTATTGAAACAGGAATTCAGCGCCGTACTCGACGGGCATGGTCCGGAAGCCATCGTGCATCAGTGCGGCTCCGGCGTCACTGCCTGCCACAACCTGCTGGCAATGGAAATTGCCGGGTTGCACGGGTCCCGTCTTTACCCGGGATCCTGGAGCGAATGGGTCAGCGACCGCAGGCGTCCGGTCGCCACGGGCAACGCCTGATCGCCGCGCCGGGACGGAATGCGTGAAGCTGCTGCTCGCGGATTTGATTCTCGTCGTTCATTTCGCGTTCGTGCTGTTCGTCGTCGGTGGCCTGCCGCTGATCTGGATCGGCGCGGCGGCCGGCTGGCGCTGGATACGCGACATCCGTTTTCGCACTGCGCACCTCGCGGCAATTCTCATCGTCAGCGCGGAAGCCGTGGCCGGCATCTGGTGCCCGCTGACGGTGTGGGAGGATGCGCTGCGCGGCGTCGATCAGGACCAGAGCTTCATCGGGCGCTGGATCCACGCAGTGCTGTTCTACGAGCTGCCGGCATGGATCTTCACCACGGCATATCTCGCGTTCGCCGCCTTGATCGCCCTGACCTGGTGGCAAGTGCCGCCGCGCCGGTTATCGGCGCGGCAATGAAAAAGGGGCGCTGCGCGCCCCTTCTGCCCCGCGGTTGATGACCGCTACACCAGCGCCTCGGCCCAGATATTGCGGGCCCAGCCCCAGGCATAGGTGGCTTCCGCGCTGCTCGCCGCCGTCGAAACTCCGCCGGCGCCCTTGACCGGTGCGATGGTCTTCTGCGCGGCATCGTAGCGATGTACCGAAGCCACATGCATTGCGCTGTCGCCGCTGACGAAGCTGTAGCAGGTATTCATCATCATCGGATCGGCATTGACCGGCCGTCCATTGATCAGGGCCACCACCGCCGCGGCGCAGACCTTCGCATGCTGGTTGGCCATGCTGCCGGACTTGGGCATGCCCGGCCCCGACAGCGTGCTGTCACCGAGGACATGCACGCCCTTCACCGCGGTCGATTCACAGGTCAGCCAGTCGACACCGCACCAGCGGTTGTTCGCCGTAATCAAACCGCTTTTCACCGCAATATCGGCTGCGCGCTGCGCGGGTACGACGTTGAGCACATCGCCCCGCACGTTGTCGAACTGCAGCTTGATGGTCATGCCCTTGACGTCGACGTCGGCGATCTCGCTGTTCGGACGATACTCGATCATGCCCTTGTACATGCCGTTCCAGGCCGCAAGAAACAGTCCCTTCTTGGAAGTGATATCCGGGTTTGAGTCGAGCACGATGATTTTCGACTTCGGCTTTGCCTTCCTGAAATAACTGGCGACCTGGCAGACGCGCTCGTAAGGTCCGGGGGGGCAGCGATACGGCGCCAGCGGGATCTGCAGCACATAGACACCGCCGTCGCGCATGGACTCCAGCTGCTTGCGCAGCGCGACTGTCTGCGCACCGGCCTTCCATGCATGCAGGATGCGATTCTGCGCGTCAGCATTTTTCAGTGCCGGGATCTGCTCGGACATGAACTCGATGCCGGGTGACACGATCACGCGATCGTACGACAGGCTGTCTCCACCCGCGAGGCGCACCTGCCGCTTTGCGGCGTCGATTGCCACCGCTGAATCGCGGATCACATTGATGCCGCGCTGGCGCAAGCCGTCGTAACTGAATGTGATGTCGCCCATCTGCGCATTGCCACCGAGCACCAGATTGCTGATCGGGCAGGAAATGAAATGCTGGTTGGGCTCGACCAGCGTCACGTCGATGTCGGGCGCCCACAGCTTGACGAACTTGGCCGCCGTCGCGCCGCCGTAGCCGCCGCCGACCACCACCACGCGCCCCGCACTGGCGCCACCCGTGGCGGCGCAGCCAGTCACCGCTGTAACGCCGGCACTGACCGAGGCCCACTTCATGAACTCCCGTCTGGATAATGTCATCGCGTCCTCCTAACGTGCAGCCGGCGCAGGGGTCGCGCGGCCCGGGGTGACCGACGCGAAATAACCCGCGATCAGGTCGAGTTGCTCGGGGGTATAACCCTTGGCGTGCTGATGCATGATGGTCGCCGGGCGCTTGCCGTCACGGAACTCCTGCAACTGCCTGAGCAGATAATCCTTGTTCTGTCCGGCGAGGCTGGGCGGCACACTGTTGACGCTGCGGCCATCGGTTCCATGGCAGGCAAAACAGGTCGCAGCCAGGCTGCGGGCATACTGAGCATCTGCTGCAGCCGCAGATTGCGCCCAGCCGGCTATGAGCACGGCCAGCAATGTCGCTGCTTTAAGCATGTCATCCTCCATCAACGGTTTAACCACTGGCACCCGTTCAGATCGGGCTTTTCCGATTAATCCAGTGTCCGTGCAAAGCGGCTGACTGTCAACGAAGCAGCGGCACCGGACAATCGGGTGCCCCGCCGGGTTGCTAGGCGACGCTGGCAGGTTCCTTGTCGAACACCAGATGCACCTTGCCCTCGGCATCGACGTCGACCGTCACCGTGCCGCCACTGGCCAGCCGGCCAAACAACAGTTCGTCGGCCAGCGCACTGCGGATGGTGTCCTGGATCAGGCGTGACATCGGCCGCGCACCCATTTGCGGATCAAACCCCCTGTCGGCAAGAAATTCGCGCAGCGCCGGCGTGAAGTTGATATCGACCTTCTTCTCGTGCAGCTGTTCCTCGAGCTGCATCAGGAACTTGTCGACGACGCGCAGGATGATTGCGCGATCGAGCGACTGGAAGGAAATGATGCCATCGAGCCGGTTGCGGAATTCCGGCGTGAACAGGCGGCGGATTTCGCCCATCTCGTCGCCCGACTGCTTGCCCGTGGTAAAGCCGATCGAGGTCTTCGACAGTTCGGCGGCGCCGGCATTGGTGGTCATCACGATCACCACATTGCGGAAATCCGCCTTGCGGCCGTTATTGTCGGTCAGCGTGCCGTGGTCCATCACCTGCAGCAGGATGTTGAAAATGTCCGGGTGCGCCTTCTCGATCTCGTCGAGCAGCAGCACCGAATACGGATGTTTGGTGATCGCCTCGGTCAGCAACCCGCCCTGGTCGAATCCGATGTAACCCGGCGGCGCGCCGATCAGCCGCGACACGGCATGACGTTCCATGTATTCGGACATGTCGAAACGCAGCAGTTCGACGCCCATGACATAGGCGAGCTGCCGCGCCACCTCGGTCTTGCCGACCCCCGTGGGGCCGCTGAAGAGGAAACTGCCGATCGGCTTGGTCGGGCTGCCGAGGCCACTGCGCGCCATGCGGATCGCCGCAGTCAGCGCATCAATCGCCTTGTCCTGGCCGAATACCACGGCCTTCAGGTCGCGGTCGAGGCTTTTCAGCGCATTGCGATCATCGACCGACACTGTCTGCGCCGGTATGCGCGTGATCTTGGCGATGATTTCCTCGATTTCGTGCTTGCCGATCACCCGCTTCTGCTTCGATTTCGGCAGTATTTTCTGGGCCGCGCCGGCCTCGTCGATGACATCGATGGCCTTGTCCGGCAAATGGCGGTCATTGATGAACCGCGCCGACAGCTCCGCAGCCGCACTCAGCGCCGCCGGCTGGTATTTGACGCCATGGTGTTCCTCGAAGCGCGATTTCAGCCCCTTGAGGATGGCAATGGTCTCGGCAATCGTCGGCTCGGTGACATCGATTTTCTGGAAACGCCGGGACAGCGCGTGATCCTTCTCGAATACGCCCCGGTATTCGTTGTAAGTGGTAGCACCAATGCATTTCAGCTGGCCGCCGGACAGTGCCGGCTTCAGCAGATTTGAAGCGTCCAGTGTACCGCCGGATGCGGCACCGGCGCCGATCAGCGTGTGGATTTCATCAATGAACAGGATCGCATGCGCATTCTCGGCAAGCTGCTTCAACACCGCCTTCAGCCGCTGCTCGAAATCGCCGCGGTACTTGGTGCCCGCCAGCAGCGCCCCCATGTCCAGCGAATAGACGCTGGCGCGCTTCAGGATGTCCGGGACGTCGCCTTCGACCACGCGCCGCGCCAGGCCTTCGGCGATAGCCGTCTTGCCGACACCCGCTTCGCCGACCAGCAGCGGATTGTTCTTGCGGCGACGGCACAGTGTCTGGATCACCCGCTCGAGCTCGTGGGCGCGCCCGATCAGCGGGTCGATTTTCCCGGCGACCGCCAGCGCATTCAGGTTCAGCGTGTACGACTCCAGCGCGCCGCCAGCCTGGTTTTCCTGCTCGGCGTCAGTTGCCTCGCTGTCCGGTTTGGGCTGCTGCTGGGTTTGCGGCACCTTGCTGATGCCGTGGGAGATGAAATTGACGACGTCAAGCCGGGTTACGCCTTTCTGGTGCAGGAAATACACGGCATGCGAATCCTTCTCGCCGAATATCGCCACCAGCACATTGGCTCCGGTGACTTCCTTCTTGCCGGAGGACTGCACATGCAGGATCGCGCGCTGGATCACCCGCTGAAAGCCCAGCGTCGGCTGGGTATCCACCTCTTCGCCCGCCAGGATCGGCGTGTGTTCGGTGACGAAATCGGCCAGCAATTTGCGCAGCTCGTCAACGTTCGCCGCGCACGCACGCAGCACCTCGGATGCCGACGGATTGTCCAGCAACGCCAGCAGCAGATGCTCCACGGTAATGAATTCGTGGCGCTTCTGGCGAGCCTCCATAAACGCCATGTGTAAGCTGACTTCGAGTTCCTGGGCAATCATGGTTGTCCGATCATGGGCATTGGAGTGGGACCTCAGTTCTCTTCCATTACGCACTGTAACGGATGTTGGTGCTGCTTGGCGTACGACTTTACCTGTTCGACTTTGGTGGCTGCAACATCCCGGGGAAATATACCGCATACGCCCATGCCGTCGCGGTGCACCTTGAGCATGACCTGGGTCGCGCGTTCACGGCTGAGGGCAAAGAAACGCTGCAACACGGCTACGACGAAATCCATCGGCGTGTAGTCGTCGTTGAGCAGCAGCACCTTGAACATCGGTGGCGGCTTGGTCTTGGTACGTTTCGCCTCAAGGACGGTGTCTTCACGCTGCCTGTTTGCCATGCCGGTGGACTGTACGTGTAACGCGCCTCAAATGATCCCTGCGGGTGCCCGCAACAATGACCGTTCCATTGCCGCGACCCTGCTCCGGACCTATTGTCTCCGGAATTGAGAATTTTTCAAGTGGCGGAATATTAAGGGCAAAACGGGCTCCACCCGGCCGCGCCCGTCCCCGCTTGACATTCGCCCGTAAATACCCTAGAAAGCAGTCGGGTGTTGGGGTTCAGGCTTTATCGCAAGACCAGATTGGCCACTGCGATCCTTGGAACTCGAACAAATCGCGGAGCCCATCCGCTTTTCTATCAAGGCAGGCATATGGCAACTGGTACTGTGAAATGGTTCAATGACTCCAAAGGTTACGGGTTCATCACTCCTGATGACGGCAGCGAAGACCTCTTCGCGCACTTCTCGGCGATCCAGATGAACGGCTTCAAAACACTGAAAGAAGGCCAAAAGGTGTCGTTCGAGGTCACCCAGGGACCGAAGGGCAAGCAAGCCTCAAACATCCAAGCAGCCTGAAGCTGTGAGATTTCGCCCCCGGCAGCAATGCCGGAGGCCCTGTGCGGCTTAAAGCCCGCATGACCCCAAAGGTCTGCGGGCTTTTTTCCGCGCAACATCCGACAGCCCGCCGGGTCGGACCCGCGGGCAGTGATTTATGACGCATGCAATAAATGCGATAATTCTGCGACGGACCAGCACGGTACGAGCAGCGGATGGCCCACTCAATCGTGCTCGAGCAACGCCCCGGGACGCCCCTACAAGATCGCCGAAACAGGCCGATCACTTGCCACACCCAATTTCGAACGGAGACTGAGAAATGACTGGAAAACTGGACCTGCTCAAAATCGCGCAGGAAGAACAGAGCGGCGACCTGTTTAAGTACCTCGACAGCATCTACAAACGGTCCACAGTGCAACCCACGGGCTACACCGATGCGATCATCTGGGAAGGCGGCAACAACGCCGGCGGCGTCAAACCCGTCGCGCACGCATTTACCGACATGTTCGCGCTGAACGGCACTCTGATGGCACTCGACGTGCTGGGGCTGCCGTTCCTCGGGGTGCCGATGATGGCGCAATTCCGCCACGACACCAAGCTGGTTTCGCTGGAATGGTTCGGCAAGCTGGACTACACCGCGCTCAAATGGTCGACCGCCGGCGATTTCATGGTCAACGAGAATGGCAAGAAAGTGGTCGTGGCGGGCAAATCCGCCAACGCGCCGCTGCGTACGGCGGCCGGGGTCTACTGCAACGTCCGACCCTACGGCACGATCACCAGCATCCGTTTCATGCCCGGCCTGCCGTATTCGCAGGACAAGAAGAAATTTGTTGTGGACCGCGCCACCGGCAACATCCATTCGGAAATGAACACCCCAGGCGTGCGCATGGCCTACGCCGCACGGCTGTTCCTGAAAATGGTGCACGAAACCGGCCAGATCGGCCGTGTTGCGACCAAGCCGACGCAAGCCCAGGAAGACGCCATCAACGCCGGCATCATGCGCTGGCTGCTCCAGGGCACGAAATTCCAGCTCAAGCGCCAGTACACCGTTGACGCCTACCAGGAACACAAGGCCAATGTCGATGCGATCGTCGCGCTGCTGCCGAAGGACTTCAAGGCGGGCATGGAAAACTGGGGCGGCGAGATTTACGAACACATCTCGGACACCAACTTCGGCCTGCTGCTGCACGACATGATCCGTCAGCGCAAGTGCGTCGTCTACGCGACTGACCTCGACGGCGACCGGCTGACCGACCTGATGGCTGATGCGCCCGACGTGCTGCGCGACTGGGGCCAGATGGTACTCGATCATGCCAAGACCGGCCTGAAAATGCAGAACGTCTGGAAGGACATGGGCTTCACCATGACCAACGGCAAGGACATGACCAGCGTGATGTACCGGATCCACGGCGCGCCGATTTACGAGCAGACGCTCGGCTCGGCCGATGCGATGCTGCTGCGCCTGCTCGCCGGAGACGAAACCGTAGGCGGCGAGAAACAGCCCTACGATCCGCGCATCCACTTCGTGTTGATCAACGAGGCTTACAAGGCCGCCAATCCGGGCAACACCGAGCTCGCCCGGTGGCTAGACGCGCAGCTGGCGACCTTCGACAAGGTCTACGCCGGCAAGCGACCGCGTTACCTCGACGGCTACAACAAGCTCAAGGAAGCGATCAAACCCTGGGGCAGCAAGTAAGCCCTGCTGCCCGCTGAGCACATCGCAGCGCCTAAATGACAACGCCCGCAGCCGCGGGCGTTGTCATTTAGGCGCACTGCGGCCGGTGCGCCCCTGTTTGTCCTGCCCCCTGGCTCCAGCACCGATCCCGCATGGCGTCACGCGGTACTTTGCAATGACGCGCGCTGATCTTTGAGAGGAGTACGCCGCGTCATATACAAATGTTTGCGTTTCTGGGATTCTATGTATAATGCATCGCAGCAATGACTATGACATTGTTTTTCATAATATGAAATATTGAGCCTGATCCTCCTTTCCCGACGAGCCCAGGAGACCGACCATGACTACCGCCATACTGCCGGACGGCGTCGAAATACTCGGCGAGATTCCGCCCGCCTACGCTGAAATACTGAGCCCCAAGGCAATCGCCTTTGTGGCCAAACTGGCCCGCAAGTTTGAAGCGCAACGTCGTGACCTGATGGCCCGACGCGCCAAGCGCCAAGCCGAATTCGACGCCGGCCAACTGCCCGACTTCCTCGCTGAAACCCGGCATGTGCGCGACAGCGACTGGTCCATCGCTTCCGTGCCCGCCGACCTGCAGGATCGCCGCGTCGAGATCACCGGCCCGACCGACCGCAAAATGGTCATCAATGCCCTGAACTCCGGTGCCAACGTGTTCATGGCCGACTTCGAGGATTCGAACGCGCCAACCTGGAGCAACATGATCGAAGGCCAGATCAACCTGAGCCACGCCATCCGGCGAACGATCACCTACCAGAGCCCCGAAGGCAAAAACTACAAGCTCAACGAACGGACGGCGACGCTGCTGGTGCGTCCGCGCGGCTGGCACCTGCTGGAACATCACATGCTGGTCGATGGCGCCCCGGTCTCCGGCGCGATCTTCGACTTCGCACTGTATGTGTTTCACAACGCCAAGGCGGCCCTCGCCCACAATACCGGCCCCTATTTCTACCTGCCGAAGATGGAAAGCCATCTCGAGGCGCGGCTGTGGAACGACATCTTCGTGATGGCACAGCGTGAACTCGGTCTACCGCAGGGCACGATCAAGGCCACGGCTCTGATCGAAACCGTGCTCGCCGCCTTCGAAATGGACGAGATCCTCTACGAGCTGCGCGAGCATTGCGTCGGTCTCAACATCGGCCGCTGGGACTACATTTTCAGTTGCATCAAGAAATTCCGCTCCAACAAGAATTTCTGCCTCGCCGACCGTAGCCAGGTGACGATGACCGCGCCATTCATGCGCGCTTACGCGCTGCTGCTGATCAAGACCTGCCACAAGCGCAAGGCGTTCGCGATGGGTGGCATGGCCGCGCAAATCCCGATCAAGGGCGATCCGGCGGCCAACGAAGCAGCGCTGGCCAAGGTGCGCGCCGACAAGGAGCGCGAGGCCACCGACGGCTGCGACGGCACCTGGGTTGCTCACCCCGGTCTGGTCAGCATCGCCAGGGAGGTTTTCGACAAGTACATGCCGGCGGCAAACCAGGTCGGCCGCCAGCGGCCTGACGTCAATGTCGCCGCGAAGGATCTGCTCGACTTCAAACCCGAAGCGCCGATCACCGAAGCCGGCCTGCGCAACAATATCAGCGTCGGCATCCAGTACATCGGCGCCTGGCTTGCCGGCAACGGCTGCGTGCCGGTGTACAACCTGATGGAAGATGCCGCCACCGCCGAGATCTCCCGCTCCCAGATCTGGCAGTGGATGCGCAGCCCCAAGGGCGTGCTCGACGACGGCCGCAAAGTGACCAAGGACATGTTCCGCAAGATGCTGCCGGAGGAACTCGCACGGGTGCGTCGCGATCTCGGCGAAGAGGCCTGGCGTTCCGGCAGGTATGAAGAAGCGGCGTCACTGTTCGACGAAATCACCACCAGCGATAATTATGTCGAATTCCTCACCCTGCCCGGTTATGAGCGCCTGACCAGCCAACTCGAGGCTCGCGCCGCCGCCTGAGCGGTGTCCGGCGCCGCCACCAGGCCCCCGCGCCGGCGGGGGCTTTTTTATTTGCACTTCCCCGGAACTGCACATGTCCGCACTGATCCTGCTGAACAAGCCGTATGGCGTGATCTGCCAATTCAGCCCGTCCGGCAAGCATCCGACGCTCAAGGATTATGTGGACGTTCCCGGCTTCTACCCGGCCGGACGGCTGGACACCGACAGCGAAGGCCTGGTCGTGCTCACCGCTGACGGCGGTTTGCAGCACACCATCACCGACCCGCGCCACAAGCTGGCCAAGACTTATTTCGTGCAGGTCGAAGGGCTGCCGGATGACGCGGCGCTGGCGCCGCTGCGGGCCGGGATCGCCCTCGGCGACTATCGCGCCCGCCCGGCGGAAGCCCTGTTGACCGCGCCGCCCGACTGGCTGTGGCCGCGGGTGCCACCGATTCGCGCGCGCCAAGCGATACCCACGGCATGGCTGCAGCTGACGCTCCGCGAAGGGCGCAACCGCCAGGTGCGGCGCATGACCGCAGCCGCCGGCTTCCCCACCTTGCGCCTGATCCGTTACAGCGTCGGGCCATGGACATTGGCCGGCATCGAACCCGGCACATGGCAGTATGCCGATTCGTCAATTCTGCGTTACACGAAGGACTCCAGTCCCGCGTCCGGCCACCGCCACGCCCATGGCCGCCACTCGGGCAAACGGCGTACTACGTGACAAGCTATTGTTTTTATTCAACTGTTTTGCGCAAATTCTTTCGCAACCCTGTCAACTGGTTGCTGATCGGTCCGTTATTGGCGCTTGACCGACTCTTTCGGTCAAGGCCGCAAGGTCTGGTAGATCAACCACTAATTGAGGAAATCATGAGCAAACTGTTTGCCGCCATTATCGCTGCCGTATTCGCCACCGCCACTGTTGCCCCGGCCTTCGCCGCGGAACAAAAGAAAGAAGAGAAGAAAGTGCAGAAAAAAGACGGCACCGGCGATAAAGCCCAGAAGAAAGAAATGAAGAAGGAAGAGAAAAAAGACGGCAGCAGCAAGAAGTAATCCGCACCGGCTGTCCGGGAAAGGCAGGGCTGATGCCCTGCTTTTTTTGTCCGCAATTTACCCATTTGTCATTTATTGGCGCATAGGCTAATGTGGCGGCGCTCGCATCGAGCCGCTGGCCGATGGTCGGCCGGCTGATCCAGTCCAACCAGGGAGGAAGCATGAAGAAGCTGCTCGCAATCGCGTTTGCCACAATCTTCGCAACCGTATCCGTTGCTCCGGTGTTCGCCGCGGAAAAGAAAGAGGCGGCAAAAGTCGACTGCAAGGATCCGAAAAACAAGAATCATAAAGATTGCAAAGCGAAGAAATAACGCAGTAATTCCTCGCACTTTGGAAAAGGCAGGGTAATCCCCTGCCTTTTTTTTGCTTTTGAGGCATGGACAGCCGGCGATAGAATAAGCGTATGCCGGATCAGGATCGCCAATGGAAGCCGAACGTAACCGTCGCCGCGGTGGTAGAGCGTAATGGCGCATTCCTGCTGGTCGAGGAACAGACTGCCGACGGCCTGCGCTACAACCAGCCCGCCGGCCACCTTGAGGCCGGCGAATCGCTGCTCGATGCCGTCGTGCGGGAGACGCTGGAGGAAACGGCCTGGCAGTTCACACCGACCGCGCTGATCGGCGTCTACCAGTACCGTCAGCGGCAAAGCGGCATAACCTACCTCCGGTTTGCCTTCACCGGCAATTTGTCAGGACACGACGCCAACCGGCCACTCGATACCGGCATTGTCGATGCGCTGTGGCTGCCGGCCGCGGCGATCCACGCCACCCGCGCACGACACCGCAGCCCGCTGCTGCTGCAGTGCGTTGAAGATTATCTCGCGGGGCAGCGCTATCCACTGGACCTGCTGTATCACCACGTTTAGGATCATGGCACGCAAGCAGAAAATCGTCGTTGGCATGTCGGGCGGAGTCGACTCTTCGGTGACCGCGCTGCTGCTCAAGCAGCAGGGGCACGAAGTCGTCGGCCTGTTCATGAAAAACTGGGAAGACGACGATACCGACGAACACTGCACCTCACGCCGGGACCTGGTCGACGCCGTGGCGGTTGCCGATCGCATCGGCATCGAAATCGAAGCCGTCAATTTCAGCGCCGAGTACAAGGACCGCGTGTTCAGCGAATTCCTCAGCGAATACCGCGCGGGACGCACCCCCAATCCGGACGTGCTGTGCAATGCCGAAATCAAGTTCAAGGCCTTCCTCGATCATGCGATGAACCTCGGCGCGGACCGCATCGCCACGGGGCACTATGCGCAGGTGCGCGAAGTCGACGGGCAATACCAGTTGCTGAAAGCCGAAGACGGCACCAAGGACCAGAGCTATTTCCTTTACCGACTCAACCAGCACCAGCTCGCAAAAACCTGGTTTCCGCTGGGTGCGCTCTACAAGCGCGACGTGCGCGAAATTGCGCGCCGCGAGGGCCTGCCCAACCACGACAAGAAGGATTCGACCGGCATCTGCTTCATCGGCGAGCGCCCGTTCCGCGAATTCCTGAACCGCTATCTACCGGCGAATCCCGGCGACATCGTCACACCCGAAGGCGTCAAGGTCGGCACGCACATGGGGCTGATGTTTTACACGCTGGGACAGCGCCAGGGCCTGGGGATTGGCGGCACCCGCCACGGCGACGGCGACGCCTGGTATGTCGCACGCAAGGACATGCAGAAAAATCAGCTTGTGGTCGTGCAGGGGCATGACCATACATTGCTGCTGGCCGACCAGCTGACTGCCGTCAACCTGAACTGGATCAGCGGCGATGCGCCGCACACCGCGTGGGTCTACGGTGCCAAGACACGCTACCGCCAGGCCGATGCGGCCTGTTCGCTGTCCGCAGTGACACCGGGGAAATGCGTTGTCGAGTTCGCCGAAAACCAGTGGGCAGTGACCCCGGGGCAGTCGGTGGTGATTTATGAGAGCCGCGTCTGCATCGGCGGCGGCATCATCGAATCTGCCCGCCAGGCGCAGGCCACGCCGCGGGTGACCACATGCCCGCCGGATTCAGAACCCTTCGCCGGTCACGGATAAGCGCAACGCGTGGAACGACAACAGCGGGCACCGTTGATCACCCATCGCTCCGCGCTCGCCACGACCAGTCAACCCGGCGCGGTATCCTTGAACGACTGGCGCTGCGCCAGTTTATCCGCGAGCCGCCCCAGATTCGGATGATTGCGGCGCCACGGCAGGTCCGGCAGGCGCAGGTCGAGAAAACCCAGACTGCAGCCGACGGCGATGTCGGCAAGGTTGAAAAAATCCCCGGTGCACCACGGCTTGGCGGCGAGATCGTCCGCAAGCATCTGCAATACGCGGTCGATCTTGCCCTGCTGGCGCGCGATCCAATACGGCGACTGTTGCGCGGCCGCACGGCGTTTTTCCATGACGATGTTCACGGCGGCATCGGTGCATCCATCCGCCAGCGCCTCCCAGCGCCGCACCTGGATGCGCGGCCGCTTCTCCCCGGGGATCAGCCGGTTGCCCGGACTTGCGTTGTCCAGATACTCGACGATCACGCGCGAATCGAAAATCGTGTTTTCATCATCGAGCACCAGCACCGGGATCTTGCCCAGCGGATTGAATCTGGACACCGTGCTGTTCTCGGCATGGGGCGAGTCGATGATGAATTCGCATTCCATGCGCTTCTCGGCCAGCGCGACACGCACCTTGCGGGTGTAGGGACTGGTGGCAGTCCCGATCAGCTTCATCATATGGATTGTTGCAGGGAAAAACGCCCGCGGAGTATAACATTGCGGACCTTGACGCCCTGCTCTGCTGCCCGTTAGGCTTGCAGTCCACCGCAACCGCCTGAAGAAAGGTCACGCATGGGCGCTCCCACTGAACAATTCATACTCTTTACCCAGCCTGGGTGAAGCAGTTGCCTCCGGGCGAAAGAGTTTCTTTCGCGCAAAAAAATAGATTTCGTCGCCATCGATGTATTGAACGATCCGCAGGGCCGTGAACGTCTGCTCAAGTTCGGCGTGCGCAATGTGCCGGTCGTGGCCAGGGGCGAACAGTTTGTCTTTGGCCAGAACCTGGAAGACGTCGCCGAGTTCGTCGGTTTGCAGGGCACCGGCCACAAGCCGCTGCCGCCCGAAGAACTGATCCGGAAGTGGGTGCTGGTGCTGCGCGCAGTGCAACGCTACCTGCGCCAGATGCCGGCCGACAGGCTTAACGAACGCGTCATCGACAACCGCGACCGCTCGATCCGCTATATGGGACATCACGTGTTCCGCATCGGTGAAGCGTTCCTCGAGACCGTCGAAGGCGGGGTCGAATATGCCGTGCAGCTTGCCAATATTCCGCCCGCGGACGGCACTTTCACCACCGGCGACGAAATCGCACGCTACGGCGACACCGTGATCGCGCGGCTGGAAAAATGGTGGGCCAACCTCGAGGACAAATCCTGCCAGCAGAAAATCAAGACCTTCTTCGGCATGCAACCGATCTACATGCTCTACGAGCGCTCGACCTGGCACAGCGCGCAACACGCGCGCCAGCTGATGGCCGTGCTCGAACGCTACGGCATCGAACCGAACCAGCGGCTGACCACGGACGATCTGGCCGGATTGCCGCTGCCCGAAAGACTCTGGGAATAATTATTAAAATAGTTTTTTAAAAACAATAATTTAAAACGGCGCCCGCGAGGCGCCGTTTTTTTGCCCAGGCAGTGCCATTACTGCGGCTGTATGCCCGCCGCCTTGACGATCCTGCCGTAGAGCGCGAGATCGCTGTTGATGACCTGCGCAAACTGCTCCGGCGTATTGCCGACCAGTTCATTGCCGCCCTGCGTCGCCAGCCGGTCGATGACGTCGGGCATTTTCAATGCCTTCACCACCTCACGGTTCAGCCGCTCGATCAGCGGGCGCGGCGTACCGGCCGGCGCCACCACCGCCTGCCATTGCGTCAGCGCAAAATCCTTCAGCCCGAGTTCCTGCAGCGTCGGCACATCCGGCAGCGCGGAGGCGCGTTTTGCGCCGCTCACACCGATCGCGCGCAGCTTGCCACGCAGTTGCGGCACCGCGGTGATCACGGTATCGAACATGTAGTTGATCTGGCCGCCGAGCAGCGCCGCCAGCGCCAGCGCGCTGCCGGTATACGGCACATGGATCGATTTGGTGCTGGTCATCAGGTTGAACAACTCACCCGAAAGATGATTGCCGCCGCCGATGCCGGTCGAGCCGTAGGTCATCTGCCCGGGCTTCGACTGCAGCAGCTTGATGAAATCCGGCAGCGACTTGACCGGTGCCGCCGGCGGCACGACCAGTACGTACATATACGACGTACCCTGCGTGATCGGCGCGAAATCCCTGACCGGATCGTACGGCAACTTCCGGTACAGGTGCGGATTGACGGTCATCGGCCCGCTGTTGCCCATCAGCAGCGTGTAACCGTCGGCCGGTGCTTTAGCCACCAGATCGGTGCCGATGCCGCCATTGGCACCGGCGCGGTTGTCGACGACGACAGTCTGCCCCAGCGCCTCGGTCAGCTTCTGGGCAATTGTGCGCGTAAAAATGTCTCCCGCGCCGCCAGGCGCGTACGGGCAGATGAAGCGGATCGGTTTGGTCGGATAGCTCCCTGCGGCGGCCTGCAGTGGCAGTGGCTGCGCACAGCAGTGCAGCAACCAGCGTACGCAACAACATCGTCTACTCCCTCGATTGAATGGCGATGCGCTCAGCGGCGCACCGCACCTGCATTTCAGCATAGCACGGGCCTGCGCAGTTACGCTAAACTGCGCCTTCCGCAATTCCGTGGTGTTCCCGCAACGATGTCCAGCCGCATGACTCGCCACACCCGCCGCACGGCCACGCCGCGATGGTGAATCCAGCCGCAGCCGCGCGTCGCGCGTTGCCATCGCTGGACCGCCTGCTCGGCAGCACGGCGGTGGCAGGGCTCATTGCGGCGCATGGCCGCAGCCGCGTAACCGAAGCCCTGCGCGCAGCACTCGAAGCCGAGCGCGCGCGGCTGGCCGCACCCGGGGCCGCCGCCTACGACGAAGCCCGTTTTCTGCACGCCTGTGCCGGCGCACTGCACAGTTCCGCTGCACCGTCGCTGAAACCCGTATTCAATTTGACCGGCACCGTGCTGCACACCAACCTCGGTCGTGCCGTGATGCCGCAGGTCGCGGCCGAGGCGGTGATGGCCGCAATGATCCGTCCGGTCAATCTCGAATTCGAGCTGGCGACCGGTGCCCGCGGCGAGCGCGACAGTCATGTCGAACGCTGGCTGAAGCAGCTGACCGGCGGCGAGAAGGCCGTTGCCGTCAACAACAACGCTGCGGCCGTGTATCTCGCCCTGAACACGCTGGCCCTGCGCAAGGAAGTGCTGGTCTCGCGCGGCGAACTCATCGAAATCGGCGGCGCGTTCCGCATCCCCGACATCATGGCCCGTGCCGGAGCCAAACTGGTCGAGGTCGGCACCACCAACCGCACGCACCTGAAGGATTTCGCCGAGGCGATCACCCCGCGCACTGCGGCCATCATGAAGGTGCACACCAGCAATTACGTGGTGCAGGGCTTCACCGCCAGCGTGCCCGAACCGGAACTTGCCCGGCTTGCCCACGCGCACCAGTTGCCGTTCATCGTCGACCTGGGCAGCGGCACGCTGATCGATCTCGAACACTACGGACTGCCGCACGAACCGACGCCGCGGGAAACGCTGGCGCACGGCGCCGATGTCGTCACCTTCAGCGGCGACAAGCTGCTCGGCGGACCCCAGGCGGGATTGCTGGTCGGCCGCCGCGACCTGATGGCACGCATCGCCAAGAATCCGATGAAGCGCGCACTGCGCCTCGACAAACTGACGCTGACGGCGCTCGACGCAGTGCTGCGCCTCTACCTGCATCCGGAACGGCTGCACGAGGCGCTGCCGGCGCTGCGGATGCTGACCCGTGCCACCGACGAGATCGCTGCACAGGCAGCGCGCCTCGCACCCCAGGTCGCCGCTGCACTGGGGGATGCCTGGCGCGTCGCAATCGTGCCCTGCAAAAGCCAGATCGGCAGCGGTGCGCTGCCGGTCGACGCGCTGCCCAGTGCCGGCCTGGCGATGACACCAGCCGCCAGGAAGAAAACCGATGTCGGTCCGCTCGCCGCGGCCTTCCGCGCGCTGCCGGTGCCGGTGATTGGCCATATCAAGGACGGCGCGTTGATCCTCGACCTGCGCTGCCTGGATCACGAGGATGAATTTGTCAGCCAGCTACAGGGGCTACGCCTCAAATAGTCAGATGGTTTTCATAATGTCCCGCCAGATAAACAGCAGCCTTCAAAAAACTGGAGTACGCCCAAATGCAAGGCGCACGAAATTTTGCGCAGTGCCGCATACTCGATGTATGCAAGCCAGCAAAATTTCGGGCAACGCAGCAGTTGGGATGAAATCCGGCTTTTGGAAGGAATAACCGGATGATCATTGCCACCGCAGGCCATATCGACCACGGCAAAACGCTGCTGGTCAAAACCCTGACCGGCACCGACACCGATCGCCTGCCCGAGGAAAAGGCGCGCGGCATCTCCATCGACCTCGGTTTCGCCTATCTGCCGCTCGACGGCGGCGGCCTGATCGGCTTCGTCGACGTGCCCGGCCACGAGCGCTTCATCCGCAACATGCTGGCCGGCGTATCGGGCATCGATTTCGCGCTGCTGATCGTCGCCGCCGACGACGGGGTGATGCCGCAGACCATCGAGCACCTGCAGATCCTCGACCTGCTGCATGTGGCCCGCGGCACTGCGGTGATCACCAAGATCGACCGCGTCGATCCGGCACGCATCGATGAAGTGCGCGCCCAGGTGCAGGCACTGCTGGCGCCGACCACGCTGGCCGGCGCGACCATCCATCCGGTATCGGCGGTGAGCGGCGCCGGCATGGCCGAATTGAAAACGCTGCTGCTGGACGCCGCCACCGCGCAGCACCGGCGCCGTGCCGAAGGCCAGCACCTGCGCTACGCAATCGACCGTGCCTTCAGCATTGCCGGCAGCGGCACCGTGGTCACCGGCACGGTATTCAACGGCACGGTGCATACCGGCGACAAGCTGGTGATCTCGCCCGCCGGGCGGGAAGTGCGGGTGCGGGGCATCCAGATTCACGGCAAAGCTGCGGAACAGGCGCGCGCCGGTGAACGCTGCGCACTGAACCTGACCGGCGCCGATGTCGAAGCGGTGCGCCGCGGCGACTGGGTCATGGCCGCCGCGATCCACCGCCCGACGCGCCGGCTCGACGTACGCCTGAGCGTGCTGCCGGGAGAGGCCCGTGCACTGAAACACTGGACGCCGGTGCACCTGCACCTCGCCACCGCCGATGTCACCGCGCGCGTATCGCTGCGGCGCGGCGACGCGCTGGCGCCGGGCAGCGGCGGCATCGCCCAACTGGTACTCGATGAACCTGTGGCGGCACTGCACGGCGACCGCTTCATCCTGCGCGACCAGTCCTCCACGCGCACCCTCGGCGGCGGCAGCATCATCGATCCGCTGCCGCCCACCGCCCGCCGCAGCAAGGCGCGCGATGCGGAGCTCGCTGCGCTCGAGGCCGCAGACCCGGACACGGCGCTCGCCGCATTGTCGGCCAACGACAAACGCCCGCTCGATCCGGCCCATTTCGAAGCCATTTTCAACGTGCTGCCCGAAGTGGCCGGTGCCGCCTATGCCAAAGCCGGGCTGGTGCCGCTGGGCAAGGACCGCCAGATCGCCATCCGCCAGCAGCGGCTCGATGCGCTGCGGGCGACGATCACGAGCAAAGTCCAGGCCTTTCACCAGGCACACCCGCAGGCGCCGGGCATGGACGTCGAAGCCTTGCGCACCGCACTCGCGCCCGAGCTCGATGCCGACGCCTTCGGCCATGTGCTGCGCCTGCTCGCCGACCAGCGCGTCATCGAGATCCACAGTTCGCTGGTGCGCAAGCGGGGACATGACACCACCGCCAACAGCGCCGATGCACAGCTGTGGGAACTGGTACAGCCGGCACTGGCTGCCGCCGGCTTCAATCCGCCGCCACTGCGCGAACTCGCGCCGCAGCTGAAACTGAAAGATGCAATCCTCAAGGATTTCGTCTACCGCCAGATGAAGGCCGGCAAGCTCTACCGCGTCGGCGCCGAACGTTTCTATCCGAAGCCGACCATGGCCACGCTCGCAGCAACCGCCCACGCCACCGCGGCACAACAGCCCAACGGTCTGTTCACCGCAGCACAATACCGCGATGCCACCGGCATCGGCCGCACGCTCGCGATTGAAATCCTCGACACGCTGGACGGTCTGACCGTCACCCAGCGTGTGGGCGACCAGCGCAAGATGCGCAAGGATTTCGTACCCATCCTCGGCGCCGCCGAACCCGCGCCACCGCCTGTCCCCGGGACCGCCGCCAAAGCGCAGCCGCAGAAGGCCGCGGCGCAAAAGCCGCAGCAACGCCCACCGTTTCGCAACAAACGTTACTGAGAGCACTTCATGTCCACTACTGCATTTGACGTCATCATCATCGGCGAAGGCATCGCCGGCCTCACCGCCGCGGGCGCACTGGCGAAACACGGCCTGAGCGCCGCTACATTCGAACAACAGATCTTCGGCGGCCTGGTCCTCAACATCAACGAACTTGATCCCGCACCGCCCGGCGGCGAAGCCGGCGGCGCCGCGTTCGCCGCCGAAATGACCCAGGCCAATGCCGAGGCCGGCGTCACCAGCATCCAGGAACCGGTCACCGCCGTTGCCGCGGCAGACGGCGGCTTCGGCGTGACCACCGAGGGCGGCGGCTACCGCGCGCGCCAGGTCATCGTCGCCAGCGGCGCCAGACTGAAAATGCTCGGCGTGCCCGGCGAAACCGAATTCGAAGGCCGCGGCGTGTCGAAATGCGCCGATTGCGACGGCCCGATGTTCCAGAACGAAACCGTCGCCGTGATCGGCGGCGGTGATTCCGCGCTGCAGGAAGCACAGGTGCTCACGCATTACTGCGGCAAGGTGCTCCTGATCCATCGCGGCGCGGCGTTCCGCGCGCAGCAGCGCTTCATCGACCGGGTCCAGGCCAACGAAAAAATCGAATCCCGCTTCGGTACCACCGTTGAAGCCATCGTCGGCGGCCAGATGGTCGAAAAGCTGCGCCTGCGCAGTGCTGCCGGCACCGAAGAAATCCCCTGCGCCGGCGTGTTCGCCTACATCGGCCTCGAACCCAACACCGGTTTCCTGCCCGCGGGCGTGCAGTGCGATGCGCGCGGCTTCATCACCGCCGGCGACACGCTGGAAACCGCCGTCAGCGGGCTGTGGGCCGTTGGCGCGGTGCGCAGCGGCTGCGGCGGCAGCCTCGCCGATGCAATGGCCGAAGCCAGGCGCGCCGCGGACGCGGTCGCCGCACGCTTGAAATAACTCAGCCGGCTGCAGCTCAGGTTTTGCGCGGCGCGCCGACTTCGAGCCGCGCCCAGCCCGCGCGGCCGATGCGCCGCAGCGTCTCGATGTTGTCGCGGTAAATGCGTTCGGTATCGGGGTGCGCAGCCACGGCGCGCTCGATGCTCGATTCGCGCAGCAGGTGCAGCGTCGGATACGGCGAACGGTTGGTGCAGTTGGTGACGTCGTCGGGCTCGGTATCGGCAAACCGGTACTGCGGGTGAAAACTCGCCACCTGCAGCACACCTTCGTAACCGAGGTCCGCGACCAGCGCGTCAGCAATTTCGAGGAAATCGTTGTAATCCAGAAAGTCACCCAGCACCTGCGGATGGATCAGCAGCGTTGTTTCGGTTTCATGCTCAGGAGCTGTTGCCAGCAGCTGCAGCTCCGCGGCAAGCACTTCTAGCAGTGCTTCCGGCGTCGCCGCATCGCTGACCACGTAGCGAATGCGCTCCCCGGCGTATACTGCGCGCGCAAACGGACACAGGTTGAGCCCGATCACGGCATTGACCAGCCAGTTCCGGGTCGCGGCAAGCACTTCATCTGCAGACGCTGTCATTTCAACGCTTTCGTCACCGCAACACGGTAACCAGTTCATGGCGCTCAACGCAACCATCTTCAAGATCGACCTGACCATCACCGACATGGACCGTGGTTACTACGCCACCCATGCAGTGGTACTGGCCCGCCATCCGTCGGAAACCGACGAGCGCATGATGGTACGGCTGCTCGCCTTCGCGCTCAATGCCGACGCAGCGCTGACTTTCGGCAAGGGCCTGAGCAGCGACGACGAACCGGACCTCTGGCAGAAAGACCTCACCGGGTCGATCCAGCTGTGGATCGATGTCGGATTGCCGGACGAGAAATCGGTGCGCCGGGCCTGTGGCCGCGCGGCACAGGTGCGCATCTACACCTACGGCGGTTTCATCGCCGAACGCTGGTGGCAGCAAGTGCAGGCCAACCTTGCGCGCCCCGACAATCTGACGGTGATCGACCTGCCGCAGGCGGCCACGCGCAGCATGGCCGCGCTCGCACAGCGCACGCTGCAGCTGCAGTGCACGATCCAGGACGGCACCGCCTGGCTGACCGACGGCGACGACACTGTGGAGATCACGCCGGTCGTGCGCCACGCCGCCCGCAAGCGATAAAAAAACCGCCGGTCGGCGCCGGCGGTTGATGGTCGCGGTTGCGCGGCCGCTACTTCTTCAGGCCCTTGGCCATGCCCAGATCGGTGAGGATTTCGGTGTAGATCTTCTCTTCCGCATCGAGATCCTTCCTGAACGTCGCGGAGTCGGCATAGGCATCGAACCAGCCGTGTTTTTCGAGCTGCTGCTTCCAGGCGTCGGTCTTCACCATCTGGCCCAGCGCCTTGTCCCAGTAGGCGATCACGTCCTTCGAAATACCCGGCGGCGCAAACACGCCGCGCCAGTGCAGGATCGCGACGTCGATGCCCAGCGAGCGCCAGGTCGGCACCTTGGCGAGGTCACCGGGCAGTGGCTGCGGTGCCGAGACCGCGATCACCCGCGCCTTGCCCGCCTTGACCTGTTCGATGGCCTCCGACAGGCCGGTCGAAATTACCGGCACGTGGCCGCCGAGCAGCTGGATCATCAGATCACCGCCGCTCTTGAACGACACCACCTTGATTTTTTTCGGATCGATGCCCGAAGCCATCACCGGACGCAGGATGTTCATCTGGTCGTTGCTCGGCACCGTGCCGACGCCGAACGGCACCGACTCCGGATTCTGCTTTAGCTTGTCGAAAATATCCTGCGGTGACTTGAACGGCGAATCAGCGCGCACCACCCAGGCCACGTATTCGGTGATCAACCGGCCGATTGGCGTCACGTCCTTGTGCGTCAGCGGCGTGGTGCCGACGATGCGATTGACATAAATGCGGTTCGACTCGACGTACAGGACATGGCCGTCGCCTTTTTTCTGGTTGACCTGGGTGCGCGCGACGTTGCCGCCCGCGCCGCCGACATTCTTGATGACAAAGGTCTGCGGAAACAGCTTGGCCTCGCGCAACGCCGTTTCCATCGCCCGCCCCGTCAGGTCCAGGCCGCCACCGGCGTTGCCCGCCACCACCATTTCGACCGGTTTGTCCGGATAGCCCGCGGCCATCGCCGGAGCGGTCATCATGGCCAGCACACCGGCGAAGCCGATGGCCAACCCGCGTAATGTAGTCATTGCATCCTCCTGTTCCTGTTATTGATTGGGTTTGTCAGTGCGCCGAAAGTATAACGCGGCATACCCCATCCGCCGCGATGCCACCACAGTCTGGAACACCCTTACGCGCATGCACCGCCGGGCTTTACAATGGCGCCTCGCAACAGCAGTACAACGGAAGGGAATCGCTCCCGGTGGGGCGGCCGGACTTCAAACCCGGTAGGGGCCGCGAGCGGTCCTGTGTGGGTTCGACTCCCACTCTCTTCCGCCATCATTCCGTCCGGTCCGCCACGCAGCGACCGGCGCCGCAGAGGAGCAGCGCGATGAGTTTCGCCACAGAAATATCTAATAAAATCAATGAGTTACAATATAGCGTTCTGCCAGCCGATGCCGTGCACTGGGCCAAGGTCGGCATCCTCGACACCGTCGGCGTAACCATCGCCGGCGCCGCCGAAGACGCCACACGTATCGTGCTCGGCGTATCCGGTTCGAGCAGCGGTCCGTCGCTGGTGTTCGGCCACGCGCGGCGCGTCGGCGCACTCGACGCCGCGCTGGTCAACGGCACCGCCTCGCACGCGCTCGATTTCGACGACTGCAACAACACGCTGGGCGGCCATCCCTCGGTGCCCATCCTGCCCGCGCTGTTCGCGCTCGCCGATGAAACCGGCGCGACGGGCAAAGACTTCATCGCCGCCTACGTCGCCGGCTTCGAGACGGAATGCAAACTGTCGATGGTGGTGAACTTCCACCAGTACACCAAAGGCTGGCACCCGACGACGACCATCGGCGTGTTCGGCAGTGCGGCGGCGTGCGCGCACCTGCTGAAACTGTCGGTTGAAAAAACCGCCACCGCGCTGTCGATCGCGGCTTCGCTCGCCGCCGGCGTCAAATCGAATTTCGGCACCATGACCAAACCGCTGCACGTCGGCCACTGCGCGAGGAGCGGCCTGTTCGCCGCGCTGCTCGCGCGCGACGGCTTCACCGCCGGCGCCACGGCGTTTGAGCACAAGCAGGGTTATTTCGAGGTGTTCAACGGCACCGGCAACTACGACGCCACAAAAGCCATCCCGGCGTGGGCCAATCCGCTGGACATCACCCGCCCCGGCATCGCCATCAAGTCGTATCCCTGCTGCGGCAGCACCCACCCGGCGATCGACTGCATGCTGGAACTGGTACAAAAGCACGACCTCAAGCCCGAGCAGGTCGCGCGCATCGATTCCTGGACCCACCCCCGCCGGCTCGAGCACACCAACCGCCCGGACCCGCAGTCCAATCTCGATGCCAAGTTCAGCGTGCAGTACACGCTGGCGCGCGCGCTGAAGGACCGCACCGTCAAGCTTGAACACTTCGAAGGCGACAACTGGAAAGACCCGGCGACGCGCGCCATCCTGCCGAAAATCCACGTCGCGACCTACACCACCGCGCAGTTCCCCGCCGACAACCACTTCGGCGCCGAAGTGAAGGTCACGCTGACCGACGGCCGCGTCGTCGGCACCAAGACCGACCAGGCACTGGGCCGTACCGTCGACAAGCCGCTGCCCGCCGACCGGCTCAAGGACAAGTTCGACAACTGCGCCGCGCGTGCATTGTCAGCGGACAACGTGGCGCGGCTTTACGCGGCGATACAGGATTTCGAGAACGCGAACGACGTGCGGGAGATTGCGGCGCTGGCAGCGGGACGGGGTGGGCCGCAGCGCGTCGCTGCGTAATCACCGACGCCATCTCGCGAATCTGCACGATCAGTGGGCCATGCAGTGCCACCGGCTGCGGTCATCCCCTTGCTCAGTCGATCCTGATACCCGGCAGCTTTACGCACGGGTCGCCTCCTGCGGAAAATCTGCGTTGCGCCCAACCGGCATATCATTGCTGTCCAGGCGCGACTCGCGCTGCGGATTCCGCATTGCGTTACCTTGACACTGGTATGCGCTGCGCTCTAAATTCGCCACTCCTGCAGTGTGTCCAATTCCTCCCGATTTCCCGAAAGTCCAGAAAATGAACAGCTTTGACGTAATCGTCGTCGGCAAGGGCAATGCCGCGCTGTGCGCCGCCCTGGCGGCCCATGACCAGGGCGCGCGCGTCGCCGTGCTCGAAGCCGCCAACGAGGACGAATCCGGCGGCAACAGCCGCTTCGCCGGCGGCGTGATGCGTTTCGCCTACGAGACCGTGGAAGACCTGACCAAGGTCACCGACATCACGCCGCAGGAAATCGCCGAGACCGACTTCGGCACCAACACCCGCGAGGAATTCCTCGACAAGATCTACCAGCTCACCGCCTACCGTACCGACCCCGACCTGTCGGAATACCTGGTCAACGAAAGCCTGCCGACGATGATCTGGCTGCGCGCGAAGGGCGTGAAGTTCGTGCCCAACTGGGGCCGCCAGTCGGCGGTGGTCGACGGCAAGCGCCGCTTCTTCGGCAACATGCCGATCGAGGCCCATGGCGGCGGTGCCGGGCTGGTGCAGTACCTCGACAAGGCCGTGCAGAAAGCCGGCATCCCGGTGTACTACGAGACCCGCGCGATCAGCCTGATCTACGACGGCGCGACCGTCAGCGGCGTGCGCGTGCGCCAGAAGGGCAAGGCTTTCGACATGGTAGCGAAATCCGTCGTGCTCGCCTGCGGCGGTTTCGAGGCCAATCCGGAAATGCGTGCACGCTACCTCGGGCCGGGCTGGGAACTGGCGAAGGTGCGCGGCACGCGCTTCAACGTCGGCGACGGCCTGAAAATGGCGCTCGACATCGGCGCCGCGCCCTACGGCAACTGGTCGGGCTGCCACGCTACCGGCTGGGACCGCTACGCGCCGGAATTCGGCGACGTCAGCGTCGGCGACCAGTTCCAGAAGCACAGCTACATCTTCGGCCTGCTGATCAATGCCGACGGCAAGCGTTTCGTCGACGAAGGCTACGATTTTCACTCCTTCACCTACGCCAAGTACGGCGGGGAAGTGCTGAAACAGCCCGGCCAGTTCGCCTGGCAGGTGTTCGACTCCAAGGTCACCAAGCTGCTGCGCTCCGAGTACCGCATCAAGTTCGTCACCAAGGTCAGCGCCAACACGCTGGAGGAACTGGCGACCAAGCTCGAAGGCGTCAACCCCCAGGGTTTCCTCAAGACCGTGCGCGACTACAACAACGCGGTGATGAAGGATGTGCCCTTCAACCACGTGATCAAGGACGGCAAGGGCACCGTCGGCATCGAGCCGCCGAAGTCGAACTGGGCGCAGCCGCTGGACACCCCGCCCTACGACGCCTATGCCACCACCTGCGGCATCACCTTCACCTTCGGCGGGCTGCGCATCGACAAGGACACCGCGCAGGTTGTCGATTCCAACCAGTTGCCGATCCCCGGCCTGTACTGCGCCGGCGAAATGGTCGGTGGCCTGTTCTATTTCAACTACGCCAGCGGCACGGGTCTGGTCTCGGGTGCGGTGTTCGGCAAGCTCGCTGGCACTTCCGCCGGGCAGCACGCCAAAGCCTAGGCCGCGCATGTCGTCAAGCAAACCTCCGCTGCTCGCTGACGCGACGCGCGATCTTGCGCGGTTCGGTGCAGCATTGCGCTACGACGACATCCCGGCGGATGTGATCGCCCGCATCAAGCTCTCGCTACTCGACAGCCTCGGCTGCTGCCTCTACGGCGCGACGCTGCCATGGACGCGCAAGGTTGCCGAACTCGCGGATGCAGAAGGTGCACAGCCGGTCGCGACGCTGATCGGCCTCGGCCGCAAGACCTCGCCGGCGCTCGCCGCGCTGGTCAACGGCACTTCGGGCCATGCTTTCGAACTCGACGACATCCACAAGGAATCCATCGTCCACGCCGGTTCGATCGCGACGCCCGTGGCGCTGGGCCTCGCCGAAGCGCGCGGAAAAGTGTCCGGACGTGACCTGCTGACGGCGATCGTCGCCGGCTATGAAATCGGCCACCGCGTCGGCAATGCGGCGACGATGAGCCTGTTTTTCCGCGGCTTCCATCCGCAGGGCACCTCGGGCGCGTTCGTCGCCGCTGCGACTGCGGCCCGTATGCTCGACCTCGACGCGATGCAGTTTCAGCACGCGCTGGGGATAGTCGGCTCGCAGGCCGGCGGCCTGATGGCGGCGCAGGAAGGGGCGATGGTCAAACGTTTCCACAGCGGCCGCGCGGCGCAGAGCGGGGTCTATGCGGCACAGCTCGCGTCCCGCGGCTTCACCGGCATCCTCGATGCGCTGGAAGCGCCGTACGGCGGTTACCTGTCGACGTATTCAGACCAGCCCAACCCGTCGCGATTGACCGCAGGCCTCGGCACGATCTGGGAAACGCTCAACGTCGGCTACAAACCGCACGCCAGCGTCACCAGCATCCACAGCGCGCTCGATGCGCTGTCCGAACTGATGAAGGAACACGGCCTCAAGGCCGCCGATATCGCGAAAGTCGAGACCGGGCTGTCGCCGATGACCCATGTGCACTGCGCCTGGGAATACCAGGCGCAGGGCGTCACCGCAGCACAGATGAACCTCTATTACGGCATGGCGGTGATCGCGCTCGACGGCGCGGCGTTCACCGAACAGTTCCGCGAGGCGCGGCTCGCCGATCCGCAGGTCCTCGATTTCATTGCGCGTATCACGGCGCACGTCGATCCCGAGATCGAAAACCTGGGCGCACCCTTCCGCCATGCCTCGCGCGTGAAAATCACCACGCGCGATGGCCGCGTGTTCGAGAAGCTGTCGCTGCATCGCCGCGGCAGCCCGGAGAATCCGCTGTCAGCGGCAGAAGTTGTGCACAAGTTCCGCAATGTCGTCGCCCCGTGCATGACCAAGGCTGTGGCCGAGCGCATCATCGGCGCAGTCGAGCGTTGCGATACCCTCGCCGACATCGGCGAACTGGCGGCACTCGTCGGTGCTGCGGTCGCGCTGCCGAAATGACGCCACAGGACAACATATAAGTATTTGTTTTCATTAAATTTCCTTACTGACCCGTCACAGGACTCCGCACCATGGCCAAACAATCCACCAGCGACAACCCCTACACCCGCGGCATGGCCGCCTTCGTTTCCGGACTCACCTACGACAAGATTCCGGAGGAAGTGCGCCATCGCAACAAGCTGCTGATGCTGGATGCGCTGGGCTGCGCGCTCTACGGCGCGGATCTCGAATGGAGCCGCATCCTGCAGGACACGCTGGAGCGCGTCGATGCGACGCGCACCTGCAGCGTGTGGGGCACGAAGAAGAAACTCTCCGCGCCGCATGCCGCGCTGGTCAACGGCACGCAGGTGCAGGGCTTCGAACTCGACGACGTGCACCGCGCCGGCGTGCTGCATGTCGGCGCCGTGGTGCTGCCAGCGCTGATCTCGGTCACTGAAATGAAACCGGGCATGAGCGGCAAGGAATTCCTGACTTCCGCGGTCGCCGGTTACGAGATCGGCCCGCGCGTCGGCCTGTGCATGGGCCCCTCGCACATCGCCTCGGGGTGGCACTCGGGCGCAACGCTGGGCGTATTCTCCGCCGCCGCAGGTGCGGCGCGCGGCCTGAAGCTCGACACCGACAAGACCGTGCACGCGCTGGGCATCGCCGGCACCCAGGCCGCGGGCCTGATGGCCGCGCAGTTCGGCGCAATGGTCAAGCGCATGCATGCCGGCCGTTCCTCGCAGTCGGGTCTCTACGGCGCGCTGTTCGCCGAGGCCGGCTTCACCGGCATCCTCAACGTGCTGGAGAGCGAATACGGCGGTTTCTGCACGACGATGTCGCAGTCGACCGACAAGTTCAACCTGAAGGAACTGACTGCCGGGCTGGGCGAGGTGTGGCAGACCATGGGCATCGCGCTGAAGTTCTACGCCTGCGTCGGCACCAACCACACCACGCTGGACGCGCTGCGCGACATGCGCAATGAACGCCCATTCACCCATAACGACGTAAAGAAGGTCGTCGTCCATGGTTCCGAAGTCACGGTGCACCACGTCGGCTGGCCGTACGAGCCGCAGGGCCTGACTTCGGCCCAGCTCAACATGCCGTACTGCATCGCCGCCTGGCTGATCGAAAACGACTGTTTCGTCGACCAGTTCACCGAAGCGATGGTCGCCGACCCGCAACGCATCGCGCTGTCGAAAAAGGTCGAGGTCATCCACGACCCGGCGATCACCGCGCTGGGCGCCAAGCTGCGCCACAAGGTCCACGTCGAGCTGCACCTCAACGACGGCACGGTGATGAAACGCACCATCGAAGCCGCACGCGGCAGCGAGAAACATTTCGCCTCGGACGCCGAGATCATCGAGAAATTCGAGAAGCTCGCGTCCAAGGCATTGCCCAAGGCGCGCGTCGCAGAACTGTGCGATGCGGTGATGGGCATCGAGAAGCTGCCCGATGCCACGGTGCTGTCGAAGCTGCTCGCCGCCTGATCGGGCCGGCCCGATCATGGCTGCCGCCCCCACCGCAGCCCGCACGCTCGCGGAATTTGCGACCGGGCTCAAGTACGAAGACATTCCGGCGGCCGCGCGCGAGCGGGCGCGGCAATGCATCATCGATACCACCGGCGCCGCGCTGTTCGGGTCGCGCCTGCCGTGGAGCAGGATCGTCGCGGGACATGCCCGCAACTGCGGCGGCAACGGCAGCAGCCGGGTGATCGGCACCGCATTGAGCGTTTCGCCACCCGCCGCGGCACTGGCCAACGGCGTCTGTGCCCATGCCTTCGAACTCGACGGCCTGCGCAAGCCCAGCGCCGGTGTGCACCCCGGCGCAATCCTGCTGCCGGCGGCACTGGCCGTGGCCGAAGAACGGCACGCCGGCGGCCGCGAGCTGCTGACCGCCTTCGTGGCCGGCACCGAAGTGATGTTCCGCATCGGCCTTGCCGCAAAACAGACCACCGAAGCGCTGGGCTTTCATGCACCAGGCATCAACGGCCCGTACGGTTCGGCGATCGTCGCCGGCAAACTGCTGGGCCTCGACGCCGCGAGACTCATCCAGGCGCTGGGCATCGCCGGTTCGCTGGGCGGCGGCCTGCTCGCCTTCGCCAAGGCCGGTAACGGCGCAATGGTCAAGCGCCTGCACATGGGCCGTGCAGCCGAAGCCGGCGTGGTCGCCGCGCTGCTCGCACGCGATGGCTACGAAGGACCGGACACGGTGCTGGAAGGCCAATACGGTTACCTCGAAGCCTATGCCCGCGACGGCGACGCCTCGCAATTCACCAAAGGCCTCGGCACGCATTACGACATCGTTCACGCCTGCCTCAAGCGTTACGCCTGCCACATCACCGCGCATACCCCCGTGCAGTCGCTGCAGGAACTGCGCGCCGAGCATGGCTTCAATGGCGACGATGTCGCCGCGCTGACCATCCATGCCCGGCACAAGATCCTGTCCCACCACGACATCCGCGAGCCGCGCGACGTCGCCGGGGCGCAATACAGCGTGCCGTTCTGCGCGGCGATCGCACTCTACTACGACGTGAATGATCCGCTGGCGTTTTCCGAAGCCGCGCTCAATGACATGAAGGTGCGCGCGCTGGCCCGCGGCCTGACGCTGGTCGAAATGAGTGAAACGGAAAAAGGCGGCGCTTGGGCCACCCGGGTCGGGGTAACGCTGAAGGACGGGCGGAAGTTCGAACGCTTTGCCGAGGAGTTCAAGGGCACACCGGCATCGCCGTTGTCGACGGATGAATTGCGGACCAAATTCATGCGCATGGCCGGCGCGGATGCGCGCGCGACGCAACTGCATGCACAGCTCACGGCGCTGGAAGACGTCAGCGATTGCCGTACGCTGGCCATCGGCAGCGTCGATTGAGCCGATGGCAGCAACCCGGTAGGCGTTTGTCGCCGGCAATGCGGCATTTTCGGCGGCATGCCGCCCATGCGTGACGACGGTGCGCTGGTCTCCGCATCGCGCACAGCGCCGTCAGCGGTTACAATCGCCGCGGTTCACTCACCCCGCCGACCTGATTGTCCATCCAGTCATCGCTTGTGAAGGCTCTGCGTTATTCGTGCGTCTACTGCCAGCGCGTATAACCGATTTAAATAAATGTTTAAAATCCATGGCTTACAATAAATGCTGATTTATGCGCTGACGATATTTGCAAGCGCGTTCCTGCTGTTCCTGGTGCAACCGATCCTGGCGAAACAGATCCTGCCGTGGTTCGGCGGTTCGGCCGCGGTATGGACCACCTGCCTGATGTTTTTCCAGTTGGTGCTGCTGCTCGGTTACGCCTATGCCGACTGGACCATCCGCTTCCTGAGGCCGCGTCCGCAAGTCATCCTGCATGTGGCGCTGATCGTGTTCAGCCTGGTCTCGCTGCCGATCATTGCCGGCAGCGACTGGAAACCGGACGGCGACGAGGATCCGACATGGCTGATCCTTGGCCTGCTGACCGCGACGATCGGGCTGCCCTATTTTCTGCTGTCGACCACCGGCCCGCTGCTGCAGGCATGGTTCGCGCGCAGCTATCCGCGCACGCGCAACGTCTACCGGCTGTTCGCACTGTCGAACGGCGCATCGCTGGTCGCGCTGGTGGCCTATCCGTTCGTGGTCGAACCGTACGTCACGACCCATGAGCAATCGGTGGGCTGGAGCATGACTTACGCGCTGTTCGCAGCCCTTTGTGCGACATCCGCTTTTTTCAGTCTGCGCCCGCCCGCCGGTTCCCCGGCGATACCGGCCGGCACGCTGGTCGACGATGGTCCGGCGCCGCGCGCGATGGATTACCTGCTGTGGATGACGCTTGCCGCGATGGGCTCGTTCATGCTGATCGCGGTGACCAACCATATTACCCATGATATCGCTTCGGTGCCGTTCCTGTGGATCCTGCCGCTGACGCTGTACCTGCTGTCGTTTGTGCTGTGCTTCGAAGGCCGCAACTGGTACCAGCGAAAGATTTTCTTCGGACCGCTGCTGGTCATCGTGGCCGCGATGGCGTGGGCGCTGCATGCCGACGGCGGCGTCATGGACATCAAGGAGGCCATTCCGCTGTTCGCAACCGGCCTGTTCGTGATGTGCATGTTTTTCCATGGCGAACTCGCGGCACTGAAACCGGCGCCGCGTCATCTCACCGGCTATTACCTGATGATTTCGCTGGGCGGTGCGGTCGGCGGCCTGCTGATCGGCTTCGTCGCGCCGAAATTTTTCAACACCTACTACGAATTCGGTATCGGACTGATTTTCACCGCATTGCTTGCCGCCCACCTCGTGCGCCGCCTGCTGCCGTTGGTGCCGGTAATGGCGCTGGTAGCCGCCGGTTTCACCGGATTTCATGTCTACAGCTACGTCGACATGCTGGCCAAAGATGCCCGGGTCATGTCGCGCAATTTCTACGGCACGCTGCGCGTCAAGGATTTCGGCGATGAAGCATCCGCGACCGGCACACGCCGGCTGATGCATGGCGTGATCATGCATGGCGAGCAGTTCCTGGCCCCGGAGCGCCGCATGCTGCCGACCACGTATTACGGCCCCGATTCCGGCATCGGGCGCATCATCAACATCAAGCGCGCAGCCGCAGGCGGCATGCGCGTCGGCGTGGTGGGCCTGGGCACCGGCACGCTCGCGGTCTACGGCCGCAAGGGCGACAGCTACCGTTTCTACGAGATCAACCCGCAGGTCATCGACGTCGCCCGCACCGAATTCACCTATCTCGGCGAAACTCCGGCAACGGTCGAAACCCTGCTCGGCGACGCGCGGCTGACAATGGAGCGTGAACCGGCGCAGCATTACGACGTACTGGCCATTGACGCTTTCTCCAGCGATTCAATTCCCACCCACCTGGTGACGCACCAGGCGATGGGCATCTACCTGAAAAACATCAAGGCCGACGGCGTGATCGCCTTCCACGTCACCAACCGCTTCCTCAATCTGGCGCCGGTGGTGAAACGCATAGCCGACGAGTCCGGCCTGCATACGGTGCTGATCAGCGACGATCCTGACGAGGCATCGGACTTCGCGAAGACGGACTGGGTGTTGGTGTCGCGCCGTGCCGCAGTGCTGGCGGACAAGCGCATCACCGACGCCGCAGAGCCGATCGGCGAGATACCCGGCCTGCGGTTATGGACCGACAGCTTCAACAACCTGTTCAAGATCCTGAAGTAAACCGCCCTCCCGCAGCGCATGCGGGGGGGCTATCATGTGGCCGTTGAAAAAACCCGGCACGGCCTCATTTTGCAGGATATGTCCATGATCACCACCATCCGGTTGTTTTTTGGATATTTTTTGACTGCACCATGGTTCAAGGCAGCAACGGCTTTGCCGTGGCTGCTGTGCGGTGCACTGCTGCCGATGGCCGTTGCCGCGCAACCGGCGAGCGACCCTCGCAACCTGCCGACGCTCGCGCCGATAGTCAGTCAGGTCACGCCCGCCGTGGTCAATGTCTCGGTCATCACGCGTGCGCCGATGGAAGACAACCCGCTGTTCCGCGATCCGTTCTTCCGCCGTTTCTTCAATCTGCCCGACCGCCCGCAGCGGCAGGAGCAGGCCACGGGTTCCGGCGTCATCGTCGATGCGGCGCGCGGATTCATCCTGACCAACAACCATGTCATCAAGGATGCCGAACAGATCATCGTCACGCTGAAGGACCGGCGGCAGTTCCCGGCGAAGCTGATCGGCACCGACCCCGGCACCGACATCGCGGTACTGCAGATCAGCGCACCGGGCCTGTCGGCGCTGCGTATCGGCGACTCCGATGGGCTGCAGGTCGGCGATTACGTGCTCGCGATCGGCAACCCGTTCGGCATCGGCCAGACGGTGACTTCGGGCATTATCAGCGCGCTGGGCCGCAGCGGGCTGTCGGTGGAAGGGTACGAGGATTTCATCCAGACCGACGCGTCGATCAATCCCGGCAACTCGGGCGGCGCCCTGGTCAACCTGCGCGGCGAACTGATCGGCATCAACACCGCGATCATCGGTCCGGCCGGCGGCAACGTCGGCATCGGCTTTGCCGTGCCCTCGGCGATGGCGCGCGCGGTGATGGCCCAGATCGTGCGCTACGGCGAAGTACGCCGGGGACGCCTCGGCATTGAAATGGCCGATGTGACGCCTGAGGTGCAGCGCAAGCTGCGGCTGCCATCGCTCGACGGCGCATTGATTGCCAAAGTCGACCCGGGATCACCCGCTGAACGCGCCGGCCTGCGCGAAGGGGATGTCGTCACCGCACTCAACGGCCGCACCGTGCGCGGCTTCACCGACCTGCGCGCACGCCTCGGCCTGACGGCGGTCGGCGACGAAGTCGAGATGAGCATCGTGCGCGAAGGCGGCGAGCGGCGCATACGCACCCGCATCGCGGCGCCGCAGGCATCGGGCAACGGCGAAGCACAGGCGGTGGCGCGGCTGCCGGGCCTGCGGGTGGTCGAGATCGAACCCGGCAGTCCGCTGGCGCAGCGTCTGCGCGGCGGCGGCCTGGTCGTCGCCGCCGTCGATCCGGGCAGCCGCGCGCTGCAGGCCGGTTTCCGCCCCGGCGACATCATCTATGCCGTCAACCGCCAGCGCGTGCAGTCACTGGCCGAATTCCAGGCGGTACTGAGCGCCGCAGAACGCGGCTACGCAGTCAGCCTGCTGCGCGGCGATTTTAGCGTGACGATTATCATCCGCTGAACGTGCTCAGCTGCGCGAGCGGCGCACCAGCCAGCCGCCAACCCCGAGCAGTGCGGAGTTCGCCAGCCACACCGGGGCATAACCGAACGCAGTGCCCAGGGTGCCGAATACCAGCGGAATGACCAGATGGGTGAAGTTGTTGACCGTCACCCGCAGTCCGGCCGCCTCGGATGCACGTCCGGTCGGGGCCAGTGAATAGATCAGCGACATCGACATCGGCTGACCGCAGCCCACGCCCAGGCCCAGCAGGAAGGACACTGCGCATAGCGCATACGGGTTCTTGAAAAACGGGAACAGGGTGAATGCAAAAGCGCCGACAAAGATCGCGTAGACGAGGATCTGTGCCTCGGTGGAACGCTTGAGCAACCAGGGCAGCAACGCCCGGATGACGAAAGTCGCCAGCGCGAACGCCCCGAGAATGATGCCGATGACGGACGCTGACAGGCCGATGCCATGCCCGTACACCGGCATGTAGAAATTGAACAGGTCCCAGCCCGCGGATATGAAACCGCTGGCAATGAAGGTATTGCGCAGGCGCGGCGCGCGCCACAGGTCCATCGCGCCACCGGTCGCGGTAGCGCCGGGCGACTTTGCGGCGCCCGGCAGGAAACCGGGCCGCAGCCACAGCATCAGCACCGGGATCACCGTGAACGACGCCAGAACCAGGAAGGTTCGGATATGGCCGAGATAGTCGATCGCGAAGCCCGCGATCAGCGGACCGAGAAAGCCGGCCCCGGAGAAACCCAGGCTGACCAGCGCGTAGTTGCGTGAACGGTGCTGCGTGCCGCCGATGCCGCCGGCAATGCCGGTGACGGTGACGAAAAAGAAATGGAACGACGTCCCCAGCAGGAACGACGCGATATAGAGCGTGGCCATCATCGGCCAGATCGCCGTCAATGACAGCGCGGCCGCCAGACCGACACTGCCCAGCAGCATCGGCAGCCGCGGACCGACACGGTCGGCAAGGCGCCCGATGGCGATCGCGAACAGCATCGGACACAACGCATACAACGCCATCAGGATGCCGACTTCCATCTGCGTCGCGCCGGACTCCAGCGCAAACAACGCCACCACGACCCGGCTGCCGCCGAAGGCGATGTGGTTGAGGACGATCAGGACGAGGGTGAGATAAATGGCCATCAGCGGGCTGCAGACGTTGCGCGGCCTGTCGGCCGCAGCAGCAGGGCTGCGCGGCGCCGGCGCGACGATTTTAGCATTGCTGCCACCAGCAGCTGCGGCTGGTTCCATATCGTAGATAACGACTTCCGGAATTTCACGAGAGGCCGAAGCCGGAGCGCAGCCAGCAGGCTGCACCTGATTTCCGTATCGTGGCGATCGGTTCAGACGCGCAGCAGATGCACAGCAAACTGCCGATCGGCATCGACCCAGACCTGCGCGGGACGGAACCCCGCCGCCTGCGCCAGCCGCTGGAATTGCTCGATCGAGTACTTGCACGAGTTTTCGGTGTGCATGCGTTCGCCGGCGGCAAACGCAAAGGTGCGGCCGCTGACGGTGACGGTCTGGGCGCGCAGGCTTTCAAGGTGCATTTCGATGCGTCCGGCGGCGGCGTCGTAAAACGCCACATGCCGGAACTGATCCAGATCGAAATCGGCGGCGAGCATGCGGTTGATGCGGCGCAGGAGGTTCAGGTTGAACTCGGCGGTCACGCCCTGCGCATCGTTGTACGCCGCATGCAGCACCTGCGGATCCTTTTTCAGGTCCACGCCGACGAGCATTGCACCCTGCGCGCCGGCCAGGCTGCGTGCACGGCCGAGGAAATCCTGCGCTTCGGCCATCGTCAGGTTACCGATGGTCGAGCCGGGAAAATAGATCACCCGATGCGAAGCCCTGACATGCGCGAGTTCGGGCATGCGCAACGGCTGCATGTAATCGGCGCAGATGGCGGTGATCGGCAGTGCGGGGAACGTCGCCGCCAGTCGCGCCGTCGAGGCGCGCAACGCATCGGCGGCAATGTCGACCGGCACATAGGCCGCAGGATGCAGCGTGCGCAGCAGCACTTCCGTCTTGACGCTGGCGCCGCTGCCGAACTCGATGAGCAGGGCGCCCTGGCTCAGCTGCGCCGCCATGTCGGCCGCGCAATCCCGCATCAGCGCCAGTTCGACGCGGGTCGGATAGTATTCGGGCAATTCGCAGATCGCCTCGAACAGTGCACAGCCCCGTGCATCGTAGAAATATTTGGGGGGCAGCGCTTTGGGTGTCGCGCCGAGTCCGGCGAGCACATCTTCAAGGAAGCGCTCAGCTGCCGGCTGCTGGTCCAGCACGGACACGGCGGGTGCATCGGCGGCAGGCGACCCGCCAGCTCTGACCGGGATGCCTGATGTCATGGGTGGTGCGGCGGCGTCACGGCTGTGCAGTGGAGGAACGGTGCGACTGCGCCACCGTGCCCCTCAACCCGAGGTATTCGCAGCGTAGCGGGTTTCCATCCACCGTTTGATGCGGTTGGCATCCCCGATCCGCGTGAGCTTGCCCCAGGAATCGAGCAACACAATGATCACCGGCTTGCCGGCGATGTTCGCCTGCATCACCAGGCAGCGTCCCGCCTCGGAGATGTAACCGGTCTTGGACAATCCAATCCGCCAATCCGGGCTGCTCACCAGCCGGTTGGAATTGCGATAGACCGTCGGCTGGCCTTTGGCAGCCCGGATCGTCAATCCGCTGTCGGTCGTAAACTCGCGGATCAGCGGATACTGGTAGGCTGCAGCGACCATTTTGGTCAAATCCTGTGCGGTGGATACGTTGTCGCTTGACAGACCGGTACCATCGACAAACCGGCTGCGCCACATGCCGAGCTCAACTGCTTTCTGATTCATCGCCGCGACAAACGCCGCGGTGCCCCCGGGGAATACCCGGGTCAGCGCCTCCGCAGCGCGGTTCTCCGAGGCCATCAACGCCAGTTGCAGCAACTCCCCCCGGGTCAGCACTGTCCCGATGCGCAGCCGCGAGGTGGTACCCTTGATCAGGTCCTTGTCCGCCTCGCTGATGACGATCTGTTCAGTCAGCGGCAACCCGGCGTCAATCACCACCATCGCCGTCATCAGTTTGGTAATGGAGGCGATCGGCACCACATTGTCGATATTCTTGGCAAACAGCGTCTGGCCAGCGGTCTGGTCGACGACCAGCGCCGCGGAAGACTTCAGCGCTGGCGCTTCGGCGCCACCCGCAACAGACTTGACCTTGCGGGTCTTGCGGTCCTGCGGTTCACTGAGCGCAGGCGACGTGGCCAGAATGGCAATCAGGAATACGAGCAGCCAGCGCATCGATAGGCCCTCCCCTCGAATGTTTTCATTAAATTCCCTTGTAAAATACAGGCTTAGGCTGGTTTTTTCAACAACTTTGATTGCCGTGCATGGCACTCTGGAGTGCGGGATGCGAAAAAAATCACCGCAGGGTTAAGGAAAAAGCCACAAAAAACAACGCATCCAGGCAAAAAAAACTCCGCGCCGGACAAATTAGGTTGTCCGGGCGGAGCTTAAAGAGACCCTGCAGACGACCCGCTCAGCACAGGTCACTGCAATTGCCGGGCCTCCGAGGAGGAAAAACCAGAATCTGAGCCACAGCCAGCGCCGTCACGGCGACGCTGTCTCAACGCGATGAACATAGCGGGTCCGGCTTACGCCAAACTTACAGGCCGTCAGGTTGCAGCACATTGCGCCTGTCAGCCCAGTATCATCAACATGATCCCGCAATCACCATTGAACCGACCGCCCCATGCGCGTGCTGATCGTTGAAGACCACCCGATATTGGCTGACGGACTGATCATCGCGCTGAAAAGCGCCGATTACGCCGTGGACCATGCGGCCACCGGCGAGCAGGCCGACCACATGCTGGCGACCCAGACATACGACGCGGTCATACTCGACATCGGCCTGCCCAAGCTCGACGGCTATGAAGTCCTGCGCCGGATGCGGCGTAAAGGCTCGAAGACGCCGGTGCTGATGCTGACGGCGCGGGATGCGCTGGAAGATCGGGTCAAGGGACTCGACCTCGGCGCCGACGACTACCTGACCAAGCCCTACGATCTGCCGGAACTGGAGGCGCGCGTACGCGCACTGATCCGCCGCGGCCAGTCCGGCGGCGGCGCCGACTTGAGCCATGGCGACCTGACACTCGACACCGCGGGGCGGCGCGCGACGATCAAGGGCGCGCCGCTGGAATTGTCGGCCCGGGAACTCGGTGTGCTCGAGGTGCTGATGCTGCGGGTGGGTCGCGTGGTCAGCAAGGAGCAACTCGCCGAGCAGCTGTATGGCTGGGGCGAGGAAGTGGGCGCGAACGCGATCGAGGTGTATGTGCACCGGTTGCGCAAGAAACTCGAGCCTGCCGGCGTCACCGTGCGCACCATACGCGGGCTGGGATATTTGCTGGAAAAAGCCGCGCATGACTAATACGCGCACCCTGCGCATCCGCTTGTTGCTCTGGATCAGCGGCCCGTTGCTGGCCTTGTGGGTCATCAGCACGCTGATCGACCACGATGTTGCCAGGGGTTTCGTCAATCTGACCTACGACCGCGCGCTGCTCGATACCGCGCTGGATCTGGGCCGTAACGTGCGCGAGTCCGGCAACCAGCTGTATCTCGACCTGCCGCAGTCGGTGATTGAAATGCTGATTTCCGGTCAACACGGCCGTTTTTACTATCGTGCCAGCGGACCGAATGGCGAATACATCACCGGCGATCCGGATCTGCCCGGGCCGGAGCTTGACGAAGTGGAGGATCGCGTCACCTATTACGATGACGTGTTCCGCAACGAACCGGTCCGTGCAGTCGCGCTGCGCGTCCCGGTGCGGCCACGCTCGGGCAAAGGAGCCATCGTGATTCACGTTGCGGAGCGAACGAAACAGCGCACTGACTTTGCCCGGCAGATCATGCTGCGCATGATGATCCCCCAAGGCGTCCTGGTGTTGCTCGCAACACTTGCCGTCTGGTTCGGCGTTGGCCTCGGATTGCGCGCGCTTACCTCCGTGCGCCGGGAGATCGAGAGCCGTTCGCACATCGATCTCAGCCCGATTGACGAGAACAGCGCTCCTGTCGAAGTGCGGCCGCTGATTCTCGCAATGAACGACCTGCTGTCACGCCTGAGTGCCGCGCTCGCCGCCCAGCAGCGCTTCATCGCCGATGCCGCGCACCAGCTGCGCACGCCGGTGGCCGCCCTGAAAGCGCAGGCGGAACTTGCCGCACGGCAGGTGCATGAGGGCGAAGCCGTGGCCACGCTGAAGCATCTGCACACCGCGGCGGACCATGCGGCGCGCCTGGTCAATCAGTTGCTCACGATGGCCCGCGCCGAACCCGGTTCGCATCGGAGCGTGATGCGGCAGCAAGTCAATCTTGCGGCGCTTGCCCGCGAGGTCACCGGGGAATGGGTGCCACAGGCGCTGACCCGCGACATCGACCTCGGCTTCGACGATACCTCTGCAGACGCCGAAATCAGCGCGGATCCGTTCCTGATCCGCGAAATGCTCAACAACCTGGTCGACAATGCCATCCAGTACACCCCGGCGGGCGGCCATGTCACCGTTCGCGTCCGGCAGGAGGCCGGACATGCGGTGCTGGAAGTCGAAGACGACGGCCCCGGCATCGCGCCTGATGAACGGGCAAAAGTGTTCGACCGCTTTTACCGCACGCCCGGCGGCTCGCCGGAAGGCTGCGGGCTGGGACTCGCCATCGTCCGCGAAATCGTCCAGGGCCACCAGGCCGAGATTGCAGTGGCCGAGGGTGCCGGTGGCCGCGGGACCCGGATGATCATTACATTCCCGGCGCCTCGCTGATCTCGGCCGGCGGCGCGCGCCGCGCATCGCCGCCCATGCCCCGCCGGCCATCCTCCTGCTGCTGCAGCGCCCACATCTGCGCATAGGCGCCGCCGCCGGCCAGCAATGCGCCATGACGGCCGCGCTCGACCACGCGTCCCTGGTCGAGCACCAGGATTTCGTCGGCGTCCATCACTGTCGACAGCCGGTGCGCAATGACCAGCGTGGTGCGACCGCGCGCGATGGCATTCAACTCCTGCTGAATCGCCTGCTCGGTACGTGAATCAAGCGCCGAGGTGGCCTCGTCGAATATCATGATGCGCGGGTTTTTCAAAATCGCGCGGGCAATCGCCACCCGCTGCTTCTCGCCACCCGAAAGCTTGAGGCCGCGCTCGCCGACCATCGCCTCGTAGCCGTCGGGCAGGCTCTCGATGAAAGCGTGAATGTGAGCAGCCCTGGCTGCAGCAACAACCTCGTCGCGCGTCGCGGCCGGCCGGCCGTACTGGATGTTGTAATAGATCGTGTCGTTGAACAGCACGGTATCCTGCGGGACAATTGCGATCGCGCTGCGCAGGCTGGTCTGGCGCAGTCGCCGGATGTCGATCCCGTTGATACGGATTACGCCGCCGGTAACATCGTAGAAACGGTAGAGCAGCCGCGCCAGTGTCGATTTGCCGGCGCCGCTCGCCCCCACCACTGCGACCTTCGCGGCCGGCGGAATTTCGAAGGTCATGCCGTGGAGAATCTGCCGCCGCGGGTCATAGCCGAATTCGACCGCCTCGAAACGCACCGTCGCCGGCCCTTCCGGCACATCCTGCGCGTCCGGCGCATCGTCCACCTCGCGATGCGCCTCGAGCAGGCTGAACATGCGGTCCATGTCGATCAGTGCCTGCTTGATTTCGCGATAGGCCATGCCGAGAAAATTGAGCGGAATATAGAGCTGAATCAGCAGCCCGTTGACCAGCACCAGGTCGCCCAGCGACAGTTCGCGTGCAACGACCCCCTGCGCACAGAGGATCATCAGCAGCGTGGCCGCAATCGCAATGATCGCGGCCTGCCCGACGTTGAGCAGACCCAGCGATGCCTCGTTCCTGACCGCCATGACCTCGTAGTGCTGCAGGCTGTCGTCGTAGCGGCTCGCCTCGTAATCCTCGTTGTTGAAATATTTTACGGTTTCGTAGTTGAGCAGGCTGTCCACCGCGCGGGTGTTGGCCCGGGAGTCGAGCTCATTGGCGCGCCGGCGGATCGCCGTGCGCCATTCCGTGATGCCGATGGTGAAGGCAATGTAGACCACCACGGCAGCAAATGTCACGGCGACAAAGCGCCAGTCGAATTTGGCAAACAGTACGGCCGCCACCAGCGCGAATTCCAGCACCACCGGGATGATCGAAAACAGCATGAATGATAGCAGCGTTGAAATGCCGCGGGTGCCACGCTCGATGTCCCGCGACATGCCGCCCGTCTGGCGGTCGAGATGGAATCGCAGTGACAGCGCATGCAGATGGCGGAACACCGCCAGCGCGATGCGCCGCGTCGCGCGCTGTGTCACCGGCACGAATACCACGTCGCGCAATTCGGCAAACAGCACCGTGGACAGGCGCAGCATGCCGTAGGCCACCAGCAGCGTCAGCGGCAGCACCAGCACGGCCTGCTTGGAGTCGAGTCCGTCGACGATGTCCTTGAGAACCAACGGCACACCGACATTGGCGAACTTGGCGCCAACCAGGAATACCAGCGCAATCACGACGCGCCATTTGTACTCCCACAGGTAGGGCAGCAGCATCGGTACCACACGCCAGTCGCGGCCGCCCACTACCGGCGCCGGGCTGCGACGCGCCGCAGCAGCGGCCGCCCGGTCAGCAGTCATTGCTGACACCAAACATGAACAAAATCATATTTATCATTAAAAACAACTGGTTATATTGATTCTTCGGGGCTGCGCAGGAGGCGTAGCGACGCCCTGTAAATTCATGTAACGGTTGCGGCGCCAGCATTTCATCCCGGTTTTAATTATCTCACCCGGCGCGGCTGCCCAGCGGTCCGCAACCGATCACTGAGAAGTTTGAGCATGCACAAGTCCCGTCTACCCATCATTACCGCAATGATTGCGGCACTTCCCGCCTACGCCACCGACTACACCGACACTGCACCAGTGGTGTCCGCCACACCCATCGTCGAGGGCGTGCGCGAGCCCCACCAGGAATGCACGCCGGAAGCGCCGCAGACCGGGCGCAGCGTCATCGCGCCAATCATCGGCGGCGTCGCCGGTGCGCTGCTTGGCAGTACCGTAGGCCGTGGCAGCGGCCGCGATGCGGCAGCAGCGGCGGGCGCCATGGCCGGCGACCGCATCGACAACCGCAGCACCGCGGCGGCACCACCGGCCGAGCGCTGCCGCACCGTGGAAACCGCCCGCGATATCATCCGCGGCCACACCGTGGTTTATCGATACAACGGTCGCGACATCACCACCACGATGCCATACGACCCGGGCCCGACGCTGCGCGTGGGAATCACGGCACTTGACGCGGACTATGCGGCCCCTGCAACAACCGCAGCCATGATGGGCGGCAATGCACGCGAAGTGAGGGCCCCGGTCGCCCGGCGCGGGGAGCTTGCGGCTGACCTGCGTACGCAGCAGCCGGACTACCGCTACCGTTACTGATCAGCCGGGCAGGCGCTGCAGCTGCGCCGTCAGCGGCGCATGGTCGGAAATCCGCGCCCATTGCTTGCCGTGATGGACGCGGGCATCACGCACCATGAACCCGCGCACATAAATCCGGTCCAGCCGCAGCACCGGCAGCAATGCCGGATAGCTGCGCGCGGGGGTGCCGCCGTGCAATTCGAATACTTCATGCATGTTCAGCGGATGCGCCAGTTCATGGGTCGCGCGGTGTCGCCAGTACCAGTCATTGAAGTCCCCGGCGACGATCAGCGGCGCGTGCGGCGGCACCAGCCGCTCGATGCGCTGGCGCAGCCGCTGCAGCTGGTGGCCGCGGCCGCGCGCGGTCAGCGCCAGGTGCACGCACACGCAATGCAGGGCCGCGGGCCAGCCGGGCACCGCAATTTCGCAGTGCAATAACCCCCGGCGTTCGAAGCGGTGCGCAGAAACGTCCTCGTTGTCCCAGTGCGCAATCGGGTAGCGCGACAGTATCGCGTTGCCGTGATGGCCTGCATCGTAGACGGCATTCTTGCCGTATGCGTGACTCTGCCACAGGCTGTCGGCCAGATACTCGTATTGGGATTGCGCCGGCCAGTCGCGGTGGCGTGCGGCGTGCACCGCATGCTCGCCGACGACTTCCTGCAGGAACACCAGATCGGGATTGAGCATGCGCAGCTGTTCGCGCAGCGTGTGCAGCACCGGCCGCCGCGCAAACAGCGGCGTGAACGAAAATCCCTTGTGGATATTGTAGGTCGCGACGCTCAGTTGCAGCGGCGCCCCGGCCATGCCCTGCTCAGGAGACTGCAAGCATGCGTTCCAGCGCAATCCGCGCCAGTTCTGCTTCGTAGGCCGGCACCTTGATCGGGTTCACTACCTTGCCCTCCACCAGGTTTTCGAGCGCCCAGGCCAGGTGCTGTGGATCGATGCGCTGCATGGTCGAGCACATGCACACCGTCGGTGCCATGAATTGCACCGATTTGCCCTGGGGACTGAATTCCTCGGCAATCCGGTTCACGAGGTTCAACTCGGTCCCGACGAGCCAGCGCGAGCCGGGCGGGCTCGCCGCAATCGTTTTGATGATGTAATCGGTAGAGCCGACATAATCGGAAAGCTTGCACACCTCGAAATTGCATTCCGGATGGCTGATCACCGCACCGCCAGGATGCTGCTGCCGCCAGCGCAGGATGTGCTGGGCCTGGAACATCTGGTGCACCGAGCAATGGCCTTTCCACAGCAGCACCTTGGCCATCTTGATCTGCTGGGGTGTGAGGCCACCCAGCGGCTGGTCCGGATCCCAGACCAGCATTTCCGACAGCGGAATGTCCATCAGGTAACCCGTCCACCGGCCGAGATGCTGGTCGGGGAAGAACAGCACCTTCTCGCGCCGGGCGAACGCCCATTGCAGGATCTGGCGCGCATTGGACGACGTGCAGACAATCCCGCCGTGCTCGCCGCAGAACGCTTTCAGGTCGGCCGCAGAATTGATGTAGGTGATCGGCGTGACGTGCTCATCGGGATCGAGCACCTCCGACAGTTCGCGCCACGCGCGCTCAACCTTGCTCAGGCTGGCCATGTCCGCCATCGAGCATCCGGCATTCAGGTCCGGCAGGATGACCTGCTGCGACGGGCGCGACAGGATATCGGCCACTTCGGCCATGAAATGCACCCCGCAGAACACGATGTATTCGGCATCGGTGCCGGCCGCCAGTTTGGACAACTGCAGCGAATCACCGGTTAGGTCGGCGTGCTTGTACACATCCGCCCGCTGATAATGATGGCCCAGCAATACGACGCGTTCACCGAGCTTTTGCCGCGCGGCCACGATGCGCGCCTCGCATGCCGCGTCGGCGAGGGGCTTGAAGCCCTCAAAAGCTATCGTCCTCACTTCCGTCATGGTCAGGCCCTTCTCCTGATATTCCCGTCGGGGCGCCAATCCCGATCCGGGCACAATTTTCTACATTACATCATTTTGACAGAAAAACCAGCCGAAAAATCCTGCCCAACCCTGTCGACTAGGTCCCGTGTCCGGCCACGCGCTGCGGCAACTCCCGGATGGCCTCGGCATTGCTCCAGGAGAAGACCAGGTCCGCCGCCTCGCGCCACGGCAGCCACTGCCAGGCGACATGTTCGCGTGGGGCAAGCACGATGTCCCGGGCGGCCGGCAGAGTCAATCCGAACACATGTTCGGTATTGTGGGTAACACCCGGCGGATAGCGGCCGCGCCAGTGCGGGTAGATCTCATAACGGTGCTGCCGCAGCCAGTCGATCAGTGCACCGGGGGGGACGATGAGGCCGGTCTCCTCGGCCAGTTCCCGCTGCGCCGTCTGCGCCAGTGTTTCACCCGGATCCTGACTGCCGGTCACGGATTGCCAGAACCCGGGCCGGTCGGCGCGCTCGAGCAGCAGCACCTGCAGGTCGGCGGTGTGCACCAGCACCAGCACCGATACCGGGATCTTGTAGTTCATGTGGTCGGTAATGGCGGAAATTCCGCACCCCCTTCGACCAGCACCACGAATGCACGACGGTGCCGCCGCCAGTAGGCGGCCGCAACCTCGATGATTTCCAGCATTGTCGCGTGTTCGGCCGGCGCTGCAGCGGCAAGTTGCGGCACCCCTCGCATCAGCATTACCCATCCTTCCGCCGAATCCCGATCCTGCAACCAGGAAAGGTCCTGCAGACAGTCGGCCAGCGCATCCCAGTTGCCCCCAAAGGTTCCGGGAAAGCCGAGCGCACGGGCGAACGCGTTCAGCAGTGCGCGTTTGCCGCGTACGCGCCGCAGATCGATCACCGTCCACGACAGGCCGGCGCTGCGCGCCGCAGCTGGCAGCGACCCGACATCAGCCGGCGCGCGATAAATGCCACCGCGGCCCGCGGGGAATATGCAAGTGTTCATTCGATGATCCGCCGGAAACTGCGATAGTGGTCTGCGGTATAGTAAAATTCGCCGCCACCGCGGCAATAGGCAAGCCCCAGCGGTCCTGGTGGCTGCACCACCGGCCGCTGACGTTCGCAGCCAACAACGATGCGGCGCGCGCCGCGATGACTGACACCCGGTGTGGTCACGGTATATTCGCGGTAATGGCCGCGCCGCTGCACAGGCAGGCGTTTTTCGTAATTGCCGAAGGTAATGCCGTCACGATCATATGGAAACGGTCCGCCGCGCCGGATCAGCTCCAGGGTTTTGCGAGCCTCACGCGGCAATTCGGGTGCGCGGATCTCCCCGATTTCCTGTACTCGATGCGCTGCCGCGTTGCTCCGCACCTGGACGGGCACGGACACTATCGCCAGGACGATCAGCCACGCCGACTTCCGCCACACCTGCTGCACCCACCGCATGACCGATGCCGCTGCCGAACCGGCGCTGCCCGCTGACGCCGCCGCTTATTCGGCCTGACCGACGTTGCGCAAGCGGATATGCAGTTCGCGCAACTGGCGCTCGGTAACGGGGCTCGGTGCCTCGACCATCAGATCCTGGCCGCGCTGCGTTTTCGGAAACGCGATCACTTCGCGGATCGATTCGGCGCCGGTCATCAGCGTAACGAGGCGGTCCAGGCCGAACGCGATACCGCCATGCGGCGGCGCACCGTAAGACAACGCATCGAGCAGAAAGCCAAACTTGGCGCGCGCGTCTTCGGGCGCAATGCCCAGCGCGGCGAACACCTGCGACTGCACTTCGGCACGATGGATACGCACCGAGCCACCGCCAATCTCCCAGCCGTTCAATGCCACGTCATAGGCCTTTGCAAGGACCCGCCCCGGGTCCGTCGCCAGCAATCCGACATGTTCATCCTTGGGTGCCGTGAACGGGTGATGCGCCGCGTTCCAGCGCTGTGCTTCCTCGTCATAGTCAAAGGCCGGAAAATCGAGGATCCAGCACGGCCGCCAGCCGGCGTCGGCATGGCCTTTTTCATGGCCGACTTTCACCCGCAGCGCGCCCAGCGCGTCATAAACGACTTTCTTGCGGTCGGCGCCAAAGAAAATCAGATCGCCGTTGGCGGCACCGGTGCGGCGCAGCAGTTCGGCGAGCACCGGCTGCGGCAGGAACTTGACGATCGGCGACTGCAGACCTTCATCGTTGAGTTTGGTGACATCGTTGACCTTGATATAGGCGAGGCCCTTGGCGCCGTAGATGGCGACGAACGCAGTGTAGTCGTCGATTTCCTTGCGCGTCAGCCCTGCGCCACCGGGCACGCGCAGTGCAATGACCTTCCCGTCTTTAAGCGCAATCGCCTGTTTGAACACCTTGAAATCGACCTGTGCCATCAGATCGCTCAAATCGGTCAGTTCGAGTCTGACGCGAAGATCGGGCTTGTCGGAGCCGTAACGTGCCATCGCATCGGCGTAAGTCAGCCGCGGGAAGTCGCCAAGTTCGACATCCATCACGCTCTTGAACAGATCCCGGATCAGGCCTTCCATCAGGTCCTGGATTGCGCGCTCGCCGAGAAATGAAGTCTCGATGTCGATCTGCGTGAATTCGGGTTGCCGGTCGGCGCGCAGATCTTCGTCGCGGAAACATTTGACGATCTGGTAATAGCGATCGTAACCGGCAACCATCAGCAGCTGCTTGAACAATTGCGGCGACTGTGGCAACGCGTAAAACTGGCCGTCATGCATGCGTGAAGGCACCAGAAACTCGCGCGCGCCCTCGGGCGTCGATTTGTAGAGCACCGGGGTTTCGATGTCGATGAAGCCGTGACTGTCGAGATAATTGCGGATCGCCCGTGTCGCACGATGGCGCAGCCGCAGATGGTCCTGCATCTGCGGACGCCGCAGGTCGAGAAAGCGGTATTGCAGCCTGATGTTTTCGGAAAGATTCTCGTCGTCCATCATGAATGGCGGCGTTTGCGAGGCATTGAGCACCTCCAGCGTAATCGCCAGCACCTCGATCTCGCCGCTCACCAGGTTGGCGTTGACAGTGCCGGCAGGCCGCTCGCGCACCCGGCCTTCGACCCGCACGACGAACTCATGGCGCAGGCCGTCGGCGGTCGCGAAGGTTTCCGCGCGGTCAGGATCGCAGACAATCTGCACCAGGCCCTCGCGGTCCCGCAGGTCGATGAAAATGACGCCGCCATGGTCGCGGCGACGGTGCACCCAGCCGCAAAGATTTACGGTCTGGCCGAGAAGTTTGCGGTCGACCAGCCCGCAGTAATGGCTACGCATAGACATAAGTTATTGATTTTAAAATAATTTATTGATTGTCATCAACCGGCGGCAGGCGCGCGCCCATACCCGTGCTCGGCCCATTGGCGTTTACCGGAGCGACGACGCCCATCGACACGATGTACTTGAATGCGGCATCGACCGACATGTCCATTTCGATGACATCTTCGCGCCGCACGTAAAAATAAAAACCGTTGACCGGACTCGGCGTCGTCGGAATGAACACCGCCACATGCTCCTCGGGCAAGCACGCCGCGACATCTGCCGGCACGTTGGTCTGAAACGCCAGTGACCACGCCTGCGGATGCGGATAACGCACCAGCAGCACTTTGCGAAATGCATGTCCGGTACCGGAGAACAGCGTATCGCTGACCTGCTTGACGCTGTTGTAGATGGTGTTGACGATGGGGATCCGCGCGAGGACTCCTTCCCAGAACCGCACCAGCCGCTGACCCAGGATATTCGCCGCCAGCACACCGGTGAAGAACACGATCAACACCGTCAGAATCACGCCCAACCCCGGCACATGCACGCCCAGCCAGTTTTCCGTGAGCAGCGCGCGCGGCAACAGTTGCAGAGACTGGTCCATCGTGCTGACCAGCAGGTTGAGCACCCACAGCGTGATCACCAGCGGTACCCAGATCAGCAGGCCGGTAACGATGTAACTCTTGATGGGAATTTTCTTGAACATGGATTTCGTCGTCGGCTGCGCGTCGGGCGGGGCAATAACTGCAGCGGCGAAAACTTCAGCGCAACCCGGTTCGCCCCGACGCGCGGATATTGCGTCGGGGGCGGATTACACCGATCAATTGCAGGCGGGACAGGCGCCGGCGCCGCAGGCGGCCTCGGCCTTGGATTCGTCTTTCTTTGCAGTGTCGGCAGATTTGGCAGCATCGGGCTTGGGCTTGGCGCTGCCCTTGTCTTTGAAATCCGTCGCGTACCAGCCGCTGCCCTTCAACTGGAATCCAGCTGCAGTGACCATCTTGTTCAGCGTATGTTTGCCGCACTCCGGACAATCGGTCAACGGCGCGTCGCTGACGCGTTGCAGGAATTCCTTCTGGAAACCGCACGCCCCGCATCGGTACTCGTAAATTGGCATGGCGCACCTCAAAAAAATCGAAAAAAGCATTATACCTTAGAAGGTTACCGTCACCTCGGGCGGATATGGGGGCCGCCCCCGGCGCTTTTCAAGCCCCGCTGCCGCAGCGCTTGGCGCAACGCACCAGTCACGGCACAATCATGCCCTGCCTAGCTTATTGAACAAAAAGAATTTTTTTAGAAAAACGGCGCATGCACAGCCAGATTCTCGTCCTCAATGCCGGCTCATCGAGCATCAAGTTTGCGGTTTTCGCCACCGGCGATCCCTTGCAGCGGACCGTCCAAGGCATGATCTCCGGCATCGGCTCGGCCGGCACATTCACGGCACACCGCAACCGGCAACCGCTGCCCGGCACCCTGCCCGCCTCAAACCTGACCCACGAAACCGCACTCGCCTGGCTGTTTGACTGGCTGGATGCCGGGGCACATGCGAGTCACCTGGTCGGGGCAGGCCATCGCGTCGTGCATGGCGGCGAACATCATGACGCACCGGTTATCGTCAATGCGCACAACCTCGCCGAACTGGATGCGCTGGCACCGCTGGCACCGCTGCACCAGCCGCACAATCTGGCTGCGATCAAGGCACTATTGAAGTTGCGCCCCGCACTGCGGCAGGTCGCCTGCTTCGACACTGCGTTCCATCGCAGTCAGCCCGCTGTCGCCCAGACGTTCGCCCTGCCGCGCGCGGTCACCGCTGGCGGCCTGCGCCGCTACGGCTTTCACGGGCTGTCCTATGAGTTTATTGCCGATGCCCTGCCGGAGGCGATCGGTGACCAGGCGGACGCCCGCGTCATTGTTGCTCACCTCGGCAACGGCGCCAGCCTGTGCGCGATGCACCAACGCAAGAGTGTGGCGACCACGATGGGCTTCAGCACACTGGACGGCCTGGTGATGGGTACCCGTTGCGGCACCATTGATCCGGGTGCGCTGTTCTTCCTGATGCACGAAAGACGGATGTCATCGACTGCGGTCGAAAACATGCTGTATCGCGAGTCGGGACTGCTCGGCATTTCCGGAATCAGTAACGACATGCGCACATTGCTGCACAGCGCCGACCCTCGCGCGAGTGAAGCCATCGCATCGTTCGTCCACCGTGCGGTGCTCGAAACCGGCGCACTCGCCGCTGCGTTGCAGGGGATGGATGCGCTGGTGTTCACCGGTGGCATCGGCGAACATGCAGCGCCAATCCGGGCATTGATTTGCGAAAAACTGGGCTGGCTGGGCATTGATCTCGATGCAGCCGCCAACGCACGCCATGCGACGCGCATTTCCGCTGCCGGCAGCGGCATCACCGTCTGCGTAATCCCGACCGACGAGGAAGCCGTCATTGCGCGGCATGCCGACCGGCTGCTGCGCACAGCAGCGTGATGGCCGCCAGCGCTATGCAATCAAAAACCGGGCATGGCCCGGTCTTTCGTTCACTAGCAGGTACCGTTTAAAACGGAATATCGTCGTCCATGTCGTCAAAGCTGCCGCCGCTTTTCTTCGCCGGGGCCTTGCCACCACCGCCAGCGGCCGCTGGTTCGCGCACGCCCGCAGCACCGCCTTCTCCCGTGCCGCCACCGCCGCGGTTGCCGAGCAACTGCATGCGGTCTGCAACGACCTCGGTCGTATACCGGTCCTGCCCTTCCTTGTCTTGCCATTTGCGGGTACGTATCCGGCCCTCGACGTAGCACGGGGAACCTTTTTTCAGGTACTCACCAGCGACCTCGGCAAGCCGCCCGAAAAAAGAGATGCGGTGCCACTCGGTATGCTCCTGCTTGTCACCGCTTTTCTTGTCCTTCCATGACTCGGTGGTGGCGAGTGTGATGTTCGTCACCGCCTCCCCGCTGGGCAGGTAGCGCGTCTCCGGGTCTTTGCCGAGATTGCCGATCAAAATCACTTTGTTAACCGATGCCATATCAGCCTTTCCTTTAGATATTCAACACTTGATTGATGGCCGCAACAACAACCCAGCCTGTCCAGCCTGATCAACGCGCCTGCTGCCTGGAGCGTTTACGTCCGCACCGCACTCGGCGGCACGCGCATGCCGAAAGCGAGTATAAGCCAGATCACCAGCAACACCGTATCAAGGGCACTCACGCCGGCCGCGCCCCAGTGTTTGTAGATAATGCCACCCGCCGCGGCCCCGAAAAACGTGCCGAAAAACTGTATGGAACTATAAAGGCCAAGCGCAGTACCCTTGGCGTGTGCCGGCGCGAGCCGTGTGGTCAATGTCGGCAGCATCGCCTCCAGCACATTGAACGGTACAAAAAACAACAGCAAAAACAACGCCACCAGCCAAAGGTTTCCGCTGAGCCACGGCAATGCCACGTGGCCCGCCAGCAACAGCATTACGGCGGCAACAAACCACCGTCGGAGCAATACCGGATTGCCGGCCTGCATGACCGGCGGCAGCATCAGCACGAAAGATCCCAATATCACCGGCAGATACACTTTCCAGTGCTCGCCCACTGCCAGGCCGGCATCGCGCAGGCTGAACGGCACCACGATGAACATCGCCATCAGCACGGCATGCAGGGCAAAAATACCCCAGTTCAGGCGTGCCAGCTGCGGATCCATCAGCACCTGCCAGAAGTCCTTCAGCGCACGACCCGGTGCAGGCGGCTTGGCCGGCGCATCCGGAATGTAGCGCCACATGACCACGATGGCGACCAGCGCCAGCACGCCAGTCAACGCGAATATGCCGGGTACGCCGATCATCCGGTCCAGCCAGGGCGCAGCGACCAGCGACAGCGCAAACGATGCACCGATGGTGGAACCGATCATTGCCATGGCCTTGGCCCGCTGCTCTTCCCGTGTCAAGTCCGCGGTCATCGCAATCACTGCCGCGGAAATGGCACCGGCGCCCTGCAGGATGCGGCCGAGGATGACGAAGTAAATGTCGGGGGCCAGCGCCGCAACGAAACTGCCGATCGCAAATATCACCAGACCGACATAAACAACCGGCTTGCGGCCGAAGCGGTCGGACCACCAGCCGAACGGGATCTGCAGCATGGCCTGGGTCAGGCCGTAGGCGCCGATCGCAATGCCGACCAGTGTCAGGTCGGTACCGCCGGGCAGACGTTCGGCATAGATCGCAAACACCGGCAGGATGACGAACATGCCGAGCAAGCGCAGTCCGAAAATTCCGGACAAGCCGATACTGCCCCGCAACTCAAGCGGGGTCATTTTGCTGCGTGACGACATGACGTGGGGCGGCGGGGTGAAAACCGGGCGTGACAGTTGGGCGGGACCGCGGATGCGCGTATATTAGCAGGTTTACCTTCGCATTCATTCCGGTACTGCCATGACTGTCCGTTCCACGCCACCGAAACTGGTCTCGCTGCCCGCCGCGCCGCAGCAGCGCGATGCGCCGCCACAGCCCGCCGGCACCAGCCAGATCCGCGTGCGCGGCGCACGCACGCACAACCTCAAAAACATCAGCCTGGACCTGCCGCGCAACCGTCTGGTGGTGATCACAGGCCTGTCCGGATCCGGCAAATCATCACTCGCCTTCGACACGCTGTATGCGGAAGGCCAGCGTCGTTATGTCGAGTCGCTGTCGGCCTACGCACGGCAATTCCTGCAGCTGATGGAAAAACCCGATGTCGATATGATCGAGGGCCTGTCTCCCGCCATCGCCATCGAGCAGAAAGCCTCGAGCCACAACCCGCGCTCAACGGTCGGCACGGTCACCGAGATTCACGATTATCTGCGCCTGCTGTATGCACGGATCGGCGAACCGCATTGCCCGGAACACGGCACGGTGCTTGCCGCGCAATCGGTCGCGCAGATGGTCGACCATGTGCTGGAACTGCCGGCTGAGACTCGGCTGATGATCCTCGCGCCGGTGGTCAGCGACCGCAAGGGCGAGCAATCAAGCCTGATCGACGAACTGCGTGCGCAGGGTTTCGTCAGGGTGCGGATCGACGGCGCGGTACATGATATCGACGCGTTGCCCGCATTGAAGAAAAACACCAAACATTCGATTGATGTCGTGATTGACCGGATCAAGGTCCGTCCTGACCTTCGGCAGCGCATTGCCGAATCGTTCGAAACCGCGCTGCGCCACGGCAACGGACGCGCACTCGCGGTGGACATGGACAGCGGACAGGAGCACGTATTCTCGGCACGCCTTGCCTGTCCGACCTGCGGTCATTCCTCGCCAGAACTGGAGCCGCGGCTGTTTTCCTTCAACAACCCCGCCGGCGCATGCCCGCGATGCGACGGGTTGGGCACGATCAGCTTTTTCGATCCGAAGCGGATCGCTGCATTTCCTGAAATGTCCCTCGCTTCCGGCGCCATCAAGGGCTGGGACCGCCGCAACCAATTCTATTTCCAGATGCTGCAGGACCTCGCCGCGCATTACGGCTTCGACATCGAAACGCCGTTTTGCGAGCTGCCGGAAACGGCGCGCAATGCGGTACTCCACGGCTCCGGCAAAACCCCGATCCGTTTCACTTATGTCGGCGAGCGCGGCAAGTCATACGTGCGCGAACACGCGTTCGAAGGGGTAATCCCCAATCTCGAACGGCGCCACCGCGAGACCGACTCACCGGTGGTACGGGAAGAATTGTCGAAGTACCTGAATACGCAGGCCTGCCCTGACTGCGAGGGCACGCGGTTGCGGCCCGAGGCAAGACATGTAATGGTCGACGGCCAGCCAATCTACGCACTGTCAGCGCTGCAACTGGGCAACGCAATGCACTTTTTCGAGCAACTGTCGCTGACCGGCGCAAGGCAGGCCATTGCCGAAAAAATCGCCGGCGAGATCCGCAACCGTCTGCGTTTTCTGGTCGATGTCGGCCTCGATTATCTGTCGCTGGACCGCCCCGCAGACACGCTGTCCGGTGGCGAAGCCCAACGCATCCGCCTGGCAAGCCAGATCGGGTCGGGACTGACCGGCGTGATGTATGTGCTGGACGAGCCGTCAATCGGCCTGCATCAGCGCGACAACACGCGCCTGCTCGGCATGTTGAAGCGCCTGCGCGACATCGGCAACTCGGTGATCGTCGTCGAACATGACCAGGATGCGATCATGAGTGCCGATCATGTGGTCGACATGGGACTGGGTGCCGGTGAACACGGCGGCACGGTGATTGCGCAGGGCACGCCCGCTGAGATTGTCGCTCACGCCGAGTCGCTGACCGGCCAGTACCTGTCGGGACGCCGCCGCATCGACGTGCCGGCGTTGCGCCACCGCGTCAATCCAAAGCGGCGACTGGTGATCAGCGGCGCCCAGGGCAACAACCTGAAAGATGTTACGGTCGGCATCCCGGTCGGCTTATTCACCTGCATCACCGGTGTCTCCGGCTCCGGCAAGTCGACGCTCGTAAACGACACACTCTATCAGGCAGTGGCACGCGACCTCTACGGCAGCAACGTCGAACCGGCGCCATGTGCCGCCATCGAGGGTACAGAATTCTTCGACAAGGTCGTCAATGTCGACCAGAGCCCGATCGGGCGCACACCGCGTTCCAACCCCGCGACTTACACGGGCTTGTTCACACCGATCCGCGAACTGTTCGCCGGTGTGCCGGAAGCGCGCGCGCGCGGCTACGGTGCCGGCCGCTTTTCATTCAACGTCAAAGGCGGTCGCTGTGAATCCTGCCAGGGCGATGGCGTGCTGAAGGTCGAGATGCATTTTCTGCCGGATATCTATGTGCCCTGCGATATCTGTCACGGCAAGCGCTACAACCGGGAAACCCTGGACATCCGCTACAGGGGCCGGACCGTGCATGAAGTGCTGGCGATGACGGTCGAGCAGGGAGTCGAATTTTTCAGCGCAGTACCGGGAATCGCCCGCAAGCTGCAGACCATGATGGATGTCGGCCTCGGTTACATCACCCTCGGGCAAAGTGCGACAACGTTGTCGGGCGGCGAAGCACAGCGCGTCAAGCTCTCGCTGGAACTGTCCAAGCGCGACACCGGGCGCACGCTGTACATACTCGACGAACCGACAACCGGCCTGCATTTCCACGATATCGACCTGCTGCTGCGCGTGCTGCACCGGCTGCGCGATCATGGCAACACCATTGTCGTGATCGAGCACAATCTTGATGTGATCAAGACTGCCGACTGGATCGTCGACCTCGGACCCGAAGGTGGCGACGGCGGCGGCCTGGTCATCGCCGAGGGGCCGCCCGAAACCATCGCAGCGTGCGCCGACAGTCACACCGGCGCGTACCTGAAAGCCGTGCTGCCATGAAACCGGAACGTGCGCGCGAATTGCTGGAAGGCAGCTTCGCCGCAGCTCTTGCCGCGGCCGACCCGCTGCGCATCGTCCCCGGACACCTGCCCGGGCCACCCAAGGGGCGCACGCTGGTCGTCGGCGCCGGCAAGGCCGCGGCGGCGATGGCACTGGCCGTCGAGCAGAACTGGCCGGCGGCGGCACCTCTTGACGGCATGGTCATTACGCGTTACCAGCACGGCCTGCTGACCAACCGCATCACCGTCATCGAAGCCGGACACCCGGTACCCGATGCCGCCGGGGAACAGGCGGCCGTGGAAATCCTCAAAAAAGTCAAAGCGCTGACCGCGCAGGATCTGCTGCTGGTGCTGGTCTCGGGCGGCGGGTCGAGTCTGCTGTCGCTGCCGGCCGAAGGCGTCGCGATGGCCGACCTGAAACAGGTGACGCGCCAGCTGCTGCTGTCCGGAGCACCGATCCAGGCCATGAACACAGTGCGCAAGCATCTCTCTGCCATCCAGGGCGGACGGCTCGCCGCAGCATCGCGGGCGCCCGTGCTGGCGCTGGTGGTCTCGGACGTTACCGGAGATGATCCGACGCATATTGCGTCGGGTCCCTGTGCACCTGATCCCACCACTTATCAGGACGCGATCGACATCCTCGATCGGTATGGCGTTAATCCACCGCTTGCCGTCGCCGTGCACCTCGCGCGCGGTGTCGAGGGCCAGATTGCGGAAACACCCAAGCCCGGCAGCCGCGTTTTTGCAAAAACCGAGAACCGTATCATCGCCACTGCGCGGCATTCGCTGCGGGCCGCCGCAGACTACTTTCGCGACCAAGGCATCACGCCGGCAATCCTCGGCGACTCAGTCACCGGTGAAGCACGCGAGGTCGCCAAAGTTTACGGAGCCCTCGCCCGCGAAATCCGGCTGCACGGCGAACCATGGCCGGCACCGGTGGCACTGATATCCGGCGGGGAGTGCACCGTCACCGTGCGTGGCAGTGGCCGTGGCGGCCGCTGCGCCGAATTCCTGCTGTCGCTGGCGGTCGATCTGGACGGCGCGGCCGGCATCCACGCACTCGCCTGTGACACCGACGGGATTGATGGCTCGGAAAACAATGCCGGGGCCGTGCTCACGCCGGAAACGCTGCCGCACGCGGCGCGTAAACACCTGAACGCGGCGGCGCTACTCGATCAGAACGATGCTTACCGTTTTTTCGAGGGTACCGGCGATCTTGTAATCACCGGGCCCACGCGCACCAACGTCAACGATTACCGTGTTATTTTGGTGACCTGATCAGACAAATCGCGGAGTTTCTTTAACATATTGTTTTTAAACATATTTTTACAGAAATCTTCAGGGTCGGCCAACAAAAAAGCCGGGCGATGCCCGGCTTTTTTATGATTGCGCGATCCTGCGGATCAGGCGGCAGCTGCGGATTGGCCTTCAGCGGCCTCGGGACGGTCCATCAGTTCAACGTAGGCCATCGGCGCATTGTCGCCCTTGCGGAAACCGAATTTCAGAATGCGCAGGTAACCACCGTTGCGTTTGGCAAAACGCGGACCGAGTTCATCAAACAGCTTGACCACGTTGTCGCGGTCGCGCAGGCGATTGAATGCGAGACGGCGGTTCGCCAGTGAAGGCTTCTTACCCAGTGTAATGATCGGCTCCACGACCCGCCGCAGTTCCTTGGCCTTGGGCAACGTGGTTTTGATCGCTTCATGGCGCAACAACGAATTCGCCATGTTGCGCAGCATCGCCAGGCGATGGCTGGAGGTGCGATTGAGTTTTCGTAGACCGTGACGATGACGCATGATGCCCTCTTAAATCTTTTCCAGGCCGGCAGGCGGCCAGTTTTCCAGCTTCATTCCCAGCGTCAGGCCGCGGGATGCCAGGACTTCCTTGATTTCATTCAGCGACTTGCGGCCCAGATTCGGGGTCTTCAACAGCTCGGTCTCGGTCCGCTGGATCAAATCGCCGATATAGTAAATATTTTCCGCCTTCAGGCAGTTGGCCGAGCGAACCGTCAGTTCCAGGTCATCAACCGGACGCAACAGCACAGGGTCGATCTGCGTCGCTTTTTTCTCTTCGATCAGCGTCGGAGTGCCTTTGAGATCGGCGAACACCGACAGTTGATCGACCAGCACGCGCGCGGCATAACGCACCGCTTCTTCAGGATCGATCGCACCGTTGGTTTCAATATCAATCACCAGCTTGTCGAGGTCAGTGCGCTGTTCGACACGCGCGGACTCGACCGCATAGCTGACTCGACGTACCGGACCGTAGGACGCATCGAGCATCAGTCCGCCGACGCTGCGCGTGTCATCAACACCGCGACGGGTCACTGCAGCCACGTAACCGCGGCCTTTTTCCACCTTGATTTGCACATCAAGTTTGCCGCCCGCAGTCAGGTGCGCAATCACGTGATCCGGATTGACGATTTCGACATCATGCATCGCCTCGATATCCGCGGCGGTGACCACGCCCTCACCGGTTTTCTTCAGGCTCAGAATCGCCTCATCGCGGTTATGCAGGCGAAACACGATTCCCTTCAGGTTGAGCAGGATGTCGACCACGTCTTCCTGAACGCCGTCGATGGTGGAATACTCGTGCAGTACACCCGCAATCTTGACTTCAGTTGCCGCGTAGCCGGGCATCGAAGACAGCAGGGTGCGGCGTAGCGCATTACCGAGCGTATGGCCGTAACCACGCTCGAACGGCTCCATCGTGACCTTGGCATGAAACGGTGAGACACCCTGAACATCGATGATCCGAGGCTTGAGGAACGCGCTGCTGGACATGGCTTGACTACCTCTCGGAGATTATTTCGAGTACAGCTCGACTATGAGCGACTCGTTGATGGTTGACGGCAATTCGGAGCGTTGCGGACGCGCCTTGAAGGTGCCCTTCAGCGCCTTCGCGTCGACTTCGATCCACTCCGGATACCCGCGCGACTCTGCCGCTTCAGCGGCGCCCTTTATACGCAGCTGATCTTTCGCTGCCTGCGCCACCTCAACGACGTCACCAGGACGGCATTGGTAGGACGGGATATTCACGCGCCTGCCGTTAATCAGGATGCCGTTGTGGCGGACGACCTGACGGGCTTCAGTGCGCGAAGAACCGAATCCCATGCGGTACACGACGCTGTCCAGCCTGCTTTCGAGATTCTGCAGCAGCGCCTCGCCGGTCACACCCTTGCTGCTCGCTGCGTCCTTATAGGTCTTGCGGAACTGTCCCTCAAGGATGCCGTAGATACGGCGCACTTTCTGTTTCGCGCGGAGCTGCACCCCATAACCCGACAAACGGGTGCTTTTCTGGCCATGCTGGCCAGGCGGATAGTTACGGCGCTCTATCGCACACTTATCGGTAAAACACTTCTCCCCTTTGAGGAAAAGCTTTTCACCTTCACGGCGGCATTGCCGGCATTTTGCATCGAGATTCCTGGCCACTGTGGGATCTCCCTTAAATTCGACGCTTCTTGGGGGGACGGCAGCCGTTGTGCGGCACTGGCGTCACATCCGAGATGCTGGTGATCTTGAAACCAACTGCGTTCAGCGCGCGCACTGCGGACTCACGTCCGGGTCCCGGGCCCTTGATGAGCACCTCCAGGTTTTTCACGCCGCACTCCTGCGCGAGACGCCCTGCTTTTTCTGCGGCGATCTGTGCCGCAAACGGGGTCGACTTCCGCGAACCCTTGAACCCGTTGCTACCCGAAGTTGCCCAGGCCAGAGCATTGCCCTGGCGGTCAGTAATGGTGACGATGGTATTGTTGAACGACGCGTGCACGTGCGCCACGCCTTCCGCCACGTTTTTCTTGACCTTCTTGCGAACCCTGGTGCTTGCCTTAGCCATAAATAGTCACTCTCTGTTACGCAGCGGTCGGCCGCTGGATTTTCACTGCAGCCTTGCGCGGACCCTTGCGCGTGCGCGCGTTGGTACGCGTGCGCTGCCCGCGCAGGGGCAGTCCAGCACGGTGACGCTTGCCGCGCCAGGTGCCAAGGTCCATCAGGCGCTTGATGTTCATGGATACTTCGCGGCGCAGGTCACCTTCCGTGGTGAACTTCGCTACCTGCTCGCGCAGTTTCTCCATGTCCGAGTCTGACAGATCCTTCATTTTGGTTGCGGTGCCGACCCCAGCCGCCGCGCAAATCGCGCGGGCACGGCTGCGACCGATACCGTAGATCGCCGTCAGCGCGACTTCAGCGTGCTGATGATTTGGTATGTTGACGCCACCTATGCGGGCCATCTGTTACCCCACCGATGAAAAACTGTAAATTATAACTTTTGACAGGCTCATATTCAACGAACCGTCAACCCTGGCGCTGCTTGTGTCGCGGATCCTTGCAGATCACGCGGACCACGCCATTGCGCTTCACAACCTTGCAATTGCGGCACATGCGCTTTACTGATGCCTGTACTTTCATGTCATACCTCTTTCCCTTGCCCGCCTATTTCGCCCGGAAAATGATGCGCCCCTTGTTCAAATCGTAGGGCGTCAGTTCCACCGTCACTTTATCCCCGGGCAGAATGCGAATGTAGTGCATGCGCATTTTCCCCGAGATATGGCCAAGCACAACATGGCCATTCTCCAACTTCACCCGAAACGTTGCGTTAGGCAGGGTTTCGACGATCTCCCCCTGCATCTCTATCGTGTCTTCTTTCGCCATTTACCGCGTCGGAAACACACCGCCCTTAAAGTTTGCTTTCTTCAGCAGACTTTCGTATTGATGCGACATCACATAAGCCTGCACCTGTGCCATGAAATCGAGGGTCACCACCACGATGATCAACAGCGAAGTGCCGCCGAAATAGAACGGCACGTTTTTCCAGACAATCAGCAACTCCGGAACCAGGCAGACCAGCGTGACGTATAACGCCCCGGCCAGCGTGAGGCGCATCGTGACTTTTTCGACGTATCGCGCCGTCTGGTCACCGGGTCGTATACCCGGAACGAACGCACCGCTCTTTTTCAGATTCTCCGCAGTCTCCTTCGGATTGAACACCAGGGCCGTGTAGAAAAAACAGAAAAAGATGATGGCAGCGGCATAAAACAGCGTGTAAATCGGCTGTCCGGGATGCAACACCCCCGCGACGCTCTTGAGCCACGCCATGCCCTCGTTTTCACCGAGCCAGCCGGCTACAGTGCCCGGGAACAGGATGATGCTCGAAGCAAAAATCGGCGGGATCACGCCCGACATATTCAGTTTCAGCGGCAAGTGTGATGACTGTCCGCCGTAGACCTTGCGGCCGACTTGACGTTTTGCGTAATTCACCAGGATCTTGCGCTGCCCCTTTTCGACAAAACAGACGAACGCAGTTACTGCAACCACCAGTACAAATATGAACAGCACAAACGGGATCGAAAATGCCCCGGTCCGCGCCAGTTCCAGGGTACCGCCAACTGCCTGCGGGAACCCCGAAGCGATGCCGGCGAAGATGATCAGCGAGATGCCGTTGCCGATGCCGCGCTCGGTAATCTGCTCCCCCAACCACATCAGGAACATGGTGCCGGTCACCAAGGTCATCATCGCCGTCAAGCGAAACATCAGGCCCGGATCCAATGCCACTTTTTGCTGCTCGAATGCAATCGCTATCGCCAACCCCTGCACTATCGCAAGCGCCGCAGTGCCATACCGGGTGTATTGCGTAATTTTCCGGCGCCCCGACTCGCCTTCCTTCTTCAAGGCCTCGAGAGTCGGTGACACCACGGTCATCAACTGCATGATGATCGATGCCGATATGTACGGCATGATGCCCAACGTAAAAATCGAAAAGCGCGACAGCGCGCCGCCCGAGAACATGTTGAACATGTCCAGAATGCCGCCCCGCTGCGAACGAAACAGCTCAGCCAGCTGGGCCTGATCGATGCCAGGTACCGGAATGTAGGACCCGATGCGGAATACGATCAGCGCACCCACCAAGAACAACAGGCGACGCTTGAGGTCGCCAAATTTGCCCGAGCCCGACAGTGCGGCACCAACAGCCAAGCTCAGCTCCCGGCCTTATCGGTTGCAGGTTGGTCGACGCTGCCTCCGGCACGTTCGATGGCCTCGCGTGCACCCTTGCTGGCGAGCACGCCCTTGAGTGCGATCTTGCGCTTGAGTTCGCCGGCGAGTATCACCTTGGCGCGGACGGCCATCTTGGGCACCACGCCCGCCTGCTTGAGCGCAGCGAGGTCTATGGTGTCGATCTTCAGTTTGTGCAGGGTATCCAGGCGCACCTCGGCCGTTTCACCGGCGGAAAGCGAATGAAAACCGCGCTTGGGCAGCCGGCGATGCAGCGGCATTTGGCCGCCTTCGAAACCGACCTTGTGGAAACCGCCTGCACGTGCTTTCTGTCCCTTATGACCGCGTCCGGCGGTCTTGCCCGAGCCGCAACCGATGCCGCGGCCGACGCGCTTCTTGCTGCGCTTGGCGCCGGCGGCGGGTTTGATCTTGTTCAGTTCCATTTAGGCCTCACAGCGAACGAGATAAGACACTTTGTTGATCATCCCGCGTACCGCCGGAGTATCAACAAGTTCAACCGTATGGTTGATGCGCCGCAACCCGAGGCCACGGACCGATGTCCGGTGTTCGGGCCGGGTGCCGATCAGGCTGCGCACCAGCGTGACCCTGATGGTCTTGCCCTGAGTGTTACCTTGTGTCTTGGCCATGGTTTATCCGAGGATGTCTTCAACCGGCTTGCCGCGTTTTGCAGCGATCTCGGCCGGGGTATTCATTGCAGTCAACCCGTTGATCGTCGCGCGCACGATGTTATAGGGGTTGGTCGAACCGATGCATTTGGCAAGGATGTTGGCAACGCCCATGACTTCCAGCACCGCGCGCACCGGGCCACCGGCAATGATTCCAGTGCCGTCGGAGGCCGGCTGCATGTAGACTCGGGAGGCGCCATGGCGCCCCATTACGGCATGCTGCAACGTTCCGTTTTTCAGCTGGACTTTGACCATTTTCTGGCGCGCTTCTTCCATGGCCTTTTGCACGGCGACCGGAACCTCGCGTGCCTTGCCCTTGCCCATACCGATGCTGCCGTCCCCGTCGCCGACGACGGTCAGTGCCGCAAAACCCATTACCCGGCCGCCCTTGACGACTTTGGTTACGCGATTGATGGCCACCATCTTTTCACGCAGCCCGTCACCTCGGTCTTCGCCGGTTTGCATCTTTCCTGCCTGCATTTTTGCCATGCGCCGCTCCGTCAGAACTGCAGTCCGGCTTCACGCGCGGCTTCCGCCAACGCTTTCACCCGACCGTGATATTTATAACCGGAGCGGTCAAAAGCGACCTTCTCCACGCCGGCCTGCTTTGCACGTTCGGCAATACGCTTGCCGATCGCTGCTGCCGCAGCCGCGCTGCCGCCTTTCGGCACCGCTGTCCGCACTTCCTTTTCAGAGGTCGAAGCGCTCGCGAGCACTTTCGATCCGCTGGCATCAATGACCTGCGCATAGATATGGCTGTTGGAACGGTAGACGGTAAGCCGTACCGCCTTGAGTTCAGCAATCTTGGCTCGCGCGCTGCGTGCGCGCCGCAGGCGCGCTTCTTTCTTGTCAAACATATTCTGTCCGCCTACTTCTTCTTCGTTTCCTTGAGCACAATGCGCTCATCGGCATAACGCACACCCTTGCCCTTGTAGGGCTCCGGTGGCCGGTAACTACGAACGTCGGCAGCAACCTGGCCGACCTGTTGCTTGTCCGCGCCCTTGATAATAATTTCAGTCTGGGTTGGCGTCTCGGCCTTCACGCCTTTCGGCAGTTGATGGACCACCGGATGCGAAAAGCCCAGCGTCAGGTTGAGCTTATCGCCCTGCGCCTGCGCGCGGTAACCCACACCAACCAGCGTGAGCTTCTTTTCAAAGCCGCGGCTCACACCCTGAACCATGTTTGCAACGAGCGCGCGCAATGTGCCGCTGATGGCGTTGGCCTGCCGCGAATTGTCGTTGACCTTGATTTCGAGGCGATTCTCAATCTTCTCCACCTTGACGTTGGGCGTGATCTGCTGCGCCAACGTGCCAAGAGGACCCTTGACCGAAATCAGGTCGTCATTAATCGTGACTTCAATTTTTTCCGGCAACGTGACCGGACTGCTTCCGACTCTGGACATCGCTCGTCTCCGTTACGCCACGATGCAGAGCACTTCGCCACCGATGCCCATACCTCGCGCTTTGCGATCGGTCATCACGCCTTGCGGGGTGGAGACAATGGCAACGCCGAGGCCGTTCATCACGCGCGGAATGTCACGGCTGGGTTTGTAAATGCGCAAGCCTGGACGACTCACGCGCTCTATTTTTTCGATCACCGGGCGTCCGGCATAATACTTGAGGTTGACCTCGAGCACCGGCTTGGAGGTTTCGCCACGCACGGCGAATTCCTCAATGTAACCCTCGTCCTTCAGGACCTTGGCGATCGCTACCTTGAGCTTGCTCGAAGGCATCGACACGGACTCCTTCTCCGCCTGCTGCGCATTGCGGATGCGGGTCAGCATGTCGGAAATCGGATCATTCATGCTCATGCAAAGTTCTCCTGCAGCCTGTCTTACCAGCTAGCCTTGATTACGCCCGGGATCTCTCCGCGCATGGCAATCTCGCGCAGTTTTCCCCGAGCCAGCCCAAACTTGCGATACACACCACGCGGGCGACCGGTCAGTGCGCAACGATTGCGCAGCCGGACGGGACTCGCGTTCCGCGGCAGTTTCTGCAGCTTCAGGCGTGCTTCGTAGCGATCTTCAGGAGCGAGCTTCTGATCGTCGACGAGCGCCTGCAGTTCTGCCCGCTTGGCCGCGTACTTCTTTACGGTCTTGCGGCGCTTCTGATCACGGTTTATCAGTGCAAGCTTGGACATACGGTTTTCCTCAGTTCCGGAAAGGAAATTTGAAAGCGGAAAGCAGCGCCCGGGCTTCTTCGTCGGACTTTGCTGTCGTTGTAATCGTGATGTTCATCCCGCGCAGAGCGTCGATCTTGTCATATTCGATCTCCGGGAAAATGATCTGCTCCTTGACGCCCATGTTGTAATTTCCGCGCCCGTCAAAACTGCGCGCCGAAATTCCACGAAAATCGCGGATGCGCGGCATCGCGATATTGACGAGGCGGTCCAGGAATTCATACATCCGTGCACCACGGAGAGTCACCTTGCAACCCACCGGGTAACCTTCGCGGATCTTGAAATTCGCGATCGCTTTGCGCGAGTTGGTTACCAGCGGTTTCTGCCCTGCAATTTTTGTCATGTCACCGACGGCGTTGTCCATGATTTTTTTGTCGGCAACCGCTTCACCCACGCCCATGTTAAGGACGATTTTCTCGATCCGCGGCACCTGCATCGGGCTCTTGTAGCCGAATTTCTGAGTCAACTCCTTGGCGACAGTATCCTTGTAATAGGTACTCAGCCGCGCCGGCGCAGAGGGACGGTCCGGCTTACCCTGCTTCGCAGCGGCGCTCGCAGCAGCCGCGGCCTTGGGCTCTTTCGCCGCCTTCTTGACCGGCGCCGCCTTGGTGTCCTTCGCCGGCTTTGCTTTTTTGGTGTCTTTTTTATCCGCGCTCATACATCAACCACTTCGCCATTTGACTTGAAATACCGAACGCGACGCCCGTCGTCCAGTTGCCTGACTCCAACTCGGTCGGCCTTCTTGGTTACGGGATTAAACAACGCCACATTCGACACATGAATCGGCATTTCCTTGTCGATGATGCCGCCGGTCTCACCTTTGGCCGGGTTCGGCCGCTGGTGTTTCTTGACGCGATTGATGCCCTCGACGAGCAGATGTTCATCGTCTACGATTCGCAACACCGTCCCGCGTTTGCTGCGGTCTCGGCCGGTAAGGACGACCACGTCGTCGCCTTTCTTGATCTTGCGCATATGCCTATACGTCCTCTACAACACTTCCGGGGCAAGAGATACGATTTTCATGAACCGCTCGGTGCGCAGTTCGCGGGTCACCGGTCCAAAAATCCGGGTACCGATGGGTTCAAGTTTCTGATTCAGCAACACTGCCGCATTGCCGTCAAACTTCAACAACGATCCATCATTGCGACGCACGCCTTTGGCGGTACGCACAACCACGGCGTTGTAAACCTCGCCTTTTTTCACTCGCCCGCGCGGCGCAGCCTCCTTGATGCTGACCTTGATAATGTCGCCGATACCGGCGTAACGACGCTTTGATCCGCCAAGCACCTTGATGCACATGACAGCGCGTGCACCCGTGTTGTCAGCAACGTCCAGTATGGATTGCATCTGAATCATGGTTGTTCCTGCTTATCTTTCCCCAACTTGGCCACCCTTGAAGCATGGAAGGCCAGTCTTGGAGCCCGTTCGGGCAAGTTCACCGCCAGCGGAGCGCAAGGCGGAAAATACAGCCGATAAGTATACAGTTAGAAATGCCTGTTACGCAAGCGGCAATTACATGCTCCGCGATTTCTCCACGAGCTTGGTCACCCGCCACGCCTTGGTTTTAGCGATGGGGCGGCACTCCTCGATCAACACGGTATCGCCTTCCCTGTATTCGTCGTTGGCATCGTGCGCGTGATACTTCTTTGAGCGCGTGATGAACTTCCCCAGCAAGGGATGCTTGACTCGCCGTTCGACAAGTACGGTCACCGTCTTGTCCATCTTGTCACTGACTACGCGTCCTGTCAGCGTTCGTTTATTTGATTCCGTCATATTGAACCCTACCCGTTATGCTTTGGTTCCCAGCACCGTGCGCACTCGCGCGATATCGCGCCGAACCTTGCGCAGCTGGCTGGTGTTCGATAACTGCTGTGTTGCCTTCTGCATACGCATGGAAAACTGCGCCTTGAGCAGGGACTCGAGTTCCTTGCGCAATTCTTCCGGGCTTTTCGCCGTCAATTCGCTCGCCTTCATGATCTAGCCTCCTACCAGGCGGTGGACAAATGTCGTCGCAATCGGCAACTTCGCCGCCGCAAGGCGAAATGCCTCTTTGGCGATGATTTCGTTGACGCCGTCCATTTCATACAAAACCTTGCCCGGCTGAATCTCGGCAACCCAGTACTCCGGGTTTCCCTTGCCGTTGCCCATGCGCACTTCAGCCGGTTTCCGGGAAATCGGCTTGTCCGGGAAAATGCGGATCCAGATCCGGCCGCCGCGCTTGATGTGCCGCGTCATTGCACGGCGCGCTGCCTCAATCTGGCGGGCGGTCAGGCGACCACGGCCGATCGCCTTGAGTCCGTATTCGCCGAAACTCACCTTGTTGCCGCGAGTCGCAACGCCGGTATTCCGGCCCTTTTGCTCCTTGCGGTATTTACGCCTGGCTGGCTGTAGCACGTTTTGCTCCTGTCTTTGCAGTTGTCCGCCGCGGCTTGCGTGCGGGCGGAGGTGCCGGCTCCTCAGCTGGCGCGGATAATTGGGCAAGCCCCGGGTGTTCGTTCTTGCCGATCACTTCGCCCTTGAACACCCAAACCTTGACCCCGATGACGCCGTAGCTGGTCTTCGCTTCGGAAAATCCGTAGTCGATGTCCGCACGCAGGGTATGCAAAGGCACGCGTCCTTCGCGATACCACTCGGTCCGCGCAATCTCGATACCATTTAGCCGGCCGGCACTCATGATCTTGATCCCCTGTGCGCCAAGTCGCATCGCATTGGTGATGGCCCGCTTCATCGCGCGCCGGAACATGATCCGCTTCTGCAACTGCTGGACGATCGAGTCTGCAATAAGTTGCGCATCGAGTTCGGGTTTGCGTACTTCCTCGATATTCACATGCACCGGAACACCGAGCATCTTCTGCAGGTCAGCCTTCAGGCGTTCGATGTCTTCGCCCTTCTTGCCAATCACCATGCCGGGACGGGCACTGAACACCGTAATCCGCGCATTTTTCGCCGGACGCTCGATGACGATGCGCGACACGGCTGCCTGTGACAGCCGCTCCTTGAGATATTCGCGGACCCTGATATCTTCGAGAAGCATGCCCGCGAAGTTCTTGTTGTTCGCGTACCAGCGCGAAGCCCAGTTCCGGTTGAACGCCAGACGGAACCCGGTCGGATGAATTTTTTGGCCCATATATTATTTCCTTCCGTCGCCGACGGTGACAAAAACGTGGCACGTCGGTTTCAAAATGCGTACGCCCCGACCTTTTGCTCGCGACGAGAAGCGCTTCATTACCGGGCCCTTTTCCACGCAAATATGCGTGATCTTGAGTTCATCGATATCAGCGCCGTCATTGTGCTCGGCATTGGCGATCGCGGATTCAAGCACTTTCCGGATGATCACGGCACCCTTTTTGGGCGAAAAATTAAGAATATTGAGCGCGTTCTCGACGGTCTTGCCGCGGATCAAGTCCGCAACCAGACGCCCTTTTTGCGCCGAGAGCCTGACGCCGTGCAGTTTTGCTGTGGTATTCATTTCGATTTACCTTACTTGGCCGCCGGAGTAGGGGCGGCCTTCTTGTCACCGGTCGCTGATGCGCCACCGGCTTTCGAATGCCCCTTGAATACTCGCGTATGGGCGAATTCACCCAACTTGTGGCCAACCATGTTTTCGGTCACATAAACCGGCACGTGCTGTTTGCCGTTGTGCACGGCGATTGTCAGGCCGACGAAATCCGGAAGTATCGTGGAACGCCGCGACCAAGTCTTGATCGGACGCTTGTCAGAGCCAGCCCGCGCGGTCTCCACCTTTTGCATCAGATGGTGATCAACGAACGGACCTTTTTTTATGGAACGTGACATCTCTACCCCTTAAGCCGTGGCTTTCGCATTACGGCGACGAATGATCATGCCGCTAGTGCGTTTGTTCTTGCGCGTCTTGTAACCTTTGCACATGACGCCCCAGGGACTCACCGGGGCCTGCGCTGCTGCCGTCCGGCCCTCGCCGCCGCCGTGCGGATGGTCAATCGGGTTCATCGCAACACCGCGCACCGTAGGACGAATGCCGCGCCAGCGCACGCGGCCGGCCTTACCTATCGACTCCAGCGAGTGCTCTTCATTGCCGACCTCGCCGATAGTGGCACGGCAGTTCACGTGAACTTTACGGATCTCTCCGGACCGCAGCCGCAATTGCGCGTATTCGCCCTCACGAGCCAGCAATTGAATCGAAGTTCCGGCAGCACGCGCAAGTTGGGCGCCCTTGCCGGGGAGCATTTCCACACAGCAAATGGTGGTGCCAACGGGGATGTTCTTCAGCGGCAGCGCATTACCCGGCTTGATCGGAGCCTCGGCCCCGGAAATCACCTGCATGCCGGCACTGAGCCCGCGAGTGGCAATGACATAGCGTCGCTCGCCATCAGCGTAGCACAGCAACGCCAGATGCGCGCTGCGGTTAGGATCGTATTCGATCCGCTCCACTTTCGCCGGAATGGCATCCTTGTTGCGCTTGAAGTCGACTGCACGATAATGCTGCTTATGCCCGCCGCCATGATGACGCATCGTAATGCGACCGTGCGCATTGCGCCCCGATTTCTTCGACTGCCTTTCGACCAGACTGGCAACCGGTTTGCCCTTGTGCAGGCCCGGGGTAACAACCTTGACCAGACCGCGACGGCCCGGAGAAGTCGGTTTGACCTTGATCAGCATTATTTGACCTCCGCTTCAGCAAAGTTGATTTCCTGGCCTGCTTTGAGACAGACGTAGGCTTTTTTCCACTGGTTGCGTCGGCCGATGAACCGGCCAAAGCGCTTTTCCTTGCCGCGAACGTTGACGATGCGGACATTCTGGACTTCAACTTTCTCGTCCTTCTTGCTCCACATTGCTTCGACCGCGGCCTTGATTTCCGGCTTGGTCGCATCACGCGCGACGCGGAAAACCACCTGATTGTGTTTTTCGGCGACAAACGTGCTCTTTTCCGAAATCACCGGAGCAAGCAGGACCTGGGTCAGCCGTTCGGTGCTAAATGCGCTCATGCCAGCAACTCCTCAATCTTGCCCACAGCACCCTTCGTCATCAGTACTTTGCCGTGACGGATCAGGCTGACCGGATCCGCGTGGCCGACTTCCACCACCATGACGTTGGGCAAATTACGCGACGAGAGCCGCAGGTTCTCGTCAAGGCTGTCGGTAATGATCAGCACGCTGTCCATACCCATGCCCTGCAGTTTCTGGGCAAGCATTTTGGTCTTGGGTGCATCGACAGTGAACTTGTCGACGACCACAAGACGATCTTCGCGGGCCAGTTGCGACAGGATCGAGAGCATCCCGGCGCGGTACATTTTGCGATTGAGCTTGTGCGAGTAATTCTCATCGGGCGAGTTGGGAAAGGTCCGGCCACCGCCACGCCACAGCGGGCTGGAAGTCATGCCGGCGCGTGCCCGCCCGGTGCCCTTCTGGCGCCAGGGTTTCTTGGTCGAATGCTTGACGGTACCGCGATCCTTCTGCGCCCGCGTGGCCAGCCGTGCGTTGGCAAGATAGGCTGTGACGACCTGATGCACCAGTGCCTCGTTGTATTCGCGGCCGAACGCAGCATCCGATGCCGCCAACTTGGCGGTAGGTTTGCCCTGCTCGTTGATTACGTTAAGTTCCATTGCGCACCGCCTCTACTTCGCCGTGGCGGCTTTGCCGCCCTGTTTGACTGCCGGAGCGCGTCTTGCACGTACCGCCGGGCGAACCATCACGTCGCCACCGCGTGAACCGGGAACTGCACCGCGGATCAGCAGCAGATTCCGCTCTGCGTCGATGCGCACGATTTTCAGGGACTGCTCGGTTCGCGTCACCGCCCCCATGTGTCCGGGCATCTTCTTGCCGGGAAACACGCGGCCCGGGTCCTGCGCCATGCCGATTGAGCCCGGTTTGTTATGTGAAACCGAGTTGCCGTGGCTCGCCCGGTTGGACGAGAAGTTATGCCGCTTGATGACGCCGGCAAAACCTTTGCCCTGCGACACACCGGTGACGTCGACGTACTGGCCAACCTCGAAAATGGTCGCGGCTACCGTAGTTCCGACTTTGAGTTCAGCCAGTTTCTCGGGGGTCACAGGAAACTCCCGCAGCACCTGTCCGGCCTCGACCCCGGCCTTGGCATAATGCCCCGCCGCGGGCTTGCGCACGCGCGAGGCACGGCGTTTGCCGAACGCCAGCTGCACTGCGGCGTAGCCATCGGTCTCGGGCGTCTTGACTTGTGACACGCGGTTATTCGATACATCGACGACTGTCACCGGAATGGTGTCACCGTCGTCGGTGAATATCCGTGTCATGCCGACTTTGCGGCCGACTAATCCTAAGCTCATGTTTTAATTACCTTTTTTAAAAAGGCGCCGACTGCAATTGGCCGGCAATTCCATTCGCGAATCCAGGCGCCGCAGCGCCGGCTTCACACCGTTACAACTTGATTTCTACGTCCACACCCGCGGGCAAGTCGAGCTTCATCAGCGCGTCGACCGTCTTGTCCGTGGGATCAATAATGTCCATCAACCGCAGATGACTGCGGATTTCCAACTGCTCACGTGAGGTCTTGTTGACATGGGGCGAGCGCAACAGATCGAACCGCTGCTTGCGCGTCGGCAGCGGAATCGGGCCCTTGACCACGGCACCGGTGCGTTTTGCCGTCTCAACGATTTCCTGCGCCGACTGGTCAATGAGACGATAGTCGAACGCCTTGAGGCGTATGCGTATTTTCTGACTTTTCAGGGCAGCCATTTTTTACTCGATCACCTTTGCCACGACGCCGGCGCCGACGGTCCGGCCACCCTCGCGGATGGCAAAACGCAGCCCCTCTTCCATCGCGATGGGCTGAATCAGCGCCACCGTGATCGAAATGTTGTC
>RPOR01000005.1 GCA_003820645.1 Betaproteobacteria bacterium
ACGGAAACAGACATCAAACTGAAGGAAATCGTTCAGGACAGCGGCGGCAACTGGGAAGAAAAAGACCAGGCGCTGCAGCTGCAAGAACAGGAGGGTAAGAAATGATTCGGTTTTTCAAGTTCATGACTCGTGTTTCCGGCCTCGTCACCGCGGCGGGTTTCGCTCTGATGACAACAACAGCACTTGCGCAGAACAGCATTGAATCCGTCAATGTATCCGGACAACAGGGTGGGACCACGCTGCTCAGGGTCACGCTGAAAAATGTACCGGTGGCGGCGCCGGCAAGCTTTTCGGTAAACAACCCGCCACGTATTGCCTTTGATTTTCTGGAAACGACCAACGGCTCCGGCAAAAACGTGCAGGAAATCGGGGAAGGTGATGTCCGCCGCATCAATATCGTTCAGGCCGGCAACCGCTCGCGCATTGTGCTTGAAACCGCACGTCCTCTGAGTTATGACGCAAAGATCGAGGGCAATACGATCCTGATTACGCTCAGCGGCGCTGCATCGGCGAGCGCCTCCTCGGCAGCGCCGGCTCAGACTTTTGCACAGGCGCAGCCCGGTGACAGCAAACACAGCTTGCGTGACATTGATTTTCGCCGCGGGCGTGCAGGCGAGGGCAGGGTCGTAGTCGACCTTTCCGACAAGCAAGTTGGCATTGACCTGCGGACTCAGGGTCGCTCACTGATCGTCGATTTTCTCAACACTGCTGTTCCGAAGAATCTCGAACGCCGGCTGGACGTGGTCGACTTTGGGACGCCGGTCGACACCATAGAAACGTTTACCCAAGGCAACAACACCCGCATGGTGATTACACCGCGCGGCGCTTGGGAGCATTCGGCCTATCAGACGGACAATCGCTTTATTCTTGAAGTCAAAAAAGTGGCAGATGATGCCAACCGGCTGGTGCAACCTGGGTTTGTCGGGGAAAAACTTTCGCTGAACTTCCAGAACGTTGAAGTCCGGGCTGTGCTGCAGGTCATTGCTGATTTCACCGGGCTCAATGTGATCACTAGTGACACGGTTGGCGGCAGCCTGACCTTGCGCCTCAAGGATGTGCCGTGGGATCAGGCCCTGGACATTATTTTGCAGAGCAAGGGCCTGGACATGCGCAAGACCGGCAACGTGGTCTGGATTGCACCGCGCGACGAACTGGCGACCCGCGAGAAGCTCGCACTGGAGGCCCGTGCGCAAATTTCCGACCTTGAACCGCTGCGCACCGAGAGCATGCAGGTCAATTACCAGAAGGCCGCCGAATTCCAGAAACTGTTGTCGGATCCTGCGCAGAAAATCCTGTCGAAGCGTGGCAGCGCCGTGGTCGACGTTCGCACCAACACGGTTTTCGTACAGGACACGCCCTCCCGGCTTGAGGAAATCCGGAAATTGCTGAAGCAGATCGATATCCCCGTTCGCCAGGTAATGATCGAATCGCGCATCGTTGAGGCAAATGATACTTTCAGCCGTAACCTTGGTGCGCGCCTCGGTTATAACGACGCCGGGGGCAGGGGTTTCAGTGTCCCCAGCAGCGGGACCTCCACTAGTGGACTTATTGGCGGCAGCCTCGCCTCGACAGCGGCGGCCACTGGCCAAAGCACCACCGCCCCGCCGTTCAACGAGAGCCTGTTCGTTAATCTGCCCGCGCAAGGCCTCTCCGGTGCCAGTCCCGGCGTGTTCTCGTTCCTGCTATTCAACGACTCTCGAACGAAGTTCCTGAACCTCGAGTTGTCAGCATTGCAGGCCGACGGCAAGGGCAAGATCATCTCCAGCCCGCGCGTGATTACGGCCGACAAGATCGAAGCTACGATCGAGCAGGGCACCGAGATTCCTTATCAACAGGCCACTTCCAGTGGCGCCACGGCGGTGTCTTTCCGTAAAGCCACCTTGTCGCTGAAAGTCAAGCCACAGATCACGCCAGACGACAACGTGATCATGAGCCTGAAGGTGAACAAGGACAGCGTCGGCCAGAACACGTTGTCCGGCCCTTCCATCGATACCAAGCAGGTCGTGACCGAGGTGCTGGTCGAGAATGGCGGCACTGTCGTTATAGGCGGGATCTACACGCAGGATGAGCGGTCGACAACGACCAAGGTGCCGGTGCTCGGTGACCTGCCCTTTATGGGTTTTCTGTTCAAAAACAACCAGCGCGTCGATGACCGCCGGGAGCTGCTGATCTTCATTTCACCGAAGGTACTGAAGGACGGCGTGTCGCTACGTTAACTCGGAGCGATCCGCATCAAGGGCGACGCTGCGGCGCCGCCCTTTTTGTTTTTAATCCGCGACCCGGTCCCAGCGACGCTTCCGTTAGAATCACTCCATGCCCAAGCTCGACAGTCCGCAGCGGTCCCCTGTCATCGACCAGGAGAATATTTTTCTGGTCGGCCTGATGGGTGCCGGCAAGACCTCCGTGGGCCGCATGTTGGCAAAGCGCGTGCACAAGGACTTTTTCGACGCGGATGCTGAAATCGAACGCGCAACGGGCGTCAAGATCCCGGTAATTTTCGACATTGAAGGCGAATCCGGATTTCGCGCGCGTGAGGAGAAAATTATCGAAAAACTCACTGCAATGCACGGGGTCGTTCTCGCAACGGGTGGCGGCGCAGTGCTGTCTCCAGCCAATCGCGCCAGACTAAAACAACACGGTTGCGTCATTTACCTGCGAGCAACGCCGGAAGATCTTTGGCGGCGCACCCGGCGCGACCGCAACCGCCCGTTGTTGCGAACTGCGAATCCCCTGACGACACTGCGAGAACTCCATGCGCAACGTGACCGGCTCTACTCTGAAGTGGCGGACCTGATAGTCGATACTGGCACTCAGAGCGTAGGCACGCTGACGACTCAGATTCAGAAACTGCTCGCCGAGTTGGTACCGGCTACCAGCCCGAGCCCGCACGCCTGACGGAACCACAGCATGGCAGCACAGAATCCCGTTAAGTCACTGAATGTCAGTCTTGCGGATCGCAGCTATCCGATCCACATCGGGCCAGGCTTGCTGGCGCGCGGTGAATTGATCGCACAGCATCTGCCGCAACGCAAGGCCGTGATTATCACCAACACCGTCGTCGCCCCACTCTACCTGGAAATTTTGCGGGCCAGTCTCATAGAACGGCAGGTCGCAGTGCAGTCGATCGTGCTGCCTGACGGAGAAGAGCACAAGGATTGGCGCACGCTCAACCGGGTATTCGACGCCCTGCTGACACATCATGCCGAGCGCAAGACCACGCTAATCGCGCTGGGCGGGGGTGTTATCGGGGATCTCGCCGGCTTCGCAGCAGCGGTGTTTCAACGCGGCGCACCATTCATCCAAGTTCCCACCACCCTGCTCGCTCAGGTCGATTCGTCTGTCGGCGGAAAAACAGCGATCAACCACCCTCTGGGGAAGAACATGATCGGGGCTTTTTACCAGCCCAGGGCGGTAATCGCTGACACTGACACGCTGCAAACGCTGCCGGACCGCGAGTTGTCGGCAGGAATCGCCGAAATCATCAAATACGGACTAATTGGTGATCGCGGATTTTTCGATTGGATCGAGGCGAATATAGACTGCCTGATAGCCCGCGACACCGAGGCACTGATTCATGCCATCGAAATCTCCTGCCGCAACAAGGCGATCGTGGTAGCCAGCGATGAGCGTGAGGAAGGCGTGCGTGCATTGCTCAATTTCGGCCACACGTTCGGCCACGCAATCGAGTCGGGGCTGGGTTACGGCAAGTGGCTGCATGGCGAAGCCGTCGCTGCCGGCATGGTCATCGCGGCCCGGGTATCACAGCGGTTGGGGCTGCTCGATGCCGGCTGCGTCGACCGTATCGTAAACGTGCTACGCCGCGCACGACTGCCGGTAGCGGGTCCGCGGTTGGGGGCGGATCGCTACTTGGAGCTGATGGGGCATGACAAGAAAGTCGAAGGTGGAAAAATCCGGTTCATATTGCTGCGAGACATCGGAGACGCGTTCATCAGTGACGCCGTGCCCCGCGATGTGTTGGACGCTGTGTTGAACGGAGCAGGCGTCGATGGCAGCTGACAAGGTACCCTATGCGGCAAATCCGACGAATTCTCGCGGGCGACGTTTCCGCGAGCCGGCACCGCGTGGACGGTCGGAGTATCAGCGCGACCGTGACCGCATCATTCATTCCACCGCGTTCCGCCGTCTCGAGTATAAAACCCAGGTTTTTGTCAATCATGAAGGCGACCTGTTCCGCACCCGTCTGACGCACAGCCTGGAAGTCGCGCAAATCGGGCGCTCTGTAGCGCGCCACCTGCGCCTTGACGAGGATCTGACAGAAGCCATTACACTGGCGCATGACCTTGGCCACACGCCATTTGGCCATACCGGACAGGACGCGTTAAATGCCTCCATGAAACCTTACGGCGGTTTCGAACATAACCTGCAATCGCTGCGCGTTGTCGATGTACTGGAACAACGCTACGGCGCTTTCGACGGACTTAACCTGACGTTTGAAACCCGGGAAGGCATACTCAAACACTGCGCGCTGAAAAATGCGCGGACGCTGGGCGATGTTGGGGAGCGGTTCATCAAACGTCAGCGGCCCGGTCTTGAGGCCCAGATTGCCAACTTGGCAGATGAAATCGCCTATAACAATCACGATGTCGACGATGGCTTGCGCTCCGGACTGCTGGACATGGAGCAGTTATCCACCGTTGCCATTTTCCGACGCCATATGCGCATGGTGCTCCGCGAATTCCCCAGAATTGAGGGCCGCCGTCTGGTGCATGAAACTGTACGCCGGATGATCGATACGCTGGTGACCGACCTGATCCGCCACAGCGCGGCGAATATCCGGACCCTTGGGCCCGAAACCGTCGATGACATCCGGCGCGCGCCACCGATGATCCGCTTTTCGGAGCGCATCCAGCGCGAGCAAGCTGAATTGAAGCGGTTTCTGCACACCAATCTCTATCGGCATTACCGCGTATCGCGGATGAGCAGCAAGGCCCGCCGGGTAATCACTGATTTATTTCAGGCGTTCATGGCTGAGCCCGGGCTGTTGCCCCCGGAATTCCAGTCGCGAGCACAAGAAGACACGCCCCGCGCGATTGCCGATTACATCGCCGGCATGACCGACCGTTACGCAATCGTCGAACATCGACGCCTCTTTGCTATCGACGTCAGCTGAGATTTTTTCGCGGGTTTCCCGGCACCGGCGGTTGAACCAACCCCTTGATGCAGGTAGACTTATCGGGTTTCACTCCGTTTTTCGCGTATTGAGCTTTGGGATTTGTGGCGTCGCAGCAATATCGCGCTCAACCCTTTGATTATCAATACGTTTTTGACGAGGCGCCCGATGACTCATCCAAATCTGCCGGAACCCCAAGGCCTATACGACGGGGCCCATGAACATGATGCCTGCGGCGTCGGTTTTGTTGCGAACATCAAGGGCAAGAAAAGTCACGACATCATCGACCAGGGCTTGACCATCCTGCGCAACCTGACGCATCGCGGCGCGGTCGGCGCGGATCCTAAAGCGTCGGACGGAGCCGGAATACTGATCCAGATTCCGGATACATTTTTCCGGGAAGAGATGGCCAAACAAGGCGTCAAGCTGCCACCCGCCGGCCAGTATGGCATCGGCATGGTGTTCCTGCCTCGCGAACCGGCGTCCCGGTTCGCTTGCGAATACGAAATCGAACGTGCAATCAAGGATGAGGGGCAAAGCGTGCTCGGCTGGCGCGACGTGCCCGTCGACAGCGAGGATCTCGGCGAATCCGTCAAAAAAGTCGAGCCCGTGATCCGCCAGGTGTTCATTGGCCGCAGCTCCGCGATTCGCGTCACTGATGCCCTAGAACGCAAACTCTACGTGATCCGCAAGAGTGCGGGCCATGCCATCCGCGCGCTGAAACTCGCACACGGCACCGAATTCTGGGTGCCATCGATGTCGGCGCGCACCATCGTCTACAAAGGCATGCTGTTGCCCTCCCAAGTCGGCACCTACTACAGGGATCTGCTGGATCCGCGTGTGGTGTCGGCACTGGCGCTGGTACACCAGCGATTCTCGACCAATACCTTCCCAACGTGGGATCTCGCCCATCCCTTTCGGATGATCGCCCATAACGGCGAGATCAACACCTTGCGCGGCAACGTGAACTGGGTACGCGCGCGCCAGGGTGCGATCTCCAGCCTCGCGCTGGGCAAGGACCTCGACAAGCTGTGGCCGCTGATTTATCCGGGCCAGTCGGATTCAGCGTCATTCGACAATGCACTCGAACTGCTGGTGATGAGCGGCTATTCGATTGCCCATGCAATGATGATGATGATCCCCGAAGCGTGGGAAGGTCACACGCTGATGGACGCGAGCCGCCGCGCATTCTATGAATACCATGCAGCGATGATGGAGCCGTGGGACGGCCCCGCCGCAATCGCCTTCTCCGACGGCCGGCAAATCGGTGCCACGCTCGATCGCAACGGCCTGCGGCCTGCACGTTACATCGTGACCGATGATGACCTGGTGATCATGGGCTCGGAGTGCGGCTGCCTGCCGATCCCGGAAGAAAAAATCATCAAGAAATGGCGCTTACAGCCCGGCAAGATGTTCCTGGTCGACCTCGAGAAAGGTCGCATCATCGATGACGAGGAGTTAAAGGAATCGCTGGCATCCAGCAAGCCCTACGTCGAGTGGATGGAACGCATTCGCGTCAAACTGGACGACGTCGAAAGCCAGAAAGTACAACCGGAACGCAGCGCAGTGCCGCTGCTCGATCGCCAGCAGGCCTTCGGTTACACACAGGAGGACCTGAAGTTCCTGATGATTCCGATGGCCGCCTATGGCGAAGAATCTACAGGTTCGATGGGGAACGATTCCCCGCCAGCGGTGTTGTCCAAAAAGAACAAGAGCTTGTATCAGTATTTCAAGCAGTTGTTTGCGCAGGTCACAAACCCGCCGATCGATCCGATCCGAGAGGAGCTGGTGACCTCCCTGGTGTCGTTCATCGGCCCGAAACCCAACCTGCTTGGCGTCGATGAAATGAATCCACCGATCCGCCTCGAGGTCAGCCAGCCGGTGCTCGACTTCTTCGAGATGGAGAAGATCCGCAACATTGAAAGCTACACGGACGGCAAGTTCAAATCCTGTGAACTGGATATCACCTACCCGGTGGCCTGGGGCAAGGAGGCCATCGAAGCCCGCCTCGCCAGCCTCGCGGCACAGGCGGAAGATGCCGTACGCGCCGGGTATTCCATCCTCATCATTTCCGACCGCAAGGTGGATCGCGACATGGTTGCGATTCCGGCATTACTGGCGCTCTCGACCATCCACCAGCACCTCACCGACAAGGGCTTGCGCACCAGCGCCGGCCTGGTTGTCGAAACCGGGTCGGCGCGCGAAGTGCATCATTTCGCGTTGCTCGGGGGTTACGGTGCCGAGGCCGTGCATCCGTATCTCGCGCTGGAAAGCATCCTTCACGTCGCCGACAGCGGCCAGCTCGGCGTCAATGTCGACGGCCACAAAGCCATCAAGAATTTTGTCAAATCCGTAGGCAAGGGCCTGCGCAAGGTCATGTCGAAAATGGGCATTTCGACGTATATGTCGTATACCGGGGCGCAAATATTCGAAGCCATCGGGCTGTCGCAGCCGCTGGTCGACAAATATTTCACCGGAACCGCCTCCAATGTCGGCGGCATTGGACTGTTCGACGTGGCTGAGGAAGCGCTACGCACCCACCTGGCCGCGTTCAGCGGCGACCCTGTACTGGCGGGTGCGCTGGACGCCGGTGGGGAGTATGCCTGGCGGGTACGCGGCGAGGAGCATATGTGGACACCGGACGCGATCGCCAAACTGCAGCACGCGGCACGTGCCAACAGCGCGACTACCTATCGCGAGTATGCAAACATCATCAACGATCAATCACAGCGGCACATGACATTCCGCGGGTTGTTCGAGTTCCGCTTCAACCGCTGTACGCCGGTGGATATTGCCGAGGTCGAGCCGGCGGTGGAAATCGTCAAGCGCTTTTCCACCGGCGCCATGTCGTTGGGCTCGATCTCCACGGAAGCGCACACCACGCTCGCCGTGGCAATGAACCGGCTGGGCGGCAAATCCAATACCGGCGAAGGCGGCGAAGACCGCAAGCGCTACGCCCCGATCAAGGCCGGCGAGACCATGGCCTCCCGCCTCGGACAGGATCGCATCGAAAGCGACATTGAGCTCCAAGCCGGTGACTCGCTGAAGTCAAAGATCAAACAAGTGGCTTCCGGCCGCTTCGGCGTCACCGCCGAGTATCTGGCGAGCGCAGAGCAAATTCAGATCAAGATGGCACAGGGCGCAAAGCCTGGCGAAGGCGGCCAGCTGCCCGGCCGCAAGGTCTCCGAATATATCGCCGAACTGCGTTGCTCGACACCCGGTGTCGAGTTGATTTCGCCGCCGCCGCACCATGACATTTATTCGATCGAGGATCTGGCACAACTGATCCACGACCTTAAGAACAGCAACCCCCGGGCGTCGATCAGCGTCAAGCTGGTGTCGGAAGTCGGCGTCGGCACGGTGACTGCGGGCGTCGCCAAGGCCAAGGCCGATCACGTGACGATCTCCGGTCACGACGGCGGGACCGGCGCGAGTCCCTGGTCGTCGATCAAACATGCCGGTACGCCGTGGGAGCTTGGCCTGGCCGAGACCCAACAGACGCTGGTACTCAACCGGCTGCGTAGCCGTATCGCCGTGCAGGTTGATGGCCAGATAAAGACCGGGCGCGATGTCATCATTGGCGCGCTGCTCGGTGCCGACGAGTTTGGTTTTGCCACTGCACCGCTGGTGGTCGAAGGCTGCATCATGATGCGCAAGTGCCACCTCAACACCTGTCCGGTAGGCGTGGCCACTCAGGACCCGGTGTTGCGGCGGAAATTCGCCGGCAAGCCCGAGCATCTCATCAATTACTTTTTCTTCGTCGCCGAGGAAATCCGCGAACTGATGGCCAAGCTGGGCATCCGCAGGTTTGATGACCTGATCGGGCGCTCCGACCTGCTCGACATGCGCAAAGGTATTGAACACTGGAAAGCCCGGGGACTCGATTTCGGCCGAATATTTCATCAGCCGCAGATCGGCCCCGAAGTCTCCCGCTTCCACACCGAAGCTCAGGATCACGGGCTCGACAAGGCGCTGGATCACCGGCTGATCGAACTGGCGGCACCAGCACTCGAGCGCGGCGAGAAAGTCACCGTCGAAATGCCCATCCGCAACATCAACCGCACGGTCGGCACCATGCTCTCCGGCGAAGTCGCCACGCGCTACGGCCATGAAGGCCTGCCTGAGGATACGATCCGCGTGCGTTTTGCCGGATCAGCGGGGCAGAGTCTGGGCGCCTTCCTGTCGCGCGGCATCACGCTGGATCTGATCGGCGACACCAACGACTATTGCGGCAAGGGTCTGTCGGGTGGGCGTATAACCGTGCAACCGTCGCCCAAATTCCGCGGCGTCGCAGCGCAGAACATCATTACGGGCAACGCCGTACTCTACGGTGCGGTTGCGGGGGAAGCCTATTTCCGCGGCGTCGCCGGAGAGCGCTTTGCCGTGCGCAACTCAGGCGCACAGGCCGTCGTTGAAGGCGTAGGTGACCATGGCTGCGAGTACATGACCGGCGGCACTGTCATCGTACTCGGCACCACCGGACGCAATTTTGCGGCCGGCATGTCCGGCGGCATTGCATATGTGTACGACGAAGACGGCAGTTTTGCCTCCTATTGCAATACAGCGATGGTGCAGCTTGAACCATTGCTCACTGAGGCAGAGCAGGACGCCAAGGTCGCGCACGAGATCTGGCATATGGGCGAGACCGACGAGGCCATCGCGAAGCGGCTTATCGAGAATCATCTGCGCCATACCAGCAGCATCCAGGCGCAGCAGATTCTCGCCAACTGGACTACTGCGCGCGGCAAGTTCGTCAAGGTGTTTCCGAACGAATACCGGCGCGCGCTCGGTGAAATGGCAGCGAAGGGCAAGAGAATCGCCGCGTGAGCCGGATAACGGCGGAATCGTCATTCATGGCGATGCCGCGAATATGTGTTTGGCCCGACACGGGCCTGATGTTTCAGGGATCGCAAAGACATGGGAAAAGTAACCGGATTTCTGGAGTTCGAACGGCTAAACGAGGCCGCAGAGAAACCGCAGGAACGGCTCAAGCACTGGCACGAGTTCGTCCATCATCTGAGCGACGAAGCCGCCGGCATACAAGGGGCGCGCTGCATGGACTGCGGCACGCCATTTTGCATGAGCGGCTGCCCGGTCAACAACATTATTCCGGACTGGAATGATCTGGTTTTCAAACAGGATTGGCAGCACGCGCTCGACACGCTGCACTCGACTAATAATTTTCCCGAGTTTACTGGCCGTGTTTGCCCGGCACCCTGCGAAGCGGCCTGCACGCTGAACATTAACAATGATCCGGTGGGCATAAAATCCATTGAGCACGCCATCATCGACAAGGGCTGGGAGTCGGGGTGGGTTACGCCGCAACCGCCAGCAAGAAAAACCGGCAAACGCATCGCGATCATCGGTTCCGGACCGGCCGGGCTTGCCTGTGCCCAGCAGTTGGCGCGCGCAGGACACGACGTCGTGGTATTCGAAAAATCCGACCGTATCGGCGGGTTGCTGCGCTATGGCATCCCGGACTTCAAAATGGGAAAACACCTGATCGACCGTCGCATGGAGCAAATGCGTGCCGAAGGTGTCGAGTTCCGCGTCAGCCAGAATATCGGCGGCACCGTGCCCGCGAAAAAGCTGGTCGATGACTTTGACGCTGTGGTGATGGCTGGTGGCGCCGAGCAACCGCGCGATTTGCCGGTACCCGGTCGCGAACTCGGCGGTGTGCATTTCGCAATGGATTTCCTGCCGCAGCAGAACAAGGTGGTCGCCGGCGACCGGGTTGCCGGGCAGATCAAGGCCACAGGCAAGCATGTCGTGGTCATCGGCGGCGGCGATACCGGTTCCGACTGTGTCGGCACATCAAACCGCCATGGTGCAGCTACGGTAACCCAGTTCGAACTGCTGCCGCAGCCGCCGGAACAGGAAAACAAATTCATGGTTTGGCCGTACTGGCCGGTAAAACTGCGCACCTCCAGTTCCCACGAAGAAGGCTGCCAGCGCGACTGGGCGGTGGCCACCAAGCGATTCGAGGGCAGGAACGGTAAGGTGGAAAAGCTGGTGGCCGCACGCGTGGAGTGGAAGGACGGCCAGATGCGCGAAATACCGGGATCGGAGTTCACGATGAAGGCCGACCTGGTACTGCTGGCCATGGGCTTTCTCGGGCCAGTGCAGGGCGGATTGCTCGAACAACTGGGCGTCGCAAAAGATAACCGCAGCAATGTCCGGGCGGATACCGACAATTACCAGACATCGGTCAGCAAGGTATTTGCCGCGGGAGACATGCGCCGCGGGCAATCGCTGGTGGTCTGGGCGATCCGCGAAGGCCGACAATGTGCGCGCGCGGTCGACGAGTTCCTGATGGGATCTACGGAACTGCCACGATAAATCGTGGTACTTTCCGGTTCCGAAGGGTGATGCGCAAAAAAATGGGGAGTCTGCCCAATACCCCCAGACGGAGCGGGTGTTCCCCCGCAATAACCCTGTGGCCCAGCCGACATATCTCAAGAACGACACGCTGATCCGCGCGCTGCTGCGGCAACCGACACCTTATACCCCGGTGTGGGTCATGCGCCAGGCCGGGCGCTACCTGCCGGAATACAATGCGACGCGCAAGCGCGCCGGCAGTTTCCTCGCCCTGGCAAAAAATCCTGATCTGGCAACCGAAGTCACGCTCCAGCCCTTGGCCCGCTTCAAGCTGGACGCGGCCATCCTGTTTTCCGACATCCTCACGGTGCCCGACGCGATGGGCCTCGGCCTGTATTTCGCCGAAGGCGAGGGCCCCAAGTTCGAACATCCGCTGCGCGATGAGGCAGCAATCCGCCGGCTGACGGTGCCCGATCCGGGCTCGAGTCTCGGTTACGTGCTTGATGCGGTAAAACAGATCCGTCGCGCGCTTGATAACACCGTACCGTTGATTGGTTTTTCAGGCAGTCCGTACACGCTCGCCTGTTACATGATCGAAGGTGGTGGCAGCGACGATTTCCGAATCATCAAAAGCATGTTGTATACGCGCCCCGAGTTGCTGCATCACGTGCTGGACATCAACGCACAGGCAGTCCTCGCCTACCTGAACGCGCAGATCGAAGCCGGCGCACAGGCCGTGATGGTTTTCGATACCTGGGGCGGCGCACTGTCCGACGCAGCCTATCACGAGTTCTCGCTGCAGTACCTGCAGCGCGTGATTGCCGGCCTGCATCGTACATGGGGCGGTGAAGCCGTGCCGAGCATCGTATTCACCAAAGGCGGGGGCTTGTGGCTGGAAGACATTGCAACCATCGGGTGCAATGCAGTCGGCCTGGACTGGACCGTCAACCTGGGCGCCGCCCGCCGCCGTATCGGTGATCAGGTCGCGCTGCAGGGGAATCTCGATCCTGCGGTACTGTTCAGCACGCCCGCAGCCATCCGCAGCGAGGTTGGCGCGGTACTGCGCCAGTTCGGCGCGGGACCGGGACATGTGTTCAATCTAGGGCACGGCGTCTCGCAATTCACCTCGCCGGAGCATGTCGGCGCGCTGGTCGATGCCGTGCATGAGCTGAGCCGCGAGTACCACTGAGCGGTTTCTGCCGGCATAAGCTGCAAAAAGCTTATGCACAGCAAGGAGTTAGTTGATCGTCAGTGCGTTTTGGGCTGCAGCTCCCCTAGAGACTCTGGATAAGTAATTGTTTTTATTAAGATAATTATGATGCGGCAGGCATTGCAAGGCGCGAATAAGCAGGCCAGAACGGTTCGAAATTTCTTCGCAAAGAATTTAACCAACAGGTTTATCCACAGCCGTGGCAACGAAAAAACTGTTGTCTGTCGCCAAGTTGGCGATGCTTTCGAGACTCCAGCTGAACTTCGCACGCTAACTTGTCCAACCCCGAAATGAGTCTGATCCGTGTCGCGCTTGACGTACCGCTGACGCGCCTGTTCGACTATCGCTGCGACGATCGTTCGGCGACCGTGGGCGCGCGGGTGCTGGTGCCGTTCGGTCGCCAGAAACTGATCGGCATTATTGTCGCCAAACCGGCTGCGAGCGAGGTGCCGGAGGCAAAACTCAAACGCGCGTCTGCCGTGCTCGATACCGCACCGCTGCTGTCCAGTGCGGATTTGCGCCTGCTGGAATTCGCTGCCGACTATTACGTGCATCCGCTGGGCGCGGTCATCATGGCAACCGTGCCTGCAGCCCTGCGCCGCGTGCGCCGGCGCGAAGAACCGCCTGCCGCCTACACGCTGACCGCCGCCGGTACGGCCTTAGATGTGTCTGTACTGCCACCACGCGCACGCGCGCAGCGTGACCTGCTGGTATTGCTGCAGCACCGCCTGGTCATTGAACATGCCGAGATCTACGCACGGGGCACGGCAGCGCGCAAAGCGCTGCAAGCCTTCATTGCGCATGGCTGGGTGCAATCTGCTGCGCCGCCCCAGCACGACGTGCTGACTCCGGTACCAACACCGGCTGCAAGCCCGCCACTGACCGCAGAACAAACTGCAGCCATCGGCGAAATCACGGCCACGCTGGGCAGCTATCAGGCGCTGCTGCTGTGGGGCATTACGGGCAGCGGCAAGACCGAGGTTTATCTGCACGCGATTGCGGCAGCGTTAGCGCGCAGCACCCAAGTGCTGCTGCTGGTGCCGGAAATAGCGCTGACCCCACAGCTGCAGGCGCTGGTAATCGCTCGCTTTCCCGGCGTCAGGATCGCCATCCTGCACAGCGGGCTCGCCGAGGGCGAGCGTGCTGCACACTGGCAGGCAGCGCGCACCGGGCGGGCGCGCATCATCCTCGGCACGCGACTGTCGGTATTCACGCCGCTGCCGGCACCGGGACTGATCATTGTCGATGAAGAGCATGACATGTCATTCAAGCAGGGCGAGGGATTCCGTTATTCCGCGCGGGATCTGGCCGTTGTTCGTGCCCGCTACGCCGGTGTGCCGGTGGTGCTGGGCTCAGCGACGCCTGCGCTGGAGACCTACCGCAATGCCGTTGACGGCCGTTACCGCCTGCTGACGCTGCCGAACCGGATCCACGCCCGGCCACCGGTGATTTCGTGCATTGACCTGCGGCACGAGCAGACTACCGATGGTCTCTCTGCGCGGCTGCTTGCGGCAATCGGCGCGCGCATCGCCCGCAACGAACAAAGCATGGTATTCATCAACCGGCGCGGTTATGCGCCGGTACTGATGTGCGGCAGTTGCGGCTGGACATCCGACTGCAAGCGCTGCTCGGCACGTCTGGTGCTGCATTTGCGCGATCGCCGGTTGCGCTGTCATCACTGTGGCCATGACAGCGCCGTGCCTGCCGCCTGTCCGGATTGCGGCGACATCGATCTGGCCCCGATCGGACAGGGCACGCAGCGCGTCGAAGCGGCGCTGGTCCGGCAATTCCCGCAAGCGCGCATCCTGCGCATCGATCGCGATACGACGCGGCGCAAGGATGCCTGGCAAAATATGCGCAGCCGCATTCAGGACCGCACCGTAGACATCCTCGTTGGCACACAGATCCTCGCCAAGGGCCATGATTTCCCGCACCTGAATCTGGTCGGCGTGATCAATGCGGACAGCATGCTCTACAGCAATGATCTTCGGGCACCAGAACGGCTCTACGCGCTGCTGACCCAAGTCGCCGGCCGCGCTGGCCGCGGCACCGACCAGGGCGAAGTCCTGATACAGACACAGTTTGCGAACCATCCGCTCTACGCTGCGCTGCGCGACCAGGATTTCGATGCCTTTGCGCGCAGCCTGCTCGCGGAGCGGCGCCAAGCCGGCTTTCCTCCCTACGTGCATCAGGCGCTGCTGCGCGCGGAGGCGCGCGATGTTGATACCGCACTGCAGTTCCTGGCGCAAGCCGCACGCAGCGCACGCCGGCTCCAACCGGCAGTGACCGTCTACGATCCGGTGCCTGCCAACATGATGCGCAAAGCCGGGCGTGAGCGCGCACATCTGCTGGTGCAATCGCCGGTGCGCGCCGAACTGCGGGCGTTCCTCAATGCCTGGCGCCCACATCTGGAGAAGGCCGCCAGCACTGCGGCAAGATGGTCGCTGGATGTTGATCCGGCAGAATTCTAAGGCGTTGAAATATCGTCCCCATGTTAGAATTCGGCACTTTTTTCCAGACAAAATCTGCCGCGATGCGCCGCTGCCGTATCGAGATCTGCGGCCTTGCTGCCTCGCCTGATTCAACCACGCCGAAATGACCACCGCGCCTGCCGATGCCAGAACACTGCTCGCCAGCCTGCTCCGGCAGGCCCTGGCGCAGGTCGTCCCCGCCGGCACTACGGCCGGAATCCTGCTCGACCGGCCGAAACTGGCGCAGCACGGCGACTTTGCCTGCAATGTTGCGCTGCAGTTGGCGAAAGAGCTGCGGGGCAATCCGCGCGCGATCGCCCAACAACTGGTCGCGGCATTGCCGGCATCGCCCCATCTGGAAAAAGCCGAAATCGCCGGCGCCGGATTCATCAATCTGTTCCTCACACAGTCGTACAAACAACAGGTGATTTGCCGCGTGCTCGCGGCTGGAGAGCGCTATGGCACCAATGCCGGCGGGCAGCTCAAGAAAACCCAGGTCGAGTTCGTCTCTGCAAATCCGACCGGGCCGCTGCATGTTGGCCATGGCCGCGGTGCCGCCTACGGCGCCAGCGTCGCCGCGATACTGGCAGCCGCCGGTTTCGACGTGTCACGCGAGTACTATGTCAACGATGCCGGCCGTCAGATGGATATCCTGGCACTGTCGACCTGGCTGCGTTATCTGGAGCTGGGCGGCGAAACCGTCAGTTTTCCACCCAACGCCTACCAGGGCGACTATGTGCGCGCGATGGCGGAACAACTGCATAGCGCCGACGGCGCGCGATTCCACAAGAGCTGGGCCGAGGCCTCGGCCGATGCAGCCGATGTCAGCACCGACCCGGAAGTTCATCTTGATGATTTGATCGCCAATGCCAAACGCCTGCTCGGCGCGGAATACGAGCGCGTGCACCGCCATGCGCTGGAACAGCAGCTGGCAGACTGCAAAAACGACCTCGCCGAGTTCGGTGTCACCTTCGACCAGTGGTTCTCCGAACGCTCGCTGTATACCTCAGGGCGCGTAGACCGCGCGGTGCACCAATTGGAGCAGCGCGGCCATATCTACATCCAGGATGGTGCGAAGTGGTTTCGCTCCAGCGCCTTCGGTGATGAGAAGGACCGCGTGGTGCAGCGTGAAAACGGCCAGTACACCTATTTCGCCAGCGACATCGCCTATCACCTCGACAAATTCGCACGCGGCTACGACCTGGTCATCGACGTCTGGGGCGCCGACCACCACGGCTACATCCCGCGGGTAAAGGGCGCGCTTGCGGCGCTCGGCGAGGAGCCGGCACGGCTCAATGTGGCGCTGGTGCAGTTCGCCGTGCTCTACCGCAACGGACAGAAAGTCTCGATGTCAACGCGTTCTGGCGAATTCGTAACCCTGCGTGAACTGCGGCACGAAGTCGGCAACGACGCCGCCCGTTTCTTCTACGTGCTGCGCAAAAGCGATCAGCACCTCGACTTTGATCTGGACCTTGCCAAGTCTCAGAGTAACGACAACCCCGTGTATTACATCCAGTATGCACACGCCCGTGTCTGCAGCGTGCTTGAACAATGGGGCGGCAATGTCGACGCCTTGCGCAGCACAGATCCTGCGCCGCTGAGCTCCGCGCACGAAGCGGCGCTGCTGAAAAGCCTGATGGAATATCCGGACATCATCGAAAATGCGGCGCGCGAGCTGGCACCGCACATGATTGCCTTTTATCTGAAAGAACTCGCTGGAGAATTCCATAGTTACTATAATGCCGAGCGCTTCCTGGTTGAAGAAGCTGCCCTCAAACATGCCCGACTGGCGCTGGCACTGGCGGTCCGACAGGTGCTGCGCAATGGCCTCGCCCTTTTGGGTGTGGGCGCCCCCGAAAAAATGTAAGATTGCTGCGTGAGCCGAGACTACAAAGGTAGCGAACGCAAGGACAATTCCCGCAGTCGCAGCAGCGGCGGGTCGTTGTTCATGGGGATTCTCATCGGGCTCGTACTCGGGCTGGGTATCGCGCTGGGCATCGCCTGGTACATCAACAAGATGCCGAACCCTTTCCAGCAGCGTCCACCGGCTGCAAAACCCGAGCCGGCCAAGGCTGTGCCGGCCGACACCGCCAAGCCGGGCGAAAAGAACAGCAAATCCGCGGATGCCAAGCCGCGCTTTGATTTTTACAAGATATTGCCCGGCGTCGATGAGCCGGCCACGGATCAACAGCTGCGCGATGCAAGGAAAAGCGCGGCCAAGGAATCGTTTTACCTGCAGGCCGGCGCTTTTCAGAATGCGCCCGACGCCGACAACCTGAAGGCCCGGCTCGCGTTAATCGGCATGCAGGCGTCGATCCAGACTACGACGCTGCCCGACCGGGGGGTCTGGCATCGTGTGCGTATCGGCCCCTACCGCAGCGTCGAGGAACTGAATCGCACCCGCGACACTCTGAAGAACAATGGCATCGACACCACGCTGATCAAAGTGCGCGACGCCGACAAATGACGCCGTCCTCTGGAGTAGCTATGCAATTTGCCCATTTTTTCCGACGCGCACTGCTTGCCGCCGGTCTCGGTCTGTGCCTGACGACTGCACATGCCCAGCTCACGGCCGGCAAGGATTACATCAATCTCCGAACACCACAGCCCACCGACAGCAGCAGCAAAGTCGAAGTGCTGGAGTTTTTCTGGTATGGCTGCCCGCATTGCAGCAACCTGCAACCCGCACTGGAAGCGTGGCTCAAACGCAAGCCGGCGGACGTCGAATTCAAACACGTCCCCGCGGTGTTTCAGGAGTCCTGGGTACCACTGACGCGGACTTATTACACACTTGAAGCAATGGGCCTGGTCGACAAGCTGCATCGGGAGGTTTTCGCGGCCCTCCACAAGCAGCGTCTGCAGCTGCGCGACGCCAACGCGATTTTCGACTGGATGGCCAGCAAGGGCGTGGATCGCAAGAAATTTGCCGACACCTACAACTCGTTCGGGGTCAACGGCCGCACCCAACGCTCGATCGAATTGACCAAGAAGTTCGACATCTCCGGCACGCCGACGCTGGCAATCGACGGAAAGTACCTGACTTCGCCGTCATTGACGCTGAAAGCCGATCGCACGATCGACTATGAGCGCTTTTTCCAGGTCGTCGATGGCTTGATCGCCGAAGCACGCAAGACCAAAGGCAGCAAGTAAACATGCAACGGGCGCTGGCGGGCACCATCGCCTGCGCGCTTGCGTTGCTGGCGTTTTTTCCCGGGCCGGGTGCGGCGCAGCCGGTGTTGCGCGCAGAAGTCGATTACCGGGCGATCAAACCACATCCGCTCGGCAGCGCTGACGGCATCGAAGTCATCGATTTTTTCTGGTACGGCTGTCCGCATTGCAACAACCTGCAGCCGGCCCTGGAGCGCTGGATCAGCCGCAAGCCCGGGGATGTCACGGTGCGCCGCATTCCGGCAATCCTGCGCGACAGTTGGGCGCCACATGCCCGTATCTACTACACACTGGAAACGCTGGGCGAAGTCGAGCGCCTGCACCAGCGCGTATACCATGCCTACCACGTTGAGCAGCTGCAAATGAGCAAACCCGAAGTGATGGCGGAGTGGGCTGTACGCAACGGCATCGCCCGCAAGCGCTGGGACGAGGCCTACGAGGCTGCAGAAGTGCAGCAGAAAATGGAAGATGCGGCGAAGTTGACCCGGGCCTACAGCATTACCGGCACCCCATCGTTGGTCGTCAACGGCCGTTACCTGACTTCCGGAAGCATGGTAGAGACCCTGATAGGCCTCATTCCGATTGTCGACGGGCTGGTACAAAAAGTGCGCGTCGAGGCTGCCTCACGCTGACTGCGGCATGCCCCCGGAGCAGATGCCAGCGCCTTCGCCAACCACCGTCATCATTACCGGCGCGTCCGGTGGTCTGGGTGCAGCACTGGCACGCCGGTATGCCAATAGCGGGGCCCACCTCGGGCTGATCGCCCGCCGCACCACTGAACTCGAACGGCTGGCGCGGCAACTGGCCGGTGAGTGTGCAGTTCATGCCGCGGATGTGCGCGACTCCGCAACCATGCGGCTCGTTGCCAACGACTTCATGGCGCAACACGGGCTCCCTGACATCGTCATCGCCAATGCCGGCATCAGCGTTGGCACGCTGACCGAGATGGCGGAAGACGAACAGGCGTTCCGTGATGTGTTCGACATCAATGTCATCGGCATGGTCAACACATTCCAGCCGTATCTCGCGGCCATGCGCAAGCGGGGCTACGGCGTGCTGGTCGGGATTGCCAGCGTGGCTGGTTACCGAGGCCTGCCTGGATCCAGTGCCTATTCCGCGTCCAAGGCTGCGGCGATCAGTTACCTGGAAAGCCTGCGTGTCGAGTTGCGCGGCAGCGGCATCACGGTGATCACGATTTGCCCGGGCTACATCACCACGGCGATGACCGCGCACAACCCGTACCGGATGCGTTTCATCATGACTGCAGAGGCTGCGGCAAAGAAAATCACGGCCATCATTGCCCGGCGCAAGGCCTATGCGGTGATTCCATGGCAAATGGCCATCGTCGCACGACTGATGCATGTGCTGCCGCGCTGGATTTATGACCCCCTCGCTGCGAAATCCGGGCGCAAACCTCGCCGCAAATCCTGACCCGGCCCCGCCGCCCCCGTAGCAGAACGCGGTACGCTATCTACTCAACAGTCACTGATTTGGCCAGATTGCGGGGTTTGTCAACATCAGTGCCACGATGCAGCGCCGTGTGATACGCCAGCAGCTGCAGCGGTACGGTGTGCAGAATCGGTGACAACAAGTCCGCATGATCGGGCATCTGAATGACGTGCACGCCTTCGCTGGGAGCGATACGGGCATCCTGGTCTGCCAGGACGTACAGTTCACCGCCACGTGCACGCACTTCCTGCAGATTCGATTTCAGCTTCTCCAGCAACGCGTCCTTGGGCGCAACGGCTACTACAGGCATGTTGCGGTCGACCAGTGCCAGCGGCCCGTGCTTGAGTTCACCGGCGGCATAGGCCTCGGCATGGATGTACGAGATCTCTTTCAGCTTCAACGCACCTTCCATCGCTATCGGGTAATGAATACCACGCCCGAGAAACAGTATGTGTTCCTTGCGGGCGAATACGGCTGCCCATTCCGCGATCGCCGGTTCGACCTCGAGTACATGGGTCAGCGCCGCCGGCAGATGGCGCAGTGCGTGCAGCAGTTCCGTCTCGCGCTCCGCTGTCAAGCGCCCGCGCTGTTTGGCCAGCGCCATGGTCAGTAGGACCAGTGCAGCGAGCTGGGTGGTGAACGCCTTGGTCGAGGCGACACCGATTTCCGGGCCGGCCCGCGTCAGGAACCGCAGGTCGGACGCACGCACCAGCGCCGATTCCGGGACATTGCAGATGGCGAGGCTGTGGCGATGGCCGCGCAGCTTCGCATACTGCAAAGCCGCGAGCGTATCGGCTGTTTCGCCCGATTGTGAAATCGTCACCACCAGCGTGTCGGGGTTGTTCACCGTTTCCCGGTAGCGGTATTCGCTGGCGATCTCGACATTACACGGCAGACCGGCGACGGCTTCGATCCAGTATCGCGCAACCATTCCCGCGTGATAGCTGGTGCCGCAAGCAAGTATCGTCAAGCCATTGATTTTATTGAATATTTTATCCGCATCCGTGCCAAACAGCTGCGGTACCACCGCCCGCGCGCGGGTCACCAGTTCCAGCGTATTGGCGACAGCCATCGGCTGCTCGAAAATTTCCTTCTGCATGTAATGCCGGTAGGGGCCGAGTTCGACGGCAGCAGCGGTCAATTCGGTGATCTGTTCCTTGCGCACGACAGGCTGTCCGTCCGCGTCGATGATACGCACGCGTTCGCGGGTCAGTTCGGCACAATCCCCCTCGTCCAGATAGACGACGCGCTGAGTAACCTGGACCAGGGCAGAGGCATCGGAAGCCGCGAAATTCTCGCCAGTGCCAAGACCCAGCAATAACGGCGCACCCATACGCGCTACCACCAGCCGCGCCGGATCCGCCGCGTTGATGACCGCAATCGCGTAAGCCCCCACCAGCTCGCGCAGGCTGAGGCGGACGGCCTCGAACAAATCGCCGCATCGCACGAGGTGCAGATGCACCAGGTGGGCAATCACCTCGGTATCGGTATCGGATACAAACTGGTAACCAAGGCTGCGCAGATGGTCGCGCATTTGCTCATGATTCTCGATGATGCCGTTGTGAACCACTGACACGCCGTCCGACACATGCGGATGCGCATTCTTTTCGGACGGTGCGCCGTGTGTCGCCCAGCGGGTGTGCGCGATGCCGAGTTCGCCACTGACATTGCCTGCCTGCGCCAGTCGTTCCAGCTCGACGACACGCCCGGTACTGCGGATACGATGCAGGCCACCGCGGATCACGGCAACACCCGCAGAATCGTAACCGCGGTATTCAAGCCGCTTCAGCCCTTCGATCAGGATCGGAACAACGTCCCGTCCCGCGACGGCGCCGACAATTCCGCACATGAGCTTTTTCCTATTCCCTTATGGTTATTTTCTTGCCGGTTTGCGCGGCCGCTGCCAATCGGGGCGATGCTCCTGGGTCCTGGCATTGATGATCAGCCCTCCGGACGGCGTATCTTTCCATACCGTCGTGCCGGCCCCAACGGTTGCGCCCCGCGCGACACGCACCGGTGCTACCAGTTGCACGTCGGAGCCGATATGCACGTCGTCTTCGATCACCGTGCGGTGCTTGTTCGCGCCGTCGTAATTGCAGGTAATAGTGCCGGCGCCGATATTGACATTGCGACCGACGGTGGAGTCGCCAACATAGGACAGGTGGTTGGCCTTCGAGCTGGCGCCGATTTCACTGGCCTTTATTTCTACAAAGTTGCCGATATGGACTTCTGTCGCAAGACGGGTCCCCGGCCGAAGACGCGCATAGGGCCCGATCCGGCACTTTGCGCCGATCTCGGCGCCGTCGAGATGGGAGAATGGTTCGATGCGGGTGCCTGGTCCGATGGTGACATCCTTCAGCACGCAATTCGCGCCGATGCTCACACCATCGGCCAGCTCAATATCACCCTCAAACACGCAATTGACATCGATATGCACGTCGCGGCCGCAGCGCAGCGCACCGCGCATATCAAAACGCAGGGGATCGACCAGCGTCACGCCCTGGTCGAGCAGTTGCGCGGCCTGCTGCCATTGATATGCACGCTCCAGCTGCGCGAGTTGCGCCCGGCTGTTGACCCCCTGGATTTCACTGTTGTCGGCGGCCTTGATGCCTACCACCGGCACACGATCCTTGATCGCCAGCGCAATCACGTCCGTCAGGTAATACTCGTGCTGCGTATTGCTGTTCTGCAGTTTGGGCAGCCAGCGGCCGAGGCGGGCGGTAGGCAACGTCATGATGCCGGTATTGATTTCGTGGATTCGCCGCTGGGCCGCAGTCGCATCGTTCTGCTCGACGATGCCGGTCATCCGGCCCGCCTTGTTGCGCAGGATGCGGCCATAACCGCTGGGGTCATCAAGATCCGCAGTCAGCACCGCGACGCCTTCTGCAGCAGCATCGAGCAGGGTTTGCAGCGTCGCAGCGCGTACCAGCGGCACATCGCCGTACAACACCAATGTGACTGGCGCCTTGGTCAGTCTGGGCAGCGCCTGCTGCAATGCATGTCCGGTGCCCAGTTGCGGCGCTTGCAAAGCGTATGCCAGATCCTTGCCTGACAGCGCAGCCTTTACCTGATCACCGCCATGGCCATAAACAACGCAAATCTGCTCCGCGGCAATTGCGCGCGCGGCGGCGACGACATGGGCTATTAACGGCCGGCCGGCCAGCGTGTGCAGCACTTTGGGCAGATCGGAGTGCATCCGTTTGCCCTGGCCGGCGGCGAGGATCACGACTTGGAAACGCATCGCAAAATTATCGCATAACCGTCAACCCGGGCACCGCGCTATCGGTACGGTTGCCGCCAGTTACTGCGTGGCCAACAGCACAATGGCAGGCATGGAGGTCCGTCCAGGCCAGCAACAAAAAAGGCGGCTGTGACAGCCGCCCTTGTTGCCCGCATTGCGCTCGAGGCGTCATCGCTTGCCGCGCAGTTTGCGGATCGAGGCGAGTTGGGCGCCAAGCATGGCCAGCTCGGCCTCGACCGTGGCGACCTCCTGTTTGCCCTGCGCGTTTTTGCGGGCTGCCTCGGCCTCTTTCAGGGCTTCGGTCGCCCTGGCCTCGTCGAGGTCGGCGCCGCGGATTGCGGTGTCAGCCAATACGGTGACCCCTTTGGGCTGCACTTCAAGCACGCCGCCGGCGACGAATATGAACTCCTCTGGACCACCATCCGCGGGCTTGATGCGCACTTCACCCGGTTTGATACGGGTGATCAGCGGGGTATGGCGCGGATAGATGCCGAGCTCCCCCGCCTCACCGGGGAGCACGACGAATTCCGCTTCACCGGAATAAATCAGTTCTTGCGTGCTGACGACGTCGACGTGGATCGTATGGGTGGTCATTTCGGATCCGCCTTATTCCAGCGTCTTGGCCTTATCGAAGGCTTCTTCGATGCCGCCGACCATGTAGAACGCCTGCTCGGGCAATGCATCGCATTCGCCGCTGACGATCATCTTGAAGCCCTTGATGGTGTCTTTCAGTGAAACATACTTGCCCGGCGAACCGGTGAACACTTCGGCAACGGTGAACGGCTGCGACAGGAAGCGCTGGATTTTCCGGGCGCGGGACACGGCCAGCTTGTCTTCGGGGGACAGCTCGTCCATGCCCAGAATCGCGATGATGTCGCGCAGCTCTTTGTAGCGCTGCAGCGTCATCTGCACCGCGCGCGCGGTGGTGTAGTGTTCCTCACCCACCACGTGCGGATCGAGCTGGCGGGAAGAGGAATCCAGCGGATCGACCGCCGGGTAGATGCCCAGTGAGGCGATGTCCCGCGACAGCACCACGGTCGAATCCAGGTGACCGAAGGTGGTGGCGGGCGAGGGATCGGTCAAATCGTCTGCCGGCACGTACACCGCCTGGATCGAGGTGATCGAACCGACCTTGGTCGAGGTGATGCGTTCCTGCAGGCGGCCCATTTCCTCGGCCAGCGTCGGCTGATACCCCACCGCCGACGGCATCCGGCCAAGCAGCGCCGACACTTCGGTACCTGCCAGCGTGAAGCGATAGATGTTGTCGACGAAGAACAGCACATCGCGACCTTCGTCGCGGAACGCTTCGGCCATGGTCAGGCCGGTCAGTGCGACACGCAGGCGATTGCCTGGCGGCTCGTTCATCTGGCCGTAGACCATCGCCACTTTTGACTTCGACAGATCATCCTTGTTGACGACACCGGCGTCCATCATCTCGTGATAGAAATCGTTACCTTCGCGCGTGCGCTCACCGACACCGGCGAACACCGACAGCCCTTCGTGCGCCGTGGCGATGTTGTTGATCAGCTCCATCATGTTCACGGTCTTGCCAACGCCGGCGCCGCCGAACAGGCCAACCTTGCCGCCCTTGGCAAACGGGCACACCAGGTCAATCACCTTGATGCCGGTTTCCAGAAGATCCGTCGAAGGTGACAGTTCCTCGTAGGTCGGCGCCTTGCGATGAATGGACATGGTTTTATCGGAGCCGATGGGACCGACTTCATCGATCGGACGGCCCAGTACGTCCATGATCCGTCCCAGCGTCTTGGGGCCAACCGGCACCATGATCGGCGCGTTGGTATTGGTCACCATCATCCCGCGGCGCAGGCCGTCGGACGAACCCAGTGCGATGGTACGCACCACACCATCTCCCAGCTGCTGCTGCACTTCGAGCGTCAGTTCGGCACCATCCATCTTGAGTGCGTCGTAAATATGCGGCATCTGGTCGCGTGCAAACTCGACGTCGATCACCGGGCCGATACACTGAACGATCTTTCCCTGGCTCATGGTCAATCCCTAAATCAAAAAGTCTTCAAACAATATATAACTGGTCGGTTATAACTTCATACTGCCGCTGCGCCTAAACGCAGGTGGGTGTTGCCCGTCATCCGGCAGCAATGTCATACCGCAGCTGCACCGGCCACGATTTCCGTCAGCTCCGTGGTAATTGCGGCCTGCCGCGTCTTGTTGTAAATGAGTGTCAACTCGTCAATCACGCTTCCGGCATTGTCCGTGGCCGCTTTCATCGCCACCATTCGCGCCGACTGCTCGGAGCCCATGTTTTCGACAATGGCCTGATAGATCAACGCCTCGATATAGCGGGTCAGCACCTGGTCAAGCACACTCTTGGCATCCGGTTCATAGATATAGTCCCACGCGCCCGCCGGCGTCCCGAGGGCATCGCCGGCAAGGGGCAGAACCTGTTCGATTACAGGCTCCTGCTTTAAGGTATTGATGAACTTGGTATAAATGATCAACAGCCGGTCGAAACGGTCCTCGGTATAACCGTCGAGCATGATCTTTACAGCGCCGATCACTTGATCCAGGTTCGGTTTGTCACCGAGGCCGGTCACCTGCGACACGATCTTCGCACCGAGGCGCTGCATGAATCCCAGTCCTCTGGTGCCAATCGTGCACACCTCGATTTCCTCGCCCTGTGCTTCCAGTTCCTTGATCTTGTTCAGTGCGAGCCGCAGGGCGTTAGTGTTAAGACCGCCGCACAGGCCTTTGTCTGTGGTCACGACGATAATGCCGACACGCTTGACTGAATCACGCGCGACCAGGAACGAATGCCGGTATTCCGGGTTGGCGTTGCTGATATTCGCCGCAATATTGCGGATTTTCTCGACGTAGGGCCGCGTCGCGCGCATGCGCTCTTGGGCCTGCCGCATTTTCGAGGCCGCGACCATTTCCATCGCCTTGGTGATCTTGCGCGTGTTTTGCACGCTCTTGATCTTGTTGCGGATTTCCTTCGAGCCGGCCATGTCTAAGTGTTTGTTTTTAAAGAATTATTTAACCAGGATTAGTACGAGCCGTTCTGCTTCCAGTCTCTGATCGCAGCGGTCAGTTTCTCTTCGTCGTCCCTGGAAAGATCCTTGGTGTCTTCAATGCGTTTGACGAGGTCCCCATATTTGGCCTCGATGTAATCACGCATCGAACGTTCTGCCGCCAGTGCCTTCTTGACTTCAACATCATCCAGATGGCCACCGTTTACGGCAAACAGCGTCAGTGCCATTTCCCAGACCTGCAGCGGCTCGTATTGCGGCTGCTTCATCAGTTCGGTGACCAGACGGCCACGCTCCAACTGCTTGCGCGTGGCTTCGTCAAGGTCGGAGGCGAATTGTGCGAACGCCGCCAGTTCGCGAAATTGTGCGAGCGCCAGACGCACACCGCCGCCCAGCTTCTTGATGATTTTGGTCTGCGCGGCGCCGCCGACGCGCGACACCGAAATACCGGCGTTGATCGCGGGACGGATGCCGGCATTGAACAAGTCGCTCTCCAGGAAGATCTGGCCGTCGGTAATCGAAATCACGTTGGTCGGCACAAACGCCGTCACGTCACCCGCCTGGGTTTCGATGACCGGCAGTGCCGTCAGGGAGCCGGTCTTGCCCTTGACTGAACCCTTGGTAAACGCTGCCACGTAATCTTCGTTCACGCGCGCGGCGCGCTCGAGCAGCCGCGAGTGCAGGTAGAACACGTCACCGGGATAGGCTTCGCGACCCGGCGGGCGGCGCAGCAGCAGCGACACCTGGCGGTAGGCCCAGGCCTGTTTGGTCAGATCGTCATAAATGATCAGTGCATCCTGGCCGCGGTCCCGGAAATACTCGCCCATCGTGCAGCCGGAGTAGGGCGCAATGTACTGCATCGCCGCGGATTCCGAAGCCGATGCGGCGACGACGATCGTGTAATCCATCGCGCCGTGCTCTTCGAGCTTGCGCACCACGTTCTTGATCGAAGAGGCCTTCTGACCGATCGCCACGTAAATGCAGATCAGGTCCTTGCCTTTCTGGTTGATGATGGTGTCGATGGCAACGGCGGTCTTGCCGGTCTGGCGGTCACCGATGATCAGTTCGCGCTGGCCACGGCCGATGGGCACCATCGAGTCGATGGCCTTGAGTCCCGTCTGCACCGGCTGCGACACTGATTTTCGGGCGATCACGCCCGGAGCGACTTTCTCGATAACGTCCGTCATCTTGGCATTGACCGGACCCTTGCCGTCAATCGGCTGGCCCAGCGAGTTCAGGACGCGGCCGATCAGTTCGGGACCGACCGGCACTTCAAGAATGCGGCCGGTGGTCTTGACGATGTCGCCTTCGGAGATGTGTTCGTATTCACCCAGAATCACCGAGCCCACGGAGTCACGTTCCAGATTCAGCGCAAGGCCGAATGTGTTCTTCGGAAACTCGAGCATTTCACCCTGCATCACGTCGGCAAGACCATGGATGCGGCAGATGCCGTCGGTTACCGAAATCACCGTGCCCTGGGTACGCGCTTCGGTGGTACCCGCCAGGTTCTGAATCCGGCTTTTGATGAGTTCGCTGATCTCGGAAGGATTGAGTTGCATGTGTTGCTCCTAATACCTTAGTGGGTAAGCGCGGCGGCCATCGCGTCCAGCCTGCCGCGCACCGTTGCATCGATGACTTTGTCGCCGACCAGAATTTTCAGGCCGCCGATGAGTTGCGGATCCAGTTCGACTTTGGCCGTGATCTTGCGACCGTATTTCTTTTCGAGCGCCGTCATCAGCGGTTGCAGCTGGCCGTCGGCCAGTGGCAGCGCCGATACCACTGTCGCTTCCATTGTGCCCTCGTGCTCGCGGCGTAGCGCCTCGAACATGTCGCGGATCTGGGCAATCAGTCCGAGCCGACGATTCTGCACCAGCACCTGGACGAAATTGCGTGCTTCCCCGGAGAGGTGCTTGCCGACAGCGCCGACAATCACGCCCTCGAGCTGGGCAGGCTCCACGTTCGGGGCGTCGATCAAAGCACCGACCTGCGCATCGGCAACGACGGCATTGATCAGCGCGAGCGCATCGGACCATGCCGACAGCGCGTTCTGCTCGCGGGCGAGCCTGAACGCGGCTTCGGCATAGGGGCGGGCGATGGTGACGGGTTCGGCCATATCGGAATCAGAGCTGCTTCTGTACTGCGGCAATCAGGTCGGCGTGAACCTTGGCGTCGACCTCACGTTTCAGGATCTGCTCGGCGCCGGCAACGGCAAGCGCTGCAACCTGCGTCCGCAGCACTTCGCGTGCGCGTGCGACTTCCTGCTCGACTTCCGCCTTGGCACCAGCCACCAGACGGTCACCTTCAACCTTGGCAGAGACTTTGGCTTCTTCGATCATTTGGGTAGCACGCTTCTCGGCCTGGGCAAGGATGTCGGTCGCGCGGCCCCGGGCCTGGGCAATCGCCTCATCCGACTGCTGCGCCGAGCGTTCCAGCGCCTGCTTGCCGGCTTCCGCGGCGGCCAAGCCGTCGGCGATGCGGCGGTTACGCTCGTCCATCGCGTCGGTGATCATCGGCCACACGAAACGGACCGAAAACCAGATCAGCGCCGCAAACGACAGCGCCTGGACGAACAGGGTGGCGTTGATGTTCATGGCTGTGGTCGGTCGGGCAAGGCCGGTTACTTGGCCAGCACGCCGAGCAGCGGGTTGGCAAAGCCAAAGAACATGGCGATACCGACACCGATCAGGAACGCGGCGTCAATCAGGCCGGCGAGCAGGAACATGAACTTCTGCAGCTGCGGGATCAATTCCGGCTGACGGGCGGCGGCTTCCAGGAACTTGCTACCCATGATGCCGATGCCGATACAGGCGCCGATAGCGCCGAGGCCGATAATGATGCCGATGCCCAGCGCGGTGTAGCCTTGGATGATGGCAGCGTATTGTTCCATTTGACTTTCCCTTTCTATCTAACGTAGTGATTACAGTGAATGCGAATTGTGCAAGCTGGCAGGATCAGTGGTGCTCATGCGCCATCGCGATGTACACGCAGGAGAGCACCATGAAAATGAAAGCCTGTAGCAGGATGATCAGAATATGAAAAACGCCCCACGCCCAGTACAGCACGCCCGCAGCGGCGCCCGCCATGATTCCGCCGGTGGACACGGCGGCGAGAGTGCCCAACAGGCCCAGCAACATGAAAATCAGCTCGCCTGCATACATGTTCCCGAACAGCCGCATGGCCAGCGAGACCGGCTTGGCCAGATACTCGATGAGATTCAGCACCAGGTTCGGAATCCACAGCAGCGGGTTGCCGCCGAATGGTGCCGTGAACAGTTCATGCACGAATCCGCCGGCGCCCTTGGCCTTGAAGCTGAAGAAAATGGTCAGCAGGAAAATCGTCAGCGACATCGCAAACGTGGTGTTCAGGTCTGTGGTCGGCACGGCTTTCCAAGCATGCAGCCCGGTAGCCCCGGTGGCCGTTGCGATCCAGTCGATCGGCAGCAGATCCATCAGATTCATCATGAACACCCAGACAAAAATCGTCAGGGCCAGCGGCGCGAGAAATTTCCGGTCGCCGGGAAATACACCTTTGACGGTATCGTCGATGAATTCGACGATCAGTTCAATGAACCCCTGCACCGGACCAGGAACGCCGGCCGTCGCGCGGCGGGCCACCAGATAGAAAGCACCCAAACCGATCACGCCGGTAAACCATCCCATCAAAATGGTATCGAGATGAAAGGTCCAGAACCCTTCGCCAACCTGCAGGTTGGTTAGATGGTGGGCAATATATTCGCCCGCATTCTGGGGCGCTTGACCGGCTGCCATATTAATTGCGATCCATCTGTCTTGTTACTTTTTAAATACAATCGCCACAGGAAACGCCATCAGTGCCACGACGAAACCGGCGAGATACGATCCTGCATGGACTGGATCGGCGCTTATTGCCCAAGCCAGCAAACCGAGCGCAACAACCGCCTTGGCAGCTTCACCCACAACGTGACCCCACAACAGCCGTGGCGCGCTGCGCCCCGGAACACCGCGCTGGCAAACCCCGTAAGCCAGAGTTCCGCCTAGCGCGCAGCCGCCACCCAGCGCCATCGCCTGTGCGGTCGGCGCCCCGGACCACAGCCACGAAGTCGTGGTCGCCAGTGTCACCAACGCCAATTGCAAACCCGCAACGGCGGCTACCGTCACGCGGCCCCCTTTTTTTTGCGGCGCCGCAATCGGACCCGGCCACCGTCACGGTCAACGGGCGCTACCGCGCTGCAACAGAGAAGCAAGAAATCCTTTAATTTTACAATGTGCCTTCGCCGCCCGTCAATTTTGGTCATGGCGGACATGGTCATTTCAAACGTGCCAACAACGCCTCCAGCTGATCGAGCGACCGATAGGCAATAACCAGCTTTCCACTGCCTTTGCGACCGCCCGCCTTGATTTGCACGGTAGTGCCGAGACGGGCTGAAACCTCGTCTTCGAGACGGGCCACATCGCGATCCGGGCGGGCAGGGCGTCGCGACGCCTTTGAATTCTTGGCAATAGTGAGACCGACGCGACGCTCGACCTCGCGCACTGACCAGCCCTGATTGGCGGCTTCGCGGGCAAGAGCGACCTGTCGCTCCACCGGCAAGGCCAGCAGTGCCCGCGCATGACCCATTTCAATTTTGCCTTGGGCCAGCAGTTCGCGAACCGGCGATGGAAGGTCCAGCAGGCGCAACAGATTGCTCACTGCCGCTCGCGACTTGCCGATCGCATCGGCCACCGCTTGGTGGGTCAGGGCAAATTCCTTGATCAGCCGCTCGATACCGCCGGCTTCTTCCAGCGCATTGAGGTCTTCACGCTGGATATTTTCAATCAGCGCCACTGCCAGGGCCTGCTGATCCGGGACATCGCGAATCAGCACCGGTACGCTCTTCAGTCCGGCGATCCGTGCTGCCCGCCACCGCCGTTCACCTGCGAGAATTTCATGGTTACCGCCGCCGATCGGGCGCACCAGTATGGGCTGCATGATGCCTTGTGCCTTGATCGATGCCGCCAGTGCATTCAATGCCTCCTGGTCCATTCTCGACCGCGGCTGGTATTTTCCGGGCTGCAGCGCGGCCACCGGGAGCGTGCCTACCGCGTCGCCACTGGTGGCAGGCGACGGCGTATCACCGCCAAGCAAGGCATCGAGACCCCGCCCCAAACCTTTAGGCCTGACCATAAAAAGTCCTTGTAATCAATATGTTATTGCTATTTTGCAGCGCGATTCAGAATTTCGCCAGCAAGCGCCAAATAGGCTTGGGCACCCTTGGACGCGCGATCGAATGTCAGCGCCGGCAAACCATGACTCGGCGCCTCGGCCAAGCGCACGTTTCGCGGTATCACCGTGCGATATACCTTGTCGCCAAAATGCTGCAGCAATTGTGCAGAAACCTGTTGCGCCAGCGTATTGCGCGGGTCATACATCGTCCGTAGCAGGCCTTCGATCTCGAGGTCGGGATTCAGGTGTTCGCGCACGCGCTTGATCGTGCCAACCAGATCCGACAGCCCCTCCAGCGCGTAGTACTCGCATTGCATCGGGATCATCACCGCCTGCGCGGCGGTCAAACCGTTGAGCGTCAGCAGATTCAGCGCTGGCGGACAGTCGATCAGGATGAATTCATACTCGACGGCAACCTCCTGCAATGCAGTCTTCAGCCGGGTTTCGCGATGCTCGATATCGACCAGTTCGACTTCGGCACCGGCAAGCTCGCGGTTCGACGGCAGCACGTCGTGTTCCGCATGCGCGGCCCGCTGCCGAACATCAGCCACGCGTTTCTCGCCGAGCAGTACCTGATAAACCGTTGCCGGCAAACTCCGCTTGTCGATGCCGCAGCCCATGGTCGCATTGCCCTGAGGATCAAGATCCACCAGCAGCACCCGGCGCTGCATCGCCGCGAGACTGGCGGCGAGATTCACCGCAGTCGTCGTTTTGCCGACGCCGCCTTTCTGATTGGTGATCGCAATGATGCGGGTCATGACCATCATGCCGGCTGCAGCAATGCGGCGTGCCGTTCCGCATCGAGGCCCGGGACGCGCAACGCCACCACATTGCGTAACAGAAAATTATTCGGTATGTGTGCCAGTTCCTCATTTGGATAGATGCCTTTCATCGCAACCACAACGCCGGTTTTGGCACACAGCCGGCCTGCCAGCGCCAGAAATTCCGGCAAATCCGAAAAGGCGCGTGAGACCACCGTGTCGAACAGATGCGGCGGATTCCAGGTTTCGACACGCTCACAGACGACTTCGACATTGTGGAGCTTGAGTTCGATGATGGCCTGGCGCAGGAAGGTGGTTTTCTTGTGACTGGCGTCGAGCAATGTGACCTGCCATTCCGTCCGGGCCAGCGCCAATGGAATACCGGGCAGGCCGGCGCCGCTGCCGACGTCAAGCACGTGTTTGCCGCGAACATGGGGTAGGACCGATAGCGAATCCAGCAAATGATGGGTCAGCATCCTCGCGGGTTCGCGCACCGCCGTCAGGTTATAGGCCTTGTTCCATTTCTCGATCAGCGCCAGATAATCAAGCATGCCTTGCTGTGCGTTGACCGCAACTTCCACGCCCAGCGCAGCGATCCCCGCAGCCAGTTCGTCTGCAAGGCTCATGCGCTTTTTTGGAACGCAGAGGCTGCACGCTTCAGATAGACGAGCAGCACCGAGATTGCTGCCGGGGTCACGCCGGAGATGCGCGAGGCCTGGCCCAGGGTCTCCGGTTTTGCGCGATTCAGTTTCTGCTGGACCTCGATGGACAAGCCACGAACTTGCGCATAGTCAAGATCCGCGGGCAGTCGCAATTCATCCTGCTGTGCGCGATGCTCGATTTCCGTACGCTGGCGCTCGATATAGCCTCGATACTTGGCTTGTATTTCCACCTGCTCCGCAACTTGCTCATCGGCCACCCCTGGACCAGCGCCCGGCAACTGCATCAGCGTGTCGTAGCTTACTTCGGGACGGGATAACAAGTCAGAGAGTGAATACTCACGTTCTATTGTTTTTCCAATTAAATCAATGGCTTGTTGTCGTGGAAGGTTTTCGGGATTGATCCACACCGATTTCAGGCGCTCCTGTTCCCGTGCGACAGCATCCCGCTTTCGGGCAAACGCCGCCCACCGCTGGTCGTCAACGACACCCAGGCGCCTGCCAGCCTCAGTCAACCGCAGGTCGGCGTTGTCTTCCCGCAATGAAAGCCGGTATTCAGCGCGGCTGGTAAACATCCGGTAGGGTTCGGAGACGCCGCGGGTAATCAGGTCATCGACCAGCACTCCCAGGTAAGCCTGATCGCGCTTCGGCGACCAAGTGTCCTTTTCCGTCGCCAGCAGTGCCGCATTAATGCCGGCCAGCAAGCCTTGAGCCGCCGCTTCCTCGTAGCCGGTCGTACCGTTGATCTGTCCCGCAAAGAACAACCCGGCAATGGCCTTGGTTTCCAGCGAAGTCCGAAGGCCACGGGGATCGAAATAGTCGTACTCGATGGCATAGCCGGGTCGCGTGATATGGGCGTGCTCCAAGCCTCTGATCGAGCGCACGACCGCAAGCTGGACGTCAAACGGCAGGCTGGTCGATATGCCGTTCGGGTAATACTCGGTGACCGTCAACCCCTCGGGCTCAAGGAAAATCTGGTGCGACGCCTTGTCGGCAAAGCGATGGATCTTGTCTTCGATAGACGGGCAATAACGCGGACCGACGCCTTCGATAACGCCGGTAAACATCGGCGAGCGGTCAAGCCCGGCGCGGATAGCGGCGTGCGTGCGTTCATTGGTATGGGTGATCCAGCACGGCACCTGCGTCGGATGCTGCCCACGGGTGCCGAGGAACGAAAACACCGGAGCCGGATCATCGCCGGGCTGCTCGGTGAGTTCGGCAAAGTCAATGGTGCGTCCGTCGATGCGTGGCGGCGTACCCGTTTTCAGCCGGCCGACGGGCAGCTTCAATTCACGCAGCCGCGCAGCAAGGCTGACCGACGGCGGATCGCCCGCGCGGCCGCCCTGATAATGCTCGAGCCCGACATGAATCAGGCCCGACAGGAACGTGCCCGCAGTCAACACCACGGCACGGGACTCGAAACGCAGACCGATCTGGGTAACCACGCCGATAACGCGATCCCCCTGCACGATCAGATCGTCCACCGCCTGCTGAAACACCGCCAGATTAGGCTGCTGCTCGATGCGACTGCGAATTGCCTGCCGATAAAGTACACGGTCGGCCTGAGCCCGGGTCGCCCGAACTGCGGGCCCCTTGCGGGAATTGAGGATCCGGAACTGGATGCCCGCTTCGTCGGTGGCCGCGGCCATCGCACCCCCCAACGCGTCGATCTCCTTGACCAGATGCCCCTTGCCAATACCGCCAATCGACGGATTACAGGACATCTGTCCCAAGGTCTCGATACTGTGGGTCAGCAACAGCGTGCGACAGCCCATGCGTGCGCTGGCCAGCGCCGCTTCCGTACCCGCATGGCCACCACCGATGACAATTACATCAAATTTTTCAGGGTATTGCGTCATTTTTGGCGAAGGTAACGGGAAATTCCGGGCGACACCGGGACCGGGCGCGCATCATAGCGTAACTTACGGCTGCAGCGAAAGGCTGGCGCTCCGCGGCGCCCCGTAGGTTCCACGTGAAACCACCGCCATCCCAATCACCGCAATCGGGGTGGTTTCACGTGGAACCACAACCCCGGTTTACTTGCCGATACAGAATTTCGAGAAGATCTCGCCCAGCAGATCGTCCGCGGTAAATGCCCCGGTTATGCTGCCCAGCGCCTCATGTGTGAGCCGCAATTCCTCGGCGTACAACTCAAGTCGGTCCGTCAGGCCTGCAGCAATAGCCAGGTGGCGTTGCGCCTCCTGCAAAGCGGCCACATGGCGGGCTCGCGCTGTGAACAGCCCCTCACCGGCTGGATGCCAGCCCGCCTGATCCCAGATCGCCTGCTTCAGCAACGTCAGGCCTTCACCGGTCTTCGCCGATATCCATACCCGCTCCTCGTTACCGGCGGATTCCCGGGCGCTTTGCCGCCCGGCCAGATCGATCTTGTTCATGACGCGTATCCGGCCCAGGCCAGAGGGCAGACGGTCAATGATGGCACGGTCCGCCGCGTCGTCGGCTCCAGCCGCATCGGACACCACCAGCGCAAGATCCGCCTTTTCGATCAGGGCCCAGGTCCGGCCGATGCCGATCCGTTCGATGGCGTCGCCGGTTTCCCGCAAACCTGCAGTGTCGATGATATGCACCGGCATGCCGTCGATATCGATCTGTTCGCGGACGGCATCCCGGGTGGTGCCGGGGATGTCGGTGACAATCGCGACCTCCTCCCCTGCAAGCCGATTGAGGAGGCTGGACTTGCCGACATTGGGCGCGCCAATCAGCACAGCCTGTATCCCATCACGCAGCAGGCTGCCCTGCCGGGTTGCGGCCAGCGTTGCATCGACTTCCTGCTGGATCGTCGATAACTTTTCTCGGGCGCGTCCGGATGTCAAAAACTCCACTTCCTCCTCCGGAAAATCCAAGGTCGCCTCCAGCAACGTGCGCAAACCGATGATTTTCTCTGTAAGTCCTTGTATTAATTTGGAAAAATCACCGCGCAGCGAACCCAACGCTGCACGCGCCGCCAGTGTCGTCGATGCTTCGATCAGGTCGGCGACGCTTTCGGCCTGTGCAAGATCGATGCGGCCGTTAAGGTAGGCACGCTCGGTAAACTCACCGGGTCTCGCCAGCCGGGCACCGAGTTCCAGGCAGCGCTGCAGCACCTGTCGCAACACGATCGGTCCGCCGTGCCCCTGCAGTTCGAGCACATCTTCCCCGGTGTAGGAATGCGGCGCCGCAAAAAACAACGCAAGCCCTTCGTCCAGCGCGTTGCCGGAAGCATCCAGAAACGGCGTCAGGATCGCGCGGCGCACCTCCAGGCGGCGCGATGTCAGGCCTGCAGCAAATCCTGCAAGTCCCGCCCCGGACACGCGGATTACGCCGATACCACCACGTCCCGGTGCAGTGGCAATTGCCGCAATGATGTCGCGATGAATCATGCGCGGCGAGTATAGCGCCGCGCCAACGATCAGACCTGCGTTCAAGCCTTGTGTTTGGCCTGTTTTGCCGCGCGTTCCAGCACCGTGGTGATGCGCCATTGTTGCGCAATCGAGAGAATGTTGTTTACCAGCCAGTACAACACCAGCCCCGCGGGGAAAAAGAAAAAGAATATGCTGAAGGCGATCGGCATAATTTTCATGACCTTCGCTTGCACCGGATCCGGGGGCACTGGATTGAGCTTGGTCTGGATGATCATGGACGCGCCCATCAGGATCGGCAGAATGAACCAGGGGTCCGGAGACGACAGATCCTTGATCCATAGCGCGAACGGCGCTTGCCTCATTTCGACGCTGCCGAGCAACACCCAATACAACGCGATGAACACGGGAATCTGCACCACGATCGGCAGACACCCGCCAAGCGGGTTGATTTTCTCGGTCTTGTACAATTCCATCATGGCCTGCTGCATGCGCTGCCGGTCGTTGCCGTACTGGTCTTTCAGGCGTTGCATTTTGGGCGCTACGACGCGCATCTTGGCCATCGAGCGGTAACTGGCTTCGGACAATGGATAGAACAGCAGCTTGATCAGGATGGTCAGGATGATGATGGCCACACCCCAGTTACCCGTCCATCCGTGGATCCACTGCAACAGCCAGAACAAAGGCGCGGCAATGACCGTCAGCCAGCCATAGTCCACTGCCAGGTCCAAGCCTGGTGCCAATGCTGCGAGCTTTTCCTGTTCCTGCGGCCCCGCATATAACGGCATGGCCAGCTTCACGCTTGCGCCCGGGGCCAGCGTCCCGCCCGGGACAATGACACCGGCTGCGTACAGGTCCTGCGGCACTTGCCGCGTGTAATACTCCCGAGGCGTACCGTCCTTCGGCAACCATGCCCCCAGAAAATAATGTTGAAGCAGGCCAATCCACCCGTCATTGCCGGTCTTGGGATAGGGAATCTTGCCTTTCTCGATATCACTGAATGCTACTTTTTGGAATTTCTCCTTCTCCGTGTAGACAGCGGCACCGGTGTAGGTCGGCACCATGGACGAATCGCCTTCTGGCGGCTTCGCATCGCGCACCAACTGGAAGTAGGCAAAAGTCTCCACCGGCGCGGCACCGGTATTGGTCAGTTCATGCGCAATGTCGATGACGTAGCTGTTCCGGCGGAAACGAAAAATCTTCGCGGCGTTTCCACCCCCGGCCGCCTCCAGTCTGATTTCCAGTTCGGCCGCATTGTCCGCAAGCCGGTACTCCGTGCCCTGCGCGGTATAGAGGCTTTGGTGATTGGGCAGACTGTTCCCGATCCAGCCGGATTGCGCAATATAGACATGATCGCTGGAGCGCGCAAACAACACGAAATTTTTCTTCCGGTCCAGTGTGCCGCCATGCTTAAGCAGTTCCAGCCTGACCAGATCGCCACCACTGGTGCTGATCTCGGCGCGATAAAGATCGGTCTCAACCTTGATGATCTGCCCACGACCAGAGGTCCCGGCACTGGGCGGTGCGGCCGGGCCGGGACTCAGCGCAACGACCGGGGCAGCAGGCACACTGACGTCAGGCAATGCCGGCGCGGCGCCAGGGGTCGTGGGGGTGGGGGTAACTGCGGTTGATACCGCCGTCGTTGCCGGACGCTGGTCGCGCTGCCAGGCCTCATACAGCAGGAACACCGACATCGTGAACACAAAGAAGAGAACCAGCCGTTGTGAATCCATAAGCGTCTTTTCTTCGCCGAGCGCTGCGACTAGGTCCCGCCCGATGTGAGCAGTCCGCGCAACAGCTCCTGCAACTCCTTGAACAATGCTGCGTTGTCGCGGCTGCGTGGACTATCCCTGAGTTGTACGACGACATCCAGAGCATCAAGCTCGACAGCCAACTGCCGATGCACAATTCTCACCAGGCGTCGCACCCTGTTGCGGTCCACTGCCCGGGGCGCCACCTTTTTGCCAACGATCAATCCCAAACGAGGACCTGCCCCGGCATTCGGGAGAGCACGGGCCAGAAAACACCTGCTGCCGGTCCGGCGCCCACCAGCGAGCACGGCTTCAAATTGTGCCGGTTTGGTCAGCCGTACCGTACGCACAGGTTTGCGGTTGCAGCAATGGCAACCGCGGTTTTGCTCAAACGCTCAGGCGTGTCCGCCCCTTAGCGCGGCGGGCACGGATGACCGCACGTCCGCCACGCGTTTTCATACGTACACGGAATCCATGGGTACGCTGGCGCCGCGTTTTTGACGGTTGATAGGTGCGCTTCATGGTCGTTCCTAGATTGGTCTTCGGAAAACCCGGCATTAGACCCCGAGCGGGCGCCCTCTGTCAATCCAAAGGCACGTCGAAGCGCTGCTTCCCGCCATTGCCGTACCTCTCGGCAGCCTTTGTTGCGGGCATCAATAAAGGGTAAAATCAACGGTCAATTTCCCTGTCCGTCTGCCCATCACGTCTGCTGCCCCACACAATAGGGACGAATGAACGATTTCTGGCATTATTGTCTCGCGTTTTTCGCAAAAGAACTCGGGCAACAGCAATTTGTCACCTGGATACAGCCGCTCCAATGCACCGTAGCCGGCTCCGTGGTGACGGTAACTGCACCGAATCGGTTCGTACAGCGCTGGGTCAGAGATCGGTTTCACGCAAAAATGCTGGAAATTGCGCGCGCTCGTCTTGGTGAAAATTCATCCATCGAACTGATACTGGCGGAAAAGCCGTCATTGCCGGCAGCAGCACCCCTTTCGGCAGTTGAACCGGTCACTTCCAGACCGGCACCGCCGGTCAGAGACATTTCAAGGCTCAATCCGGCCTTCACGTTCGAAACCTTCGTTACCGGAAAAGCCAATGACCTCGCACGCGCAGCGGCCCGCCAAGTGGCGGAAAAGCCCGGGGCGGCCTATAACCCGCTGTTTGTCTACGGTGGCGTAGGGCTCGGAAAGACCCACCTGATTCACGCGATCGGTAATCACCTGAGGGCCCACGCGCCAGAAAGCAAGATTCGCTACATCCATGCCGAACAGTATGTTTCGGATGTCGTAAGAGCCTATCAACACAAAGCATTTGACGATTTCAAGCGCTACTACCATTCACTGGACTTGCTGCTGATCGACGACATCCAGTTTTTCAGCGGCAAGAACCGCACACAGGAAGAATTTTTTTACGCGTTCAATGCGTTGGTTGAAGCGCACAAGCAAGTAATCATTACCTGTGACACTTTTCCCCGGGAAATCTCCGGCATGGAAAGCCGGCTGATTTCCCGTTTCGGCTGGGGTCTTACAGTCGCCGTTGAGCCCCCGGAACTGGAAATGCGTGTCGCAATTCTGCTGAAAAAAGCAGCGGCAGACGGACTGACGTTGGACGAAAATGTCGCCTTTTTCATCGCCAAACATATCCAGTCCAATATTCGCGAACTCGAAGGTGCGCTCAAACGCGTGCTCGCCTATTCGCGTTTCACGGGGCAGCCCATCACCGTTGATCTTGCACGTGAATCCCTGCGTGACGTACTAGCCTCGCAAAGCCGCCAAGTCAGCATCGAGAACATCCAGCGCACAGTCGCTGATTATTACAAGATCAAGGTTTCCGAGATGTACTCGAAAAAACGCACTCGAAACGTCGCCCGTCCCCGCCAGGTCGCCATGGCACTAGCCAAGGAATTGACCCAGATGAGCCTGCCAGACATTGGGGAAGCCTTTGGCGGCAGGGACCACACGACAGTGCTCCATGCATGCCGGAAAATTGCCCAGCTGCGCAGCACCAGTAATGAAATGACTGCCGACATCTCGTCATTACTAAAGGTATTACGCAGTTGAATAACTGTGCATGTTTTGTGCGTAAACAGCCGAAATGGAAATTCAGGATTCTTTTGTCCTTTTTTGTCCACAGTTCATTCAATGACAATACAGAAAGCCGACGTAGCATTTCCGCCTTTGCTTTCAGGCACGAAGGAAATCTGCTACCAGAATACTCTGTCCTCTATTAGCTACTATTATTCTCTTTAAGAAAAAACCTTAATATGAAACTCGTGCAATTACCGCGTGATGCGCTGCTGAAACCACTGCAGGCGGTGACGGGTATCGTCGAACGGCGCCATACGCTGCCGATTCTTTCCAATGTCCTGATCGATCGAACAGCGGATGTCCTGCGCTTTGTTACCACGGACCTGGAACTGCAGATTGCAACTTCCTGCCCCGCCGACAAAAAAGCCGGCGAACCACTTGCGGTAACAGTATCAGCACGCAAACTGGTTGATATCCTGCGCGCTCTGCCTGACGGCAGTGATGTTGCCCTCGAGGTTGCCAACTCCCGATTGCAGGTCAAGGCCGGGAAAAGCCGTTTCAACCTGCAAACACTGCCAGCAGCTGATTTTCCGGCCTTGGCCGACCCTGGTGCGCCACAATGCAGCTTTCAAATTTCCCAGGGTGCCGCACGAAGACTCCTTGCACTGGTGCAGTTTGCGATGGCGCAACAGGATATCCGTTACTACCTCAACGGCCTTTTGCTGGTGACCGACGGCAATGAAATCCGCGTGGTTGCCACCGATGGCCACCGCCTGAGTTATGCAGTAACCGAATTGAAGGAAAAACAGGAGAAAACAGAAGTAATCCTGCCCCGCAAAGCCATCCTCGAACTGGCACGACAATTGGTTGATGGCGAAGACCTCCTCGACGTTGCGATTCATGCCAACCAGGTTCGCTTCCGTTTCGGGGAAGTTGACCTGACAACGAAGGTGATCGACGGGAAGTTCCCGGATTACCAGAGGGTCATTCCGACCAATTACGAGAAAGCCATCACACTGGATCGCGATGAACTCCAACGCGCCTTGCAGCGTGCTGCCATTCTATCCAATGAGAAATTCCGGGGGGTGCGCTGGATGTTGACCAAGGACAGTCTGCGAATTTCCTGCAGCAACAACGAACAGGAGGAAGCACAGGAAGAGCTCGAAGTGGAGTTTGGCGGGGATCCTTTGGATGTCGGATTCAATGTGACCTACCTGCTCGACGTGCTTAATAACGTACCAGCCGGCAATGTTGTTTGCTCATTTGGCGACGCAAATAGCAGCATGCTGATCACTTTGCCCGGCCGCGACGATTTTCGTTATGTCGTAATGCCGATGCGTATTTAGAAAAAATGCATGAACAAGGACGAAAAGAAACACGATGAGTGAAAAAGAGCAGCGCACCGGGAACGAATACGATGCAAACAGTATCAAGGTCCTCAAAGGTCTTGAGGCCGTACGCAAGCGCCCCGGGATGTATATCGGCGACACCAGTGACGGCACCGGTCTCCACCATATGGTTTTTGAGGTCGTGGACAATGCCGTAGACGAAGCATTGGCCGGTCACTGTGATGAAATCACCATCATTATCCATCCTGACAATTCGATCAGCGTCGCTGACAACGGACGCGGCATTCCCACGGAGATCCATCCTGATGACGAGGAGAAGCGCTCAACCGCTGAAGTGGTGATGACGGAGCTTCATGCCGGCGGCAAGTTCGACAGCAACTCTTACAAGATTTCGGGCGGCCTGCACGGTGTCGGTGTATCCGTGGTGAACGCCCTTTCGGAATGGCTGCGCCTGACCATCCGGCGCGACGGCAAGGCGCATGCGATGGAATTCCGCATGGGTGAGGCTGTGGCGCCTTTGAAGGTGACGGGCAAAAGCGAACGCCGCGGTACCGAAGTGCACTTTCTCGCAAGCAAGGAGATTTTCGGAAACGTCGATTTTCACTACGAAATCCTGGCCAAGCGCCTGCGTGAACTGTCTTTCCTGAATCACGGTGTGAAAATTACGCTCACTGACCAGCGTTCGGGCAAGGAGGAAAAGTTTGCCTTCAGCGGTGGCGTAAAGGGTTTTGTCGAATACATGAACCGTGCGAAAAACGTGTTGCATCCAAACATTTTCCACAGTCAGGGCACCAAGGACGGCATCACCGTCGAGGTGGCCATGCAATGGAACGATTCCTATCAGGAGTCGATGCAATGCTTTACTAACAATATCCCCCAGCGTGACGGAGGCACCCACCTCACCGGCCTGCGTGCCGCGATGACACGAACCCTGAACCACTACATCGAATCCAGTGAACTTGCCAAAAAGGCAAAAGTGGAGACCACCGGCGACGATATGAAGGAAGGATTGACTGTCGTGCTGTCAGTGAAGGTGCCAGAGCCCAAGTTTTCTTCGCAGACCAAGGACAAGCTGGTGTCTTCAGAAGTGCGTCCCGTGGTCGAAGAGGTTGTCGGCCAGAAACTGATGGAGTTTCTCCTCGAAAAGCCCAATGATGCAAAAATGATCTGCAGCAAGATCGTCGATGCCGCACGGGCGCGTGAGGCAGCCCGCAAGGCCAGGGAGTTGACCCGCCGCAAGGGTGTGTTGGATTCCTTCGGACTGTCCGGAAAGCTTGCCGATTGCCAGGAGCGCGATCCGGCGCAATGCGAGCTGTATCTGGTCGAAGGGGATTCGGCCGGCGGTTCTGCCAAGCAGGGGCGTGACCGGAAGAACCAGGCCATCCTGCCGCTGCGCGGCAAGATCCTGAACGTCGAAAAGGCGCGGTTTGACAAGCTGATTTCATCTACCGAGATCACCACGCTGATCAGCGTGCTCGGGACCGGCATTGGTAAGGACGAGTACAACCCGGACAAGTTGCGTTATCACCGCATCATCATCATGACCGATGCGGATGTCGACGGCTCGCATATCCGCACGCTGCTGCTGACCTTTTTCTACCGGCAGATGCCGGAACTGGTCGAACGCGGGCATATCTATATCGCGCAGCCGCCGTTGTACAAGGTCAAACACGGCAAGCAGGAACGGTACCTGAAAGACGAGCACGAGCTCAAGCAATACCTGCTCAAGCTGGCGTTGGCGGAAGCGGAACTGCATACCCGGGTCGGCGCACAGCCACTGTCCAGGGATGCGTTGGAGGAAGTGGCCAAACAGTACCTGCTCGCGGAAGCAGTAATTGAGCGTGAAAGCCGGCTGATCGATCCGGAAGCATTGCATGCGCTGCTAAACAATCCGGTGACACTGGATCTCAGTAACGAGGCTGCTGCACAGAAAAGTGCAAAAGCTCTTGCTGCGCTTTATCGCGACGCCAAGAACATAAAAATCGAAGCGATATTCGACGAGAAAAGTGAATCCCACATTTTGCGCATTGCACGCATCCAGCATGGTGTTGCACGCAATACCATGATCGATTCAGATTTCCTGCACAGCGGTGATTATGCGCAAATAACCAAAACAGCCCAAATGCTCCACGGCTTGCTTGGCGAAGGTGCATATATCAAGCGTGGCGAACAATTGCACCCGGTGCGTGAGTTTCGTGAAGCGATTGACTGGGTGTTGGCGGAAGTGCAGCGGGGCATCGGCATCCAGCGCTACAAAGGCCTGGGTGAAATGAATCCAGAACAGTTGTGGGACACTACAATGAATCCGAAAACACGGCGTTTACTGAAAACCCAAATCGAAGATGCGATCGGTGCCGACGAGATCTTCACCACGCTGATGGGTGATGCGGTGGAGCCGCGCCGCAAGTTCATCGAAACCAATGCGCTGGGTGTGCGCAATCTGGATGTTTGAGCGGGTGGCGGACGCAAACGCGACCGCCAGGTTTCTGTAAGGCCCTGTTTTTAATCAAATTTTACGATTTTCTGCGCGCGACGCGGGACTTCTTCACAGCAGCGGTAGCCGTTTTTTCGACGCCGCCTTCTTTTGCGGCTCGCGGCGCAAATTCAAAGCCGACCTTGCCGTCCGGTTGCCTGACCAGGAAGGCCTTGAAGCGGCGGCCGTTGCGGTTCGACACAAAACCATCGAGCAGGTCGGTGCGCCCCGAAGTGAGCAGTTTTTCCATCTGCTCGCGGTGTATTTCCTGGCGCAGGATGACCTTGCCCGACCGGAAATCACATTGCTTGCGTGGCGTGTTCTCACACACGTAATTCATCCCGTGCTCGAATACTCGCCCCTTGCATTTGGGGCAGTTTCCCAACGCCTGCTGTCCGCTGAAATCGATTTCTTCGCCCTCGTCATCGGTGTTGCTCTGGCCGAAATCGAACTCGAGCTTCAGGTTGTTGTTTTCCTTGTCCGGCATGATGCGCAGCATTGCCGCAAACGGCCTGCCCATTTTCGACCGGAATCCCTGAAGTGGACCGAGCGTGCGTTCGCGCAGTAGCGTTTCCACTTCGGCAAGCTCGAATTGCCGTCCACCCGGGGTCTTCGAAATCGAGAACCCACAGGCGTCGCAAGCGAACCGCCGGTAATTTTCCTTGACGGTTCCGCCACAATGCGGGCATGGCGTTTGCAGCGTGGCATAGTCACCGGGAATGGTTTCGCTGTTGTATTCCTTGGCGTGGCGGACGATGCGCTCAGTGATCTCGGAAATTTCCTTCATAAAGGATTCCCGTTTCAGCTTGCCGCGCTCCATTTGCAGCAGTTTGTATTCCCACTCGCCGGTCAGCTCCGGCTGTGTCAGTTCGTTGACACCCAAACCGTTGAGCAGCGTCATCAGCTGAAAGGCCTTGGCCGTCGGAATCAGCTCCCGGCCTTCGCGTACCAGGTATTTTTCCGCGATCAGCCGCTCAATGATCGCCGCGCGGGTGGCCGGCGTGCCTAGCCCCTTCTGGGCCATGGCTTCGCGTAATTCATCGTCATCGATCAGCTTGCCGGCGCCTTCCATCGCGCTGAGCAGCGTTGCTTCCGAGTATCGCGCCGGCGGCCTGGTTGCCAGCGCGATCGCGTCGACCGCGTCGACCGGCGGACGTTCACCTTTCGCAACCGCCGGCAGGTTGGCGCTTTCCTGCTGTTCGTCCTTGCCGTAAATGGCCAGCCAGCCCGGCTTTACCAGGATCTTGCCTTCAGTTTTGAACTTGTGCGAAGCAACTTCCGTGATGCGGGTAGTGACCAGATACTCTGCCGGCGGGTAAAAAATCGCCATGAAACGCCGCACCACGAGGTCGTAAATTTTCTGCTGCACCTCATTGAGGTTTTTCGGCGGCTGTGGGGTCGGGATGATCGCGAAATGGTCCGAGATCTTGCTATTGTCGAAAATCCGCTTGTTCGGTTTCACCCACTTGTTCTTGACGATTTCCTTGGCGAACGGCGCGAGTTCGCGTTCTTCCGCGAGCGCTCCCAGCGTCGCCTTGATCGTCGGCAGATAATCCTCGGGCAGGTGCCGGGAATCGGTACGCGGATAGGTCAGTGCCTTGTGTTTCTCGTATAGCTCCTGCGCAATCGACAGCGTGACCTTCGCCGAAAAACCGAAACGGCCGTTGGCTTCACGCTGCAATGACGTCAGATCAAACAGCATCGGTGACAGCTGTGTCGATGGCTTCGATTCTTCACTGACTGTACCCGCCTTGCCACGGCAAGCCTCGGCGATTGTCTCTGCAGCGGCTTTTTCCCACAGCCGATTTTCCCGTCGCTCCGGGTCGTTTTCGTCGCGTTTGAACGCGGGGTCAAACCAGCGACCTTCGTAGTTTCCCGCCTTGGCGGCGAATGTTGCGCGGACTTCCCAGTAATCGCGTGCTACGAACTTGCGGATTTTCTGTTCACGATCGACGACGATCATCAATGTCGGCGTCTGCACGCGGCCGACTGTAGTCAGGTAGAAACCGCCGCTCTTGCTGTTGAACGCGGTCATTGCGCGCGTGCCATTGATGCCGACCAGCCAGTCGGCTTCGCTGCGGCTGCGTGCGGCATCAGCCAGCGGCTGCATTTCCTCGTCGGAACGCAGGCGTGTGAACGCATCGCGGATCGCCGCCGGGGTCATCGATTGCAGCCACAGCCGGGAAATCGGCTTGTTGCACTTGGTCGCCTGCACGATATAACGGAATATCAACTCGCCTTCCCGTCCCGCGTCGCAGGCGTTGATCAGCGCAGTGACATCCTTGCGTTTCATCAGTTTTGCGAGCACCTTCAGCCGCGGTTCGCTTTTGGCGATCGGGTGCAGGTCGAAATGCGGTGGAATGACCGGCAAATGCGCGAATGACCACTTGCCGCGCTTGACTTCATATTCTTCCGGCGCAGCAATTTCCAGCAAATGGCCGACGGCAGACGACAGTACGTAATCGTCACTTTCAAAGTATTCGGCATGTCGCGTGAAACCGCCCAGCACGCGCGCGATGTCACCGGCAACCGAAGGTTTTTCCGCAATGATGAGCGTTTTCGCCATTTAACCCGTTGAATTAGCGGCATTAATGCCGCGGCAGATGAGGCGCCGGTCTGCGGCGCCGTGGAAAAGAGCGCCCGATGATAAGAACAATCCCCGGCTAGCGCAAGCCGGGATCAGGAAACGCGTTGCCAGCGTCCGCCAGGCAGCGCTTCGACCAACCCGGCCAGTTCGAGGTCCGTCAATGCGGTGTTGATCATCCCGATATCCAACCCGCAGCGCTGCTGCAATGTATCGATGTCGACCGGATCGAAGCCGATATGCAGGAGCAGCGGATCCGGGTCGCCCGTTGTCGCCGGTGCAACGCGAAGGCTTGCCGGACGGTCCGCCAGCCCCAACTCTTCCAATACGTCCTGCGCGGACTCGACGAGTTTGGCGCCTTGCTTGATCAGCGCGTGGCAGCCCTTGGCCAGCGGCGAGTGTATGGAGCCGGGAATGGCAAAAACCTCTCTGCCCTGATCGGTAGCCAGTCGCGCAGTGATCAACGATCCGCTGGACACCGCCGCTTCGACCACCAGGCAGCCTTTGGACAGGCCGCAAATGAGCCGGTTGCGGCGCGGAAAATTTGTTGCCAGTGCCGGAGTACCCAGCGGAAACTCCGATACCAGCGTACCGCCCGCGGCGATTTTGTGGGCTAATCCACGATTGTGCGCCGGGTAGACCACATCGAGCCCGGTACCGATTATGGCAATGGTCGAACTGGTGCCTGCCAGTCCGCCACGATGTGCGGCGGCATCTATGCCCAAGGCGAGCCCGCTGATGATGGTGAGGCCGGCGTTGCTCAGCGCAGTCGCAAAGGCTTCTGCATTGGCCAGACCCTGCGCGGTTCCGTTGCGGCTACCGACAATGGCAAGTGCGGGCCGGTTCAGCAGATCCAACCGTCCCTTGATGTAGATCAGTGGCGGGGGATCGGGGATTTCCAGCAATAACTGCGGATACTCGGTATCCGCCAGTGTCACGACGCGATTGGCCGGATCGTCAAGCCAGGCACCCACGCCGCTCCATAATGCCGGCTCAGCACCACCCTGGCAGATCGCGATGGCAATTTTCTCGGCGACAAATTCGCTCAGTACCCGCCGGCTGGCGGCGAGAATCTTTTCCGGCGAACCCAGCGCGACCAGAAGCTTGCGCAGTGAGCGGTGTCCCAACCCCGGTAGCAGGCTCAGGCGCAGCCACGCTTCCAGATCCGCGTTGAGCGCCATCGCAGCCTGTCAATCCCGGCAGTGCCGAGTGAGGAACAGGAGCTTTGGGCTCCTGTTACCGCTTCACGGATTGGTTACGAAATCGGATATCGAAACCGGCCGGCTGGCTTCCATGACCAGCGCGAAGGACGTACGATCAAAGGTGCGGAACACCATGACCAGACCATAGCGTTCGTCAGGAAGAGTCGCGATGAGGTCGCGGGTAACCGCTTCGCCGCGCTTGGCCAAAATCTCGCGGGGCGGAAGCGTTTCTGCATAATAAACGCGCGGCGAATCGCTGCCGCTGATGCCCGTGCGACCGTACAGCGCCTCGGTACGCTGGCTGTAACGCGAGTTCGTCTGGCTCCGCTCGAGTGCGAGGACTGTCCCAACCTGCAGGCCATCGTTGCTACCTTTTGACAACGCGACAATGGACAGCGGCCCCGTTTCCTGCAGGCCGCCATAAGCCGAGATGACACGGCCTTTGACGGGCACCTTCGGAGAATGCGGCACATACGCAAAAACCGGCGTTTGTTTGCCCAACGGCACCAGACGATCGTTGTAGTGGACCTCCTGCACGGATTTGACGATATCTATCGTCGCGACGTCCCCGTGCTTACGGACCTGGGCCTCACCGAGATAAATTGCCTCATAGCCGAGAATTTCATTGTTTTCAGGGTCGATCAACGGCTCGCCACGGCGGTAAATCTGCCACTGATCGCCTTTGTCTTTAGTGATCCCCTGCGCATACGCGCGATCGCCGGCTCCCAGTGTTACGCGACTCTCTTGGGCCGCGAGGATTCTAGGTGCCTCGTCAAGTTCACCGGCGCTGACGACCAGAGGCTTGGACAGGAAGGGTTCGATCACTGACGGCGAAATGCTGGGCACGGCGCTGCGCGCGCTCGGTTCTGCACGGATCCGCGGTTCCAGCCTGGCCGTTTCCAGCTTCACCAGGCTCAACCGTGGTTGGCCGCTGCTGCGATCCAATACGATGACATCGCCGGGATAGATCAGGTGCGGATTCTTGATCTGTTCCTGATTCATCTTCCACAGTTCCGGCCAGCGCCATGGTTCCTTGAGATAATTTCCCGAGATGCCCCACAGCGTGTCCCCCTTCTTCACGACATATCGATCAGGGGCAGTGTCCTGCATCATTGCCGGCTCAGCGGCCCCCGCAATGCAGGCCGGAGTTATCAACAAAATCAGGGATATAATTGCTTTTCGCATGTGGAGCCCCACCTTTATGTGCGCGTCGCGGGCGCATCGCGCAGAAGTCTGCCGAGAAGTCGCGCCGCCGACGTGAGAGTTTGGTTTAAATTCTGCATCTAGCTGATTAAATTGGCAAGTTTTTCATGGCTTTACTTCCGATACTACATTACCCCGATCCACGCCTGCATAAGGTAGCGGCGCCTGTAAAACAGGTGGACGACAAAATAGTCCAATTAATCAAAGACATGGGTGAGACCATGTATGCTGCGCCGGGAATTGGTCTCGCTGCAACACAGGTCGATGTTCATCTGCGCCTGCTGGTCATCGATATTTCCGAAACCCACGACCAGTTACAGGTGTTCATTAATCCGGAGATCATCCGTGCCGAAGGTGAAGCCGAGTGTGAAGAAGGCTGTTTGTCGGTACCGGGTATATTCGAAAAAGTCACCCGCGCAGCCCGGGTCGTGGTGTCGGCGATGGACCAGCATGGGCAACAACGTACGGTCGAGGCGGAAGGCCTGCTTGCCGTTTGTATTCAGCATGAAATGGACCATCTGCTGGGCAAGGTTTTCGTCGAAAAGCTGTCGCGCCTGAAGCAGCAGCGCATTGCTGCCAGACTGGCCAAACAGCAACGGCAGGCGATGTAGCAATCGCGGCGATCTGCCCATTAGTCCGCCACATTGAAGATAATTTTTGCAGGAACGCCCGCGTTTGCCGCTGTGGCGCTGGAGGCACTGCTGGACAGTGGGCATCAGGTCATCCATGTGCTGACGCAACCGGACCGGCCCGCCGGGCGCGGTCTCAAATCCCAGCCCTCCGCAGTGAAGCAACTGGCCCAGGCCCGGCAACTGTCGTTGGCTCAACCGGCTACGCTCCGCGATACTGCCGTTGCCGCGCAACTTGCCGCCCTCCATGCCGATATCATGGTGGTTGCAGCCTATGGCCTGCTGATCCCTGCTGCACTGCTGACCTTGCCGCGCCTCGGCTGTCTGAATATCCACGCCTCGCTGCTGCCGCGCTGGCGCGGCGCGGCGCCGATCCAGCGCGCTATCCTTGCCGGAGACCGAGACACCGGGATCACTATCATGCAAATGGACGCCGGCTTGGATACCGGCGACGTACTGCTCCGCGAAGTGGTGCCGATTGCGGCAGACGATACGGCGCAGACCCTGCATGACAAGCTCGCCGCAACCGGTGCGCGGTTGATTGTGCGTGTGCTGCAGGACCTGCCGGCAGCTGCTGCCCAGGATTCCGCGCAGGCGACCTATGCCGCGAAAATCAGCAAAGCGGAAGCACGCATCGATTGGGGGCGCCCGGCGACAGAAGTCGACCGGCTCATCCGGGCCTTCAATCCGGTGCCAGGCGCATATACAGTCTGGAACGGGCAAATACTTAAAATTTGGCGCGCCCAGCCCGCTGACTGTCCTGCGAGCACGGTTGCACCAGGCACGGTCCTGGAAGCCGGAGTTGGCGGCATCGTCGTCGCGACAGGCGCCGGGGCCGTGCGGCTGCTCGAATTGCAGCGCGCCGGCGGTAAACGCCTCGCCCCGCAGGCATTCCTGGCGGGGACGCCTGTCGACGCAGGCACGAGATTTGATGCCTGATGTGCTGCACGGAAATGGCTGACCATGGAGCGTGTCCAATGTCTGGCTGCTGAAACTGTTTCGCAAGTGCTCTCCGGGCACGGCTTGGACGCTGAACTCGCGGTTTTGTGGCGCAATGAGGCAACGCTGACACCACAGCAACGCGGTGCCGTGCAGGATCTGACCTACGGCGTGCTGCGTCATCTCGGATATCTCGACGCTGTGCTTGGACAGTTGCTGCAGCGCCCGTTGACCGATGCGCTGGTGCGCAACCTGTTGCATGTCGCCATTTTTCAATTGAGTCACTCGAAAGCGCGTTCCTATGCGATCGTCGACCATGCCGTAACGGCCTGCGCGCGACTCGGATTCCCGAGGGCGCAGGGTCTGGTCAATGCCATATTGCGCAATTTTCTGCGCCGCCGTGCCGATCTGGATGCCGTCGCGGGAGCAACGGACCAGGGAAAATATTCCTATCCGAAGTGGTGGATAGACAAGCTGGAATCCCAGTTTCCGGATGACTGGCGCGCCATACTCCTGGCCGGCAATGTGCGCCCGCCATTGACACTGCGGGTCAATCGCCGTCGCCTCAGCCGGGATGCCTATCTGGCACTGCTGGCCCAGCACGCCATCGCCGCACGCGCGGTGGGTCATGCCGGGGTGATCGTCGACAAGCCGTGTCCGGTGGCGCAGCTACCCGGGTTTGCAGATGGGCTGGTGTCGGTGCAGGACGCCGGCGCGCAATTGGCGGCCGAACTGCTCGATGTTTGCGACGGCCTGCGCGTGCTTGATGCCTGCGCCGCCCCTGGCGGCAAAACGGCACATCTGCTCGAACTCGCGGATCTCGAACTCGTTGCCGCCGACATTGATGCGACACGCCTCCAGCGGGTCGCCGACAACCTGTCGCGGCTGTCGTTGCGGGCGCGGCTGGTGCAGGCCGATGCGGAGCGGCTGGAGTTCTGGCGCGACGCCGGCTTCTTTCAACGCATCCTTGCCGATGTACCGTGCACCGCGTCAGGGGTGGTTCGCCGCCATCCGGATATCAAATGGCTGCGCAGGCCCGGGGACATTGCGGCGCTGACAGGCAGGCAGGCGCGTATCCTCGACACGCTTTGGCAGTTGCTGGGCAGAGGTGGTAAATTGCTGTATGCGACCTGCTCGGTTTTCCATGAAGAAAATAACCGGCAGATCGAACAATTCATTGCCCGCCACGCCGATGCACGGCAACAGCCACTGCCGCTGCTCGCTGACGGCATAAAGCAGGTCCAGGGCCAACTTCTTCCGGATGCAGCGCATGATGGTTTTTTCTACGCCCTCCTGGAAAAAATTTGACGTAGTCGCGCTGTTGCTGGCGTTGATACTGGTCGCGTCAGCTGCTTTTGCCGCACAGCCGCACGGCATTGAGGTTCGCCGTGCGGCTGTTGTTGCCGCAGACGATCAATATGTCCTGGATGCCGACATCGATATCGTGTTGTCGGCACCGCTCGAGGACGCGTTGAACAAAGGCATCCCGCTGTATTTTCTGCTTGATTTCGAATTGGTGCGTTCGCGCTGGTACTGGTTCAATGACAAAGTCATTGCCCGGGAACAGGCTTATCGCCTTTCGTACAATGCACTGACCCGCCAGTACCGGATCGGTATCGGTGCGTTCTACCAGAACTTTCCGACGTTGGCCGAGGCGTTGCAGGTCATGAGCAAGGTGCGCCGGCGCGAAGAAATCGATCCCGGCACGCTCAGCAAAGGCACGAACTACACCGCAGGCATACGACTGCGGCTCGACACTTCGCAGTTGCCCAAGCCATTCAACCTGAATGCGCTCGGTTCACGTGAATGGAGCCTGGGTTCGGAATGGTACCGCTGGACGGTGACGCCATGACGACCGTTGCCGGCAAAGCGCCGCGAACCAGCGCAGTCATGCGCTATCTGCTGCTGTTTTCTGTCGGCCTTGGCGTGGCAGCCGTATTCCTGCTGGCCTCGGTCAGCGCGAACACGGCACTGTTCTCCGAATACTATCCGCTGCTGCTGGCGGTCAATCTCGCCATTGCGTTGCTGCTTGCGGGCATGGTTGCCTACCAGCTGGTCAGTCTGCGCCGCCGGCTCAAAGCCGGCGTGTTTGGCGCCAAACTGACACTGCGGCTGGTAACACTGTTCGCGCTGATGGCGGTAATGCCGGGAGCGCTGATCTACGGCGTATCCGTGCAATTCGTTTCGCAGAGCATCGAGTCCTGGTTCGAGGTGCGGCTGGACAGCGCACTGGAAAGCGGACTCAACCTTGGCCGCGGTACCCTTGAGGGGCGTCTGAAGGAATTAACCGCAAAAGCTGATGCGATGGCGCTGACGCTGTCGAACCGGCCGGAGACGGAACACATTGCCGCGCTGAATACCTTGCGTGAACAAGCGGCCGTTGAGGAAGTAACCCTGTACACAGTGCGCGGCAAAGTGCTGGCATTCTCTGGCAACGAACGCAGCGGCATCGTACCAGAGCCGCCGGGCCCTGCCGCGATGCGCCAGCTCCGGCTGCAGCAGCCCTACAGCGTGATCGAGGCGATTCCAGATCGCGGGCTTTACCTGCGGGCGCTGGCGCCGGTTAACGCCGCGTCGCTGCTTGACGAGCCCCGCGTGCTTCAATTGCTGCAGCCCGTACCCACGCAACTCGCGCGCGATGCCGAGATTGTGCAATCCGGATATCGCGAATACCAGGAGTTGCAGTTATCCCGACGGGGACTGAAGCGCCTGTACGGGATTACGCTGACCTTGACCCTGTTGCTGGCACTGCTTTCTTCGCTGGGTCTCGCGTTCGTATTGTCCAGTCGGCTGTCTGCCCCGCTGAGCGCACTGGTGGAGGGTACGCGCGCGGTGGCGCAGGGCGATTTCAGCCGGCGCGCTGCGGTAGCCAGCCGCGACGAACTCGGACAGCTGACCCAATCCTTCAACAGTATGACGCTGCAGCTTGCCGAGGCCCAGGCTCGGGTTGAGCGAAATCAGGCGCAGGTCGCCCACGCCAAAGCTTATCTTGAAAGCGTGTTGGCGCATCTGTCTGCCGGGGTGTTGACGTTTGATAGCGCGTTGCGGCTGCGATCGGCAAATCCCAGTGCCAGGCAGATTCTCGGTGCCGATTGCGGCCCACTGGTCGGCGCCGGATTGCAGGACTGGCCTGCGGTCGATGCGACGCTGGCATCGCTGTCGAAAGTGGTGGCAGAGGCGTTTGGCCGCCCGGATGCCGCGGAATGGCAGCGCCAGGTGGAACGTGAAATGAAAGACGGTACGCAGGTATTGTTGCTCCGCGGCACACGGTTTGGCGAAGGCGCAGATGCCGGCCGGATAGTGGTGTTCGATGACGTGACGCATCTGCTGCAGGCGCAACGCGATGCTGCATGGGCGGAGGTCGCCCGCCGCCTTGCTCACGAGATCAAGAACCCGCTGACACCGATCCAGCTCTCGGCGGAGCGGATTCAGTTCAAGCTTGCGCCGAAGCTTTCTGCGGCAGACGCGGAAATACTCGCGCGTTCGACACAGACCATCGTCAGCCAGGTCGCGGCGCTGAAGCGCATGGTCGATGCGTTTGGCCAGTATGCGCGGACGCCGGAACCGGCGTTGCGTACGCTCGATCTCAATGCGTTGATTCACGAGGTTCTGATGCTTTACGAGTCACTCGGTTCGAGCATGCGACTCAATCTCGCAACGGACCTTCCGCCGGTGCAGGGTGATGCCACGCAGATCCGCCAGGTTATCCACAACCTGCTGCAGAATGCGCAGGATGCACTTGTCGGCACCGAAAATCCGTTTATCGAGATCGCCACAGCACGCCGTGAGGGCCGCGCCGAATTTTCGGTGACCGATAATGGCACCGGTTTTCCGGAACACTTGATGAAACGTGCATTCGAACCTTATGTGACAACCAAGCCGCGCGGTACGGGGCTCGGTCTGTCAATTGTGCGCAAGATTGTTGATGAACACCACGGCGAAGTGACTATTGCCAACATCGCCCCACATGGTGCGCGAGTTGCCATCGTGCTGCCTGCGGCGGCCGAGGGCGCAGGCGAACGTTCCGCTGCATGACTAAGCAACCCCGAAAACTATGCGACAAATCCTGGTAGTAGACGACGAAATCGGCATACGCGAATTGTTGTCGGAAATTCTTTCCGACGAAGGTTATGACGTGCAACTCGCCGAAAATGCCGGTGCCGCGCGCACCTTCCGCACCCAGACCCGCCCGGATCTGGTGCTGCTTGACATCTGGATGCCCGATACCGACGGGATCACTTTGCTCAAGGAGTGGGCGAGCACCGGCCAGCTGACCATGCCGGTGGTGATGATGTCGGGGCATGGCACGATCGATACCGCGGTCGAGGCCACCCGCATCGGTGCCTATGATTTTCTCGAAAAGCCGATTGCGCTGCAGAAACTGCTGGCCACCGTCGGTCGCGCGATTACCCGGGGCGAACAGCAACCGCGCGTGACTGCGGGACTGGCCGTGCTGGGGCGCACGCCGGTGGTCCAGGAAATCAAGCAGAGACTCCAGCGCATTGCCGGCAATCGTGCGCCGGTTCTGCTCCAGGGCGCACCGGGCTGCGCCTTCGAAGCATGTGCCCGCGTGCTGCACGCACCGAACATGCCGTGGAACGCCGTCGATCAAGATGCGCAGATCGTCGAGGCGCCGCTCGATCTGCTCCAGGCGGCACGCGGCGGTTCGCTGTTTGTGCGCGACATCGCCGAATTCAGCAGACTCGAGCAGCGCGGGCTGTATGTGCTGCTCTCGCAGGCGGAGCGCTACAATGTAAGGGTGATCTGCGGCGCGACGCGCATGCTGTCAGATTTGATTGCCGGCGGTCAGTTCGATGATCGTGTCTATCAATTGCTGGGTGCCAATGCCATACAGCTACCCCAACTGCGCGAACAGCGCGATGACATCCCGGAGATTGCCGGCGCGATGCTCAAGGAACTGGTCGAGCAGAAGCTGGTGCCACCCCGGCAGTTCAGCACCGCGGCGCTCAATGCGCTGCGGACCCATGACTGGCCGGGCAACTTCTCGGAATTGCGCAGCATCGTGCAGACACTGGCCAATACCGCAGCCGGTGAACAGATTTCGCTAGAGGAGACGCAGCGCGCGCTGCCGCGGGCGGCTGCCCCCAATGCCGCTGCATCGCTGCATCTCGACGCGCCGCTGCGCGATGCGCGCGATGCTTTCGAGCGCGTCTATTTCGAATATCACCTCGCCAAGGAGGGCGGCAACATCAGCCGCGTGGCCGACGCAGTCGGCCTCGAGCGCACGCATTTGTACCGCAAGCTCAAGCACCTGGGCATCAGGATCTCGCGCAAGAACGACGAGTGACCGGCCCGGGCGAGGCTGTAGACCTCGCCCCCATCGTGGCACTGCCGTTATAATTGCGGCTTTTCTGCACCGCTTTTTCAACAGCGTTTTTCCATCAGGATTGCAAGCCATGAGTTCCCGACCCGAGTTGGCCAATGTGTTGCGCGCGTTGGCGATGGACGCCGTGCAACAGGCGAACTCCGGGCACCCCGGCATGCCGATGGGTATGGCCGAAATCGCCGAGGCGCTGTGGCGCCGCCATCTGCACCACAATCCCGCCAACCCGCAGTGGGCCAACCGCGACCGGTTCGTACTGTCGAACGGCCATGGTTCGATGCTGCTCTATGCGCTGCTGCACCTGACGGGCTACGACCTGTCAATCGAGGAACTGAAACGGTTCCGCCAGTTGCACTCCAAGACCCCGGGCCATCCGGAGTACGGCATGGCCCCCGGTGTCGAGACCACCACCGGACCGCTGGGTCAGGGCGTCGCCAACGCGGTCGGCATGGCGTTGGCGGAGCGGGTGTTGGCCGCCGCGTTCAACCGCGACGGGCATGCCATCGTCGATCACCGGACTTATGTTTTTCTCGGCGACGGCTGTCTGATGGAAGGCGTTTCGCACGAAGCCTGTGCGCTGGCCGGAACCCTGCAGCTCAACAAGCTGATCGCGCTGTACGACGACAACGCCATTTCCATAGATTCAGAAAAAGGGCAAATAAAACAATGGTTTACTGACAACACCCCGCAACGTTTCGCGGCTTACGGGTGGAATGTCATCTACGGCGTTGACGGTCATGACGCAGACGCCGTCGATACCGCAATCCAGCAGGCACAACGGGAGCCGTCCCGGCCAACGCTGATTTGCTGCAAGACGGTGATCGGCAAGGGCGCGCCGAAAAAGCAGAACACCGGCGGTGCCCACGGTGCGCCGCTGGGCGCCGAAGAAATCGCCGCAACCCGCGTGGCGATCGGCTGGTCGCATGCGCCGTTTGAGATCCCGGAAGCCGTGCGCGCCGAGTGGGATGCGCGGGCGCGCGGTGCTGCGCAGGAAGCGGCATGGAACGAGCGATTCGCGGCCTACGCCGTCGCATATCCGGACCTTGCCGCGGAATTCAAGCGCCGCATGGGCGGCGCACTGCCTGCTGACTGGGCCGCGCGCCGCGATGCGTTCCTCGCACAAACAGTGCAGAAGGCGGAAACCGTGGCCACGCGCAAGGCCTCGCAAAATGCGATCGAAGGCCTGGCGCCGGCGCTGCCCGAACTGATCGGCGGTTCGGCCGACCTGGCGGCCTCCAATCTGACGCTGTGGTCGGGGTCAAAGCCGGTGGGCGCGACCGGCGGCGGCAATTACATCTATTTCGGCGTGCGCGAGTTCGGCATGGCCGCAATCTGCAATGGGCTTGCGCTGCACGGTGGCCTGATCCCGTACCAGGCGACTTTCCTGGTGTTCTCCGACTATGCACGCAATGCGCTGCGCATGGCGGCGTTGATGAAACAGCGTGTGATCTGCGTGTTGACCCATGACTCCATCGGCCTCGGCCAGGACGGGCCGACACACCAGCCGGTTGAGCACGCGGCAACGCTGCGGCTGATGCCCAACATGCACGTCTGGCGGCCTTGCGACTCCGTCGAAACCGCGGTGGCGTGGGCCGGCGCAATCGAACGCCGCGACGGCCCCACCAGCCTGCTGCTGTCCAGGGATCCACTTCCATTCCAGCAGCGCACTGCCGATCAGGTGGCAGCGATTGCGCGCGGCGGTTATGTGCTGTCGGATGCCAATGCCGGCACAGCGTGCGCGGTGATCATTGCCACCGGTTCCGAAATTGCAGTCGCGCTTGCCGCGCAGCGGATACTGGCCGCCGCGGGTATTGCGGTGCGGGTGGTATCCATGCCTTGCACCCAGATCTTCGACCGGCAGGATGCCGCCTGGCGCGAAGCCGTATTGCCGCGCGGCCTGCCGCGCGTGGCGGTCGAGGCCGGCGTCACCGATTACTGGCGCAAGTACGTCGGGCTGGAGGGTGCCGTGATCGGCATCGACCGTTTCGGCGAATCCGCGCCGGCAGGCGAACTCTTCAAGTTTTTCGGCATTACCGGCGACGCTGTCGCGGCGGCAGTGCGCAGTGTGTTGTAAGTTTGTCCATCAACGGATTTTTCTGGGGGCGTCATGGCAATCAAGGTAGGCATCAACGGATTCGGCCGCATCGGCCGGATGGTATTTCGCGCAGCGGTGCAGGATTTTCCCGACATCGAGATCGTCGGCATCAACGATCTGCTCGAGCCGGACTATCTGGCTTACATGCTGCGCCACGATTCGGTGCACGGCCGCTTCAAGGGCGATATTTCGGTGTCCGGAAACACGCTGATCGTCAACGGCAGAAAAATCCGCCTCACTGCGATCAAGGATCCTGCGGAGCTGAAATGGAATGAAATCGGCGCGGCAGTGGTCATCGAATCGACCGGACTGTTTCTCGACAAGGTGTCCGCGCAAAAGCACCTGACGGCCGGCGCCAAGAAAGTCATCATGTCGGCGCCGTCCAAGGACGACACGCCGATGTTTGTATTCGGCGTCAATGACAAGACCTACGCCGGGCAGGCGATCATTTCCAATGCCTCGTGCACCACCAACTGCCTAGCGCCGGTAGCCAAGGTGCTGAACGACACCTGGGGCATCAAGCGCGGTCTGATGACCACGGTGCACGCCGCCACGGCCACGCAGAAAACCGTCGACGGGCCCTCCAACAAGGACTGGCGCGGCGGCCGCGGCATACTCGAAAACATCATTCCGTCATCCACCGGCGCGGCCAAGGCCGTCGGCGTCGTGATCCCGGAACTCAACAAGAAACTCACCGGCATGGCGTTCCGGGTGCCGACGTCGGATGTGTCAGTGGTCGATCTTACCGTTGAGCTGAACAAGCCCGCGACCTACGCCGAAATCTGCGCGGCCATGAAAGCGGCTTCCATGGGTGCGATGAAAGGTGTGCTGGGTTATACCGAGGACAAGGTCGTGTCCACCGACTTCCGCGATGAGACCTGCACTTCGGTGTTCGACGCCGAAGCCGGCATCGCGCTCGACAGCACGTTCGTCAAAGTTGTGTCCTGGTATGACAACGAGTGGGGCTATTCCAGCAAGGTGCTAGAAATGGTGCGGGTGATCAGCAAGTAGTCGCAGCGGAACGGGCAACGCAATGAAGTTTCTGAGGCTCACGGACCTGCCCCTTGCCGGCAAGCGCGTGTTCATCCGCGCTGACCTGAACGTGCCGCAGGACGACGCCGGCAACATTACCGAAGACACGCGGATTCGTGCCACGATCCCCGGCATCAAACACGCGCTCGCCGCCGGCGCCGCGGTGATGGTGACTTCCCACCTTGGTCGACCGACCGAGGGCACGCTGACCACCAGAGACTCGCTGGCGCCGATCGCGAAGCGGCTGTCCGAGACCCTGGGTCAGCCGGTACGGCTGCTGCAGAACTGGGTCGACGGCGGCTTTACGGTCAGTCCCGGCGAAGTGGTGCTGCTGGAGAACTGTCGCGTTAACAAGGGCGAGAAGAAAAACGACGAGGCGCTGGCGCGCAAGATGGCCGCATTGTGCGATGTCTATGTCAACGATGCGTTCGGTACCGCACACCGTGCCGAAGCGACGACTTACGGCATCGCAAAGTTCGCGCCCGTGGCCTGTGCGGGCCCGTTGATGGCGGCCGAACTCGACGCGCTGGGCCGGGCGCTCGACAATCCCGCGCGCCCGCTGCTGGCCATCGTGGCCGGCTCCAAGGTATCGACCAAACTTACGATCCTGCGGTCGCTGGCCGCCAAAGTCGACCAGTTGATCGTCGGCGGCGGCATTGCCAACACGTTCATGCTGGCCTCCGGCATGTGCATCGGCAAGTCGCTGGCCGAGCCCGATCTGGTCGGCGAAGCGCAGGCAATCATCGACATCATGAAGGCGCGCGGCGCGCAGGTGCCGCTGCCGGTGGATGTGGTGGTTGCTGACGAACTCTCGGCGCTGGCCCGCGCGAATCCGGTAGCCGCAGACGCGGTGCGCCCGGACGATTTGATTCTCGACGTCGGCGTGAAAACCGGACGCATTTTTGCCGATTTGATTGCGCGGGCCGGCACGATTGTCTGGAACGGTCCGGTCGGCGTGTTCGAATACGATCAGTTTGCCGGTGGCACCAAAGCCGTCGCCGAGGCAATCGCCGCGTCGAAGGCGTTTTCGATTGCCGGCGGCGGCGATACGCTGGCGGCAGTGGCCAAGTACGGAATTGCCGGCAGAGTGTCTTATATTTCCACCGGCGGCGGCGCGTTCCTCGAGTTTCTCGAGGGCAAGACGCTGCCGGCTGTCGAAGTGCTCGAGCAGCGGGCAAAGTAAGCAGGCAATGTACGGCGGCGTGCGCGATCCGTGCGCGCCGGGCGCAGAATTTTCGGGATGGACGGCGCATGATCCGCAGAACCAAGGTAGTCGCCACGCTGGGCCCCGCGTCCAGCGATGCCAAAACGCTGACGCGCATGATCGATGCCGGACTGGACGTCGTGCGCATCAATTTCTCCCACGGCACGCCCGATGAACACCGGGCACGGGTTAATTTGGTGCGCCAGCTGGCGCGCAAGGCGGGCCGTGCCGTCGGCGTGCTGGTTGATTTGCAGGGCCCGAAGATCCGCATTGGCAGGTTCAGGGACGGCAAGATCACGCTGGTCCAGGGCGCGAAGTTCGTGCTCGACGCCGAGTGCCGGCTGGGCGACCAGGACGTCGTCGGACTGGATTACAAGAATCTGCCCAACGATGTGCGCCCGGGTGACACATTGTTGCTGGACGACGGACGCCTCGTGCTCGCCGTCGTCAATGTGCGAGGCGCGCGCATTACGACCATCGTCGAACAGGGCGGGCTGCTGTCGAACAACAAGGGCATCAATCGCAAGGGCGGCGGCCTGACTGCGCCGGCGCTGACCGAAAAAGACAAACAGGACATCAAGCTCGCAGCCGAGCTGCGGGCGGATTTCCTCGGGGTTTCCTTCCCCCGCTCCGGCGCCGACGTCAAATGGGCGCGCGACCTGCTGACCAAGGCGGGCGGTCACGGGTTGATCGTGTCCAAGATCGAGCGCGCCGAAGCGATTCCGGCGCTGGAAGAAATTCTCGATGCGTCCGATGCCATCATGGTGGCGCGCGGCGACCTGGCCGTCGAAGTCGGCGACGCCGTGGTTCCGGCGCTGCAGAAGCGCATGATCCGCATGGCGCGCGAGAAGCAGAAACTGACCATTACCGCCACCCAGATGATGGAGTCGATGATTGCGAGCCCGATCCCGACCCGTGCCGAAGTGTCCGACGTGGCCAACGCGGTGCTCGACGGCACGGATGCGGTCATGCTGTCAGCGGAAACTGCCGCCGGGCAGTATCCCGCAGAAACCATCGCCGCAATGGTGCGGGTGTGTATCGAGGCCGAAAAAGAGGACGTGCAGTCCCCGGAACGCCGCGGGGGCCCGCTCCAGGCCGATGTCGAACAGGCGATTGCCCGCGCGACGGCGTTTACGGCAAAAGGGCTGCCGATCAAGGCCATCGCGGCGATGACCCAGAGCGGGCGTACGGCGCTGATGATGTCGCGCATGTCCACTGCGGTGCCGATTTACGCCATGACCTCGGTGATCGAAACCCGCCGCCGGGTGACGCTGTTCCGCGGGGTGCACCCGGTCAAGTTCAAGGGTACGCGTAATCCGGAAAAAGCGCTGCAAATGGCCGAGGACGAGCTGTTGAAACGCGGCGTTGTCCAGCATGGCGACTTGATCGTGCTGACTATCGGCGAGCCGTTTGGCCGTGCCGGTGGCACCAATACCATGAAAATCGTCAAGGTCGGCGAGCATCGGAAGACCTGATCGCCGCGTGTAAAATACCGCCTCATTCAGCAATCCCATACAGCAGGAGCATCCATGTCAGCAAATGATCTCGCCGCCATCGCCCGGGCAATGGTTGCGCCGGGCAAAGGCATACTTGCCGCCGATGAAAGCACCGGTACCATCGAAAAACGCTTCCAGAGCATCGACGTCGCGAACACCGAAGAAAATCGCCGCGCCTATCGTGACATGCTGTTTTCCACACGGGGACTGGGCGATCACATCAGCGGGGTGATTCTCTATGATGAAACGCTGCGCCAGAAATCCGTGACCGGTACCCCATTTGTCGAAGTGATGTCCCAAAACGGCATTCTTCCCGGCATCAAGGTCGACACCGGTGCCAAGGATCTGCCGCTGTGCCCGGGCGAGAAAATCACCGAAGGTCTGGACAATCTGCCGAAACGCTGCAGCGAATACGTCAAGCTCGGCGCCAAGTTTGCCAAATGGCGCGCCGTGATCGACATCGGCCGCGACATGCCGAGTTCGACCTGCATTGCGGCCAATGCCCATGCGCTGGCGCGTTATGCGGCGATCTGCCTGGAAGCCGGTCTGGTGCCCATTGTCGAACCCGAAGTGCTGATGGACGGCGATCACAGCATCGAGCGGTGCGAAGAAGTCACCGAATGGACGCTGAATGCAGTGTACGAAGCGCTGTACCTGAACCGCGTGGTGCTGGAGCACACGGTACTCAAGCCGTCGATGGTCATCTCCGGCAAAAAATGCCCGAAACAGGCGCCCGTGGACGAGGTTGCCGCGCGCACCGTGCGTGTCCTCAAACGCAGCGTACCGGCGGCCGTCGCCGGCATCGTGTTCCTCTCGGGTGGCCAGAGCGATGAAGTGGCGACCGCCCACCTCAACTCGATGAACCAGCAGTTCAAGGGCAATCTGCCGTGGCCGCTGTCGTTTTCGTACGGTCGCGCTTTGCAGCAGCCGGCACTGAAAGCTTGGCGGGGCGCGGCCGCCAACGTTGCCGCGGCCCAGGCCGCGCTGGCGCATCGTGCGAAAATGAACGGACTGGCGAGCCTCGGCCGCTACGCGACCGCGCTGGAGCGCCAAGGCTGATCGGAAAATTCTAACATAAAATCAGATACTTAAATAAATCAGTTAGCGCTCGCTCCAAAATGCGGCTGCCCGTCTCCATCATCACCGGGTTCCTGGGCAGCGGCAAAACAACGTTGCTAAACCGGCTGTTGCAGGACCCGGCAATGGCCGGCGCCGCGGTGATCATCAACGAGTTCGGCGAGATCGGACTCGATCACCTGCTGATCGCCACCCCCAACGAAAACACCGTGCTGCTGGCCAGCGGTTGCATCTGCTGCACGGTGCGCGGTGACCTCGTCAATACGCTGCGCGACCTCGACAAGCAACGGCGTCAGGGCGACCTGCCGCCGTTCGACCGCGTGCTGATCGAAACCACCGGCCTCGCCGATCCGGTGCCCATCGCACAGACCGTCGTCACCGACGAAAAGCTGGCGCCCACTTACATGCTCGACAGCGTCATCACGCTGGTCGATGGCGTCAACGGCTTGCAGCAACTCGATACTCAGCCCGAGTCGGTCAAGCAGGCGGCCCTGGCGGACCGCCTGCTGATCACCAAGACCGATCGGCCGGAAGCGACTGCCGTAGCGGCGCTGACTGAGCGGCTGGCCGAGCTCAACCCCGGGGCCGAGGTACTGACGGTCACTCATGGCGTGATCGCGCCGTCCGCACTGTTCGATGCAACGCTGGAACCGGAAGCGCGTGCGGCTGACGTCGCGCGCTGGCTGCGTGAAGCGCAATACGTCCGGGTCGAGGCCAGCCAAAGCCGCATCGGTGCTGTCGCCGGAGCGCATGATGCCGGCATCCGTTCCTGCAGCATTCGGCTCGACGGGCCGGTCACTGCCGCCGGGCTGACGGCGTGGTTGACCGCCATCGCCTCGCTGCGCGGCGCCGAACTGCTCCGCGTCAAGGGTCTGCTCAATGTCGACGGCAACCCGGTTGCAGTGCATGCAGTGCAGACGCTGATCCATGAGCCGGTGATGCTGGCGCGCTGGCCCGATGCCGAGCGCCGCTCCCGCCTGGTATTCATCACTCGCGGCATGGATCGCAATGCCATCGAGGGCACGTTGGGTATATTGCGCTGGCACTCGACGGCGTCGGCCGGCGGAGTACCGAAACCCGATCCGCAGGCCTACGCACGCTTTCTCGCGGTCATCGAAAAGATGCACTGATTCATGACGGACTCTGGCTTGACAAGCGAGAAGTGATTAATTAGCTTCCAAGCTTAATTGCAAACGCTTGCATTTTGCCCTGGCGCCGTGGTCGCGGCACATCGTTTCCCCCGAAGGAGTCTCCCGCATGTTCGAATTCAAACCCGTTGAGGCCAAAGGGCCGGTCCGCATACTCAAAGGCGGCGTGCTGATCGATGGTAACGGCGGCAAGCCGGTCAAGGATCCGGTGATCCTGCTTGAGGGTCGCCGCATCAAGCAGGTTGGCACCAAAGGCAAGATCAAGATTCCCGCAAAAGCGGAAGTCATCGATTGCGGCACGGCAACCCTGATGCCGGGGCTGATGGATGTGCATCTGCACACGATGATGTTCAACTGCCTGACCTTCCACAATTACCGCGTCGCGCAGTGGGAAATCACGCCCGAACTGCAGCAGATGTACGGCCTGTTCCATGCCCAGCTGTGTTTCGACATGGGCTTCACGACGCTGCGCGACCTCGGGCTCAACTCCGGTCGCGGCCTGCTCACTGCGCATCTGTGCGCGATCCGCGATTCGATCAATGCCGGCGTCATCGAAGGTCCGCGCATGCTGATCGGCGGCTTCACCACCATCACCGGCTCCCATCTCGACCTGATCCAGCCGCGGGCTGCGCAGCGCTACGGTTTCCAGACGGCCGACGGCCCGTGGGAGTTGCGCAAGCTGGCGCGCACCAATCTGCTCGCGGGCTGTGACATCGTCAAGACCTGCGCCACCGGCGGCGGCGGGACCGACAAGGAAGAACCGGACATCCGCAACATGACGCAGGAGGAGATCGACGCGATCGTTGATGAAGCGCACGCTTTTCACAAGGTTGCCGCGGTCCACTGCTTCACGCCGGGCGGCCAGCGCATGGCCCTTGCCGCCGGCGCCGATACCATCGAGCACATGGTGTTTCACGAAGACGAGACCATCGACATGATCGCCGAGGCCGGCACCTGGATGACGCCGACGCTGCTGCATCGTACCGACCACGCCATCGAGACCCGCCGCGACCAGGGTACTTCGCAGTTCGTGCTGAACAAGATGAAAGCGCTACAGCCCTATTGCTTCGAGACCTTCCAGAAAATGCACAAGGCCGGCGTCAACATCGCGCTCGGCACCGACATGGGGTTCGATCCGGAGATGGGCACCAATGCCCGCGAGATGGAAATCTACGTCAAACTGGGCATGACCCCGATGGAGGCGATCCTGACCGCGACGCGCAATGCCGCGCATGCCATCAAGATGGACCGCGATCTCGGCACCATCGAAGCCGGCAAGTTCGCCGATATCATTGCGGTCAAGGGGGATCCGCTGAAGAATATCCGCGTGTTCCAGGACAAGAAGAACATCGAGCTGGTGATGAAGGAGGGCCGCATTTACGCTGACCGCCGGCCGGGACACGACAAGAACGTGGTCAGCGTGACGCCACGCGACTGGAAAAAAATCGATTATCTGTAATTTGGAAATGCCACAATCATCGAATACTGGAGGGGGTTAATCATGGCGACAGCAACCAAAGGCACGACCAAAACCAAGACCAAAACCAAGACCGCAGGCGCAATCCGCGCCGGCAACGGCAAGTATCATTTCCGCATGTCGAAACTGAAAAAAGTGCCTGCCGGTACCGGCTATTCGACCTCGCACGGCGGCGTAGTCGAGGGCGCACGCATCCTCGTCGGTTATATCCACAAGCCGCGCGGCACCGGCTCGCGTATGCACTCGCACAAGAACGAACAGCTGAATTACGTGCTGCAGGGCACGCTGAAGGGGACCGTCAACGGCAAGCGCGTGGTCGCGCCGGCCGGCACGCTGATCTACATCCCGGCCAATGCGCCGCACAATCTGGTGTCGACCAAGGATGAGGACGTCATTTTCCTGGCGGTCAAGGACCTGTCGCAGGGCATTATCGGCATGGCTGTCGATGGCACCATGACCGGGCCGCATTTCGAGAAGGGCTTCGGTCCGGCGGCGCCGGCGACGAAGAAAAGGGCGAAAAAACGCAGCGCCGCGGCCCGCTGAAGTAATAAAAAAACAGATACCTGCATTCTCCCGGTGCGTCTGACGGCAGAGGAGAAGAAAATGCTGCGCGGCGACCAGGGCCGCGCGGTGCAGGAGGCGCTGCAGCTGCAGTTGGAGGTCGGCAGGTTCTTCGGCGCGCAATGCTTTGTAGCGGTGTCAAACGTGCACATGATGGGCGACATCGAGGTCATGGGCGATTCCGGCAAGTCGTTCCTCGAGCGTGCCGCAGCGCTTGGCGGCAAATGCGTGCGACCGACGACGACCAATGCGCGATGCATTGATTTTGCGTATGTCGGCCGCTTGCAGCAGGACCCTGACGAAGCGCGCAAAGAACAGGAACTGATCGCCTGTCTGCGGCGCATGGATGTGATCACAGCCGACACCTGCATCAATTACCAGACACTGTACCAGCCGCACCTCGGTGAACATGTTGCCTGGGGCGACACCGGTACGGTGATCTATGCCAATTCGGTGTACGGTGCGCGCTCCAATTTCGAGGCCGGCCCCGCAGCGCTTGCTGCGGGCCTGACCGGGCGCGTGCCGGCATACGGCTTCCATCTCGACGCACATCGCCGCGGCTCATTCCAGGTCAACCTGAAAGCCGATCTGAATGATCTCGCCGACTGGGGCGCAGTCGGCAAGATCGTCGGCTCGGCCCATCAGGACTATTACGCCGTGCCGGTGTTCACCGGGGTCAAACGCAGCCCCACTGCCGACGAACTGAAGCAACTCGGCGCATCGCTGGCAAGTTACGGCTCGATGGGCATGTTTCACATGGTTGGCGTAACGCCGGAGGCGCCCACACTGAAAGCGGCATTCGGTGGCAACAAGCCCGCGGCGATCATGACCGTCACCAATCGCGATCTCGAGCGCGTTTATGAGAGCTACGACACGCAGAACAACCCGCTGAACCTGGTGGTGTTCTCCGGACCACAGCAGTCGCTGTTCGAGCTGAAAACCCTTGCGGACCTGCTCCGCGGACGTACGGTGCATGCTGGCAGCCAGCTGTTCGTGACTACCAGCAACGGCGTCAAGAGTGCGGCGCGCGAACTCGGCTATCTGCAGACCATCGAACAGGCCGGTGCGACAGTGCTCGAAGGCGTGTGCTTCTACATCCTGCAGAATCTGCCGCAGATGCGCGTGCGCGAAGGCTGGAGCAATCTCGTCACCAATTCCGCCAAGCTGGCCAACATCATCGGTGCGCACAAGTTCAACACCATCCTGCGCCGCACCGCGGCATGCATAGACATTGCCTGTACCGGCAGGGATGCACGATGAACGCGGCGACGCGTGCCGTCCGCCAGCTGAGAACCATACGTGTCACACGTGCGTTCGGCGCAGTCGTCGAAGGCGAGGCGCTGGTTTCCACCGAAGGTTTCTCCCCGCGCTATGACCTTGACCGCTGGAGCGGGCTGATTTCGCGCCCCGGGCATGCGCTGGAAGGCCATAACATCAAGGACAAGATCCTGATCACGCCCAGCGCCAAGGGCGGCATTGCCGCGGGCTGGGCGTTCTATGACATCCAGCACAAGGGCCTCGCGCCGAAGGCTTTCGTTTTCGGCGTCACCAACCCGGTGATGGTGCAGGGTGCGGTGTTTGCGGGCATTACGATTACCGAAGGCTGGTCGGCGAGTCCCTACGGCCAGATCCGTACCGGCGACATCGTTCGCGTTGACCCCAAAAACAAGACGCTTACGCTAATCCGTCGTGGAGTTTCGGCGCCATCTGTGCCACGTTGATCGATTGTCTACTCATTTGGAGGAGAACCTGATGAACCTGATCCTGCGCGCAATACTCGCCGCTGTCGCGGCATCCCCGGTCGCCATGGCCCACGCCGCAGCGCCGTTTCCCAGCAAACCGATCCGCATCATCGTTGCCTATACCCCGGCAGGCACCACCGATATCCTGGCGCGTGCCATCGGTCAGAAAATGACCGAGAGTTGGGGGCAGGCGGTAATCATTGAAAATCGCCCGGGTGCCGCGGGCAACATCGGCACGGAGCTTGCGGCGAAAGCCACGCCCGACGGTCACACGCTGATCATGGGCACTGCCGGTACGCATGGAATCAACGTCAGCCTTTATCGCAAACTGGGCTGGCACTCACTGAAGGATTTTGCACCGGTCAGCCTGGTCGCGATGGTACCCAACATCATGGTGGTCAACAATGCGCTGCCGGTAAAGAGCGTCAAGGAACTGATTGCCTATGCCAAGGCCAATCCGGGCAAGTTGTCCTATGGTTCACCGGGCAACGGCAGCACGGCGCACCTGTCGATGGAACTGTTCAAGAGCATGACCGGCACCAACCTCGTGCATATTCCGTACAAGGGCAGCGCCGGCGTGCTCGCCGACGTGATGGGCGGGCAGATTGCCGTGACGATCGACAACATGCCGGTTTATCTGCCGCAGGTCAAAGCCGGCAAGATACGCGCGCTGGCCGTGAGTCCCGCAAAACGTTCTGCGGCGGCGCCCGAAATACCGACGATCGCCGAGGCGGGCGTGCCCGGCTACGACTCCGGCGCCTGGTTCGGGTTGCTGGCTCCGGCGGGCACGCCCAAAACACTGGTCGACAAACTCTCCACGGAGACCGCGCGTATCCTGAAGCTGCCGGATGTCAGCAGGCGCATTTCGGAACTGGGGGCAGAGCCGGTCGGCAGCACGCCGGAAGCATTTACTGCTCTGATCAAGTCCGAGATCGCGAAATGGGCCAGGGTAATCAAGGACGCCAAAGTGGAACTGCTGTAGCAGGCGTGAGGGATGCGTAGAATCGGGATGCAGACCAGTGCTCTACCCATCACCCACGATGCACTACCGGTAACGGAATTCCAATGATTCGCGATCCCGAGTCCTTCAACATCCTGCTCGACACCATCGCGCGCCTGGTGCGCGAAAAACTCATTCCGCGCGAGGAAGAAGTAACCGAGAACGACGAAATCACCGCGGACATTGTTGCCGATATGCGCGCGATGGGGCTGTTCGGCATGACCATTCCCGAGGAATACGGGGGACTCGGACTGACCAGCGAAGAAGAGGTGCTGACCTCGATGGCGCTGTGCCGCGCTTCCCCGGTGTTCCGTTCCATCGTTGGCACCAATAACGGCATCGGTGCGCAAGGCATCGTCATCGACGGCACCGAGGAGCAGAAACGCCGGTACCTGCCCCGACTCGCCAGCGGCGAGATCATCGGCTCGTTTGCGCTAACCGAGCCCGACGCGGGTTCCGATGCCGGCTCGCTGCGCACCACCGCGCGCCGCGACGGCGATCATTACGTGATCAACGGCAGCAAACGCTACATCACCAATGCCCCGGAAGCCGGGGTATTTACCGTGATGGCGCGCACCGATCTCCAGTCGAAGGATGCCAAAGGCGTGTCGGCGTTCATCGTCGAGCGTAGTGCAGCCGGGCTATCGGTCGGCAAGCCCGACCGCAAGATGGGCCAGCGTGGTTCGCATACCGCCGATGTGATTTTTGAGAATGTGCGCGTGCCGGCGACCAGCATCATCGGTGGCAAGGAGGGCATGGGTTTCAAGACCGCAATGAAAGTGCTCGACAAAGCCCGGCTCAACATTGCCGCAGTCTGTGTCGGGGCCGCCGAGCGCCTGCTCGACGAAGGGCTGAATTATGCCCGCGAGCGCCGGCAGTTCGGCAAGCCG
>RPOR01000006.1 GCA_003820645.1 Betaproteobacteria bacterium
GCCACTATGGTCGCAGCATTTTTTCCGAATTACACCACAACGGAGGAGTACCCATGAAAAAGTTCATGCGGGCCGGCTTGTTGTCATTCGCTATCGCCTTCGGTCCGGCAATGGCACAGCAGGATGAAACGCGTTTGTCGATCGGCACTGGCGGCACCGGTGGCGTCTGGTACCCGCTGGGCGGAGCAATGGCCAATATCCTGACCAAGACCGTACCCAACCTGGCAGTCACCGCCGAGGTCACCGGCGGCTCGGTCGACAACATCAGGCTGATTGCCACCGGGCAGTCGAAACTCGGCTTTTCGATGACGGACGCAGCATGGGATGCCCATCAGGGCCAGGGTAAATTCAAGGAAAAGATTACGCTGCGCACGCTCGCGGTGTTTTACCCGCAGAAAAACCATGTGGTCACGCTGGAAGGTACCGGCATCGAGAAAATGGCCGACCTCAAGGGCAAGCGGGTGTCCGTCGGCTCGCCGGGCAGCGGTTCGGAAATCATCGCGCTACGCGTCCTCGAGGCCTACGGCATCAATGCCGACAAGGACATCATCAAGCAACGCCTCGGCGTGGCCGAAGCCGTCAACGCGCTCAAGGACCGCAAGATTGATGCCTTCATCCACAATGCCGCGATACCGATCCCGGCGGTGGTTGATCTCGGAGCCACGCCGAATGTCCGGATCAAATTCATCGATCACAGCGACGCCGTTACCGCGATGAACAAGAAATACGGGCCCCTCTACAGCAAGGGTTCATTGCCCCAGAAAACCTACCCGGGACAGACCCGGGACGCTTCCACGGTCGACGTCTGGGCCGTCTTGCTGACTGACGACAAGATGAGCGACCAGAGCGCATATACCATCGTCAAGACGCTGTTCGACAAAAAATCCGATCTGATGATGGTCGCCAGGGATACGTCGCACATGACATTCGAGAACCAGTTCGCGGGCGCCTCACCCATACCGTTCCATCCCGGCGCGCTCAAGTTTTTTGCCGAAAAGGGTTTCAAACCCCAGCCATGATCAGCGCTGGCTGAGCCAGCGCTGATCTTTTTCCAGGCGCAGCAGGTCAGCCAGAGTAACGGTTCCTGCTGCAATCGCTCGTGCCAGCACCACCTGCAGCAACTGCGCCGTAGCCACCGCATCGGCCAGCGCGTTGTGCCGGGCATGATTCTCGATGCCCAGCAGCTGCGTCCATTCGTCGAGACTCTGCGGCAACGCTGTACCGCGCTGGTGCAGCAGGGCCGGCGCCAGATAGGCAAGATCCAGCCAGGTGTTCGACAGCGTATACCCCAGTACTTCGCTGCTGGCGCGATCGATCATCACCCGGTCGAAATCCGCATGGAAGCCGACCAGTGGCGCCTGTTCGGCGTAATCGAGAAACTGCAGCATCGCCGCCGCGGGTTCGAGGCCCGCAATCTGCGTGGTGCCATCGATGCCGTGAATCAGGATGTTGGCATTGGCACTTGCCTGTGGCTGGCGGAACACAACCTCGAAACCACTGCCCAGCCGCACCTTGCCTGCGCTCACCTCGACCGCCCCGATGGAAATCAGCCGGTCCACATAGGGACTGAGGCCTGTGGTTTCGACATCGGCCACGATGAACCGCAATGTGGCCAGCGGCGTAACAGCGGTGGCGACAGGTTGCGCGCGATAGGCCGCCAGTGCCAGAGACTGCTCCGGGTGGAGCCGCGGTCCGCGCCCTAACCACCGCCGCAGCCAGTTCATCGCCGCCCGCTCATAGCTGGTAGTCGAGCGCAAGCCGGCTCTGCAGCTTGCGTGCCTGGAGGAAACTCTCCTTGAGGATGCGCCGATCGACTTCGTTCAGTTGCGCCGGATTGATCCGGTTCGCGCTCTGCGGCGTGGCGCCTGCGGCCATCTGGCCGTGAAGGCGCAGCGCCTGCAGGAAAAAGAAACCCTCGGTGATCGACGCAACCTCCTCCGCCGGCAGGTTCAGGATCGGCCCCGCCTGGCGCAGCCGCTGCGCGGTATTGGTATGCGCCACGCCGGCGGCCAGCGCCAGCACGCGTGCGGCATCGGTGAACAGGCGCGCCCCCGCTTTTTTGAGGTCGATGGTGTCACGGAATTCGCCATCGTCGTCGGTGACGAAATCGCTGATCCGCCCCAGCGGCGGTCGTGTCTCGAGGGCGTATTGCGCGAGCTGGCGCTGGAAGCGGCTGTTGCCCTGCGCCAGCCCGAGCAGATGGTCGCGCAAATTGTTCGCCAGCGCGGTCGCACCGTGCAGCGGCCGGAAATCGAAAAAGATCACCGCATTGAGCAACGCCCGCGGGTCGGTGTTGGCGATCCAGCGGTCAAACTGCGTACGCCATTCTTCCAGACTCAGGCACCACGCCGGATTGCCGGCCATAATGTTGCCCTTGCACAACGGAAAACCGCAGGCGTCGAGATCGCGATTGACCGCTTGCGCGAACGGCAGGAGCCGCGCCCGCAATGCGTCGGGCGCGGCGCTGCCGGCATTGAACAGCAGCCCGTTGTCCTGATCGGAGCTGACGGTCTGTTCAAAACGCCCTTCGCTGCCGAACGCCAGCCAGCACCACTCGATGTCGTCGATTTCGAACCGGGTCTGCTCAATATCGAGGATCCGGCTCACCAGCGCATCGTTCAGCGTCGAAATGATCAGCGTCAGTTGCTCGGCGGCCACGCCCTGTCCGAGCATGTTGTGCGCCAGCCGACGGATGTCGGCTGCGACGTGCTGCAGTTCCTCGACAGAGTCTGCATCGGCTATCGTGCGATTGATCGCGCGCACACTGACCCGTTGCAGCGCAAACAGGTCGCGCTCGGTCACCACGCCGATCAGGCGGTTGCCGTCGCAAACCGGAATGTGGCGGATGCCGCGATGGGCGATCAGCAGCGTCGCCTCATAAGCGCTGGCGTCCGCCGGCAGCGTCTGCGGATCGGGCGTCATGACCGTGCTGATCGGCTGGCTGAGATCGCCTTGCGCAAGCGCGACGCGATCCAGCACGTCGTGGCGCGTGAAGATGCCTACCGGACGTCCGGCTTCATCAACCACCAGCATCGAGCCGATTTTGCGGCTTTGCATGGTGCGCAGTACCTCGCCCACCGGTGTCTGCGGCGTACAGGTGATCGCCGGGCGTGAAACCAGCGAGTCCAGCGTGCGGCTCATCGCCTGCTGTTCGCCGGTGGCCGAGGTGAAATTCATTTTGATCAGCCGCCGCGATTCGCGCAGCATGCTGGCGAGATAGCGCGTCGCGAACTCCCGGAACACGGGACTACGATTCAGCAGTTCCGGAAATTTGTCGGCAGGCAATTCATAGCAGAAGGTGTCGGTGGCCGCGGTGTACGGCGCGACCACCGGCCGTTTTTCGAGCAGCGCGCTGACCGAGAAACACTCGCCGGCACCCAGGCTGTGCGCGTGTGCATCACCGCTCTGTGCGCGGTTGAACGGGACGACCTCGACCGTGCCGCGCTGAATGATGTAGAAAGTCTGCGGCTCGACCTGGGTTGGGTCCAGAATAACCGTGCCTTTGGGGTAATAGCCGAGGTCGAGGTTAGCGGCAAGAAACTGCAGCGCCGCCGCCTCCATTTGTGCGAACGGCGGGTATGAGGCAAGAAACCGCGTTGCGGCAGCAGCGAGCGCTGCCGCCGCAGTGCTCGCTGCAGGAGCGGCCACCGTGGGCTCCGCCGGGATCAGCGCACGACGAGTACGGGGACCTTGCTGTGCGTGAGCACTTTTACGGTTTCGCTGCCGAGCAGCAACCCGGTCAGGCCGCGCCGACCATGGGATGCCATCACGATGAGATCACACTTGCGCTTTTTCGCAACAGCAATGATCTGCTGGTATGGCAGGTCACTGGCAATGACCACTGAACCGGCTTTCAACTCCGCGCCTGCCACCCGCTTCTCGAGCCCGGCCAGCATTTTTTCGGCGCGCGTCTTGGCTTCCTTCTCGTAGCGGTCCTTGAATTGTGCGCTCATCGGCACCGCGAAGCTTTCATCGGCGACCATGCGAAATTCAGGCACCACACTGAGGAGCGTGACCTGCGCACCGAGCGCTTTGGCGAGGGCAATTCCTTGCGTCACCGCGCGATTGGCGAGATTGGAGCCATCGGTGGGCAACAGGATATGTTTGTACATGTGATTCCTCACTGGAAAAATTATTGGTTGTTCATTACGCCAACTGCGCACGCCAACTGCGAAACTGCCAATGCAAAAAGCGACGCGGCGAATCGAGAATAGCACGCGATGCGTGGCCGGGATTGATCAGGATCAAGTTGTGGTGTGCACGCGCATCACCCACCGGCATGCGCTGGCCGGCACCACAGTGCGCCGACTGCGCCAGTCCAGAGCGCACATAAATACCAATTAATACAATAGGTTACAGATTACCGCCAAGTCAGAACCCGGCACAGCCCGGCGGGCAGACTCAGTGCGGCTTGCTGGCGAGATGTGCCGGCACCGGCAACGCCACGACGTCGATGCCTTCGTCACGCAGCGCGTCGACTTCCTTGGGCGATGCAGTACCGCGGATGTGGCGTTCCGGGGATTCCTTGTAGTGAATTTTGCGCGCCTCTTCCGGAAATGCCCGCCCGACGTCCTCGGTGTTCTCGACGATGTGCGAGATCAGCTTGAGCATGCGCGCAGCGTCGAAATTGGCGTATTGCGCCGCCTTGTCACCGGCCTGGTCGCTGTTCCCTGCCGGCGGTTCGGCGCGCCCGGAGTTGAGTCGCGCGGCCGTGAGCAATCGAGTGATGTGCAGGCTGCCGCAAATCGGGCAACTCAGCAGTGTGTCCTTCTGCTGGCGCTCAAAATCATCACTGGAGGTAAACCAGCCCTCGAAGCGATGGTCGTTCTCACAGCCCAAGTCAAAAACAATCATTTTCTTGCCAAATGGTGCCCATGACAGGCGGGATGGTGGGCGAGACCGGACTCGAACCGGCATGGCTTGCGCCGAGGGATTTTAAGTCCCTTGTGTATACCAATTTCACCACTCGCCCCGTGAACCTTGAACGCGTCCGGGACCGGGCCTCACCGCAACTGGTAACTGCCTCATGCTGGAGGCGGGGGTCGGAATCGAACCGGCGTACACGGCTTTGCAGGCCGCTGCATGACCACTCTGCCACCCCGCCGCTGGAACTGAAAGGGGAAAACGGCTGGTTTCGATTTCAACCGTTTTCCCCGGGGATCTGGAGCGGGAAAGGAGGCTCGAACTCCCGACCTCAACCTTGGCAAGGTTGCGCTCTACCAACTGAGCTATTCCCGCATTGCTGTTGCTTCCAAGCCGCGCATTATAATTCAACCCGTTCCCGCCTCGCAACCCGCCCTAGGGCTGCGCCTTGGCCGCAACCCAGGCCATCTTCAGGTAATACCCCATCGAAACCAGGGTCAGCACCGCGGCAGCCCAGATCATCCAGGTGCCCCAGTACTGGGGGTCAAACGTCCCGATCGGATCGCGATAGAGCAGCATCGGGATCGCAACCATCTGCGCCACGGTCTTGATTTTGCCGGCCATCGATACGGCGACACTCTTGCCCTGGCCGATGGACGCCATCCATTCGCGCAGCGCGGAGATGGCGATCTCGCGACCGATGATGACCAGTGCGATTACCGCATCGACCCGCCCCAGCTGCACCAGGATGATCAGTGCGGCCGCCACCATCAGTTTGTCCGCCACCGGATCGAGGAATGCACCGAAGGCAGAGGTCTGGTTGAGCCGGCGCGCAAGCCATCCGTCCAGCCAGTCGGTCATCGCTGCCGCGGTAAAGACGACCGTCGCCACCAGATTCTGGGTTGCATGGGACACCCAGTTCTGCTCGAAGTAGAAAATGCCGACAAACAGCGGGATCATCACGATCCGCAACCAGGTCAGCAGGTTGGGCCAGTTGAAATGCATAGGTCCGCCGCTACGTTCAGCCAGCGTTTTTCCTCATTCAGTGCAACGCATCGTAAATCCGTTCCGCCAGTGCGCGGCTGATGCCCTCGACCTGCGTCAGTTCTTCGACTCCGGCCGCAACCAGGCCGCGCAGGCCGCCGAACCGGGCGAGCAGCCGCTGGCGGCGCTTCGCGCCGACACCGGGAATGCCTTCCAGCGGTGACGTGCTCCGCGCCCGCGCCCGTCGCGCCCGGTGCCCTTCAATCGCAAATCGGTGCGCCTCGTCGCGGATTTGCTGGATCAGGTGCAGGCCGGGGTCGTCGGCCGGGAGGCGGAAGGCGCCATTCCTTCCCGGCATCAGCAGTTGTTCCATTCCCGGTTTGCGCGATGCGCCTTTCGCCACGCCGAGCAAGGGCACTTCGCTCAATCCCAGTTCCGTAAGCACTTCGATGGCCACGCCCAGCTGTCCTTGCCCGCCGTCGATCATCACCAGATCGGGCATCTTACCCTCCCCGGCGACGACTCTGCGATAGCGCCTGGTCAGTACCTCGCGCATTGCGCCGTAGTCGTCACCCGGCACCACGTCCTGCATGTTGAATCGGCGGTATTCGCCATTCTGCATCGTGCCCCGATCGTACACCACGCAGGAGGCCACCGTCGCCTCGCCCTGCGTATGGCTGATGTCGAAGCATTCGATACGCTGCACGGTCTCCGGCAGCTGGAGTCCCCGCTGCAGCGCGGCCAGTTTTGCGGCATCACCGAGATGCTGCACTTTGCGCTGCCCGGCACCGAGTTCCGCGTTCTTGGCGGCCATCTGCAACCATACCCGGCGGTCGCCGATCGGGTTGGTGCCGATGTGCACCCGCCGCCCCGCGCGTTCGGACAGGGAATTCTGCAGCGCATCGGCCGCGATCGCCTCGCCGACAATAATCTGCGGCGGCACCGGGTGCAGCAGGTAATGCTGCGCGATGAACGCTTCGAGGATCTGCGCCGGCGTCGCGTCATCGGCATTCTGCGGGAAAAAATTCCTGTCGCCCAGGTGATGGCCGCCGCGAATCATCACCAGGTTCACGCAGCAGATGCCGGCGGCGATGCCGCAGGCAATCACGTCGGCGTCGCGCCCGGATTCGTCGCTGACATACTGGCGCTCACGCACCTTGCGCAATGCGCCGATCTGGTCGCGGTACACTGCGGCCTCCTCATACCGCAGCGCCTGTGCCGCCGCACTCATGCGTTCGTCGAGGCGATCGAATACCGCGTCCTCCTGCCCATTGAGAAACAATTCGGCGCTCTTCACGTCCTCGGCATAGTCCGCGGCGCTGATCAGGCCGACACAGGGCGCGGTACAGCGGTGAATCTGGTGCAGCAGGCAGGGTCGTGAACGATGGGCAAACACGGCGTCCTCGCAAGTGCGCAGCCGGAACACTTTCTGCAGCAATTGCATGCTCTCGCGCACCGCGCCGGCATTCGGGAACGGTCCGAAATGCCGATGTTGTTTATCGGGGTTGCCCCTGAAGAATCCGAGCCGCGGATAGGCGTGCCCGGAGAGCATCAGATAGGGGTAGGACTTGTCGTCGCGGAACAGGATGTTGTAGCGCGGTGCCAGCGACTTGATCAGGTTGTTCTCAAGCAGCAGCGCCTCCGATTCCGAGCGCGTGACCGTGGTTTCGATACCGGCGATCTGGGCCACCATCAGCCGGACCCGCGGCGACAGGGCTTCGCTGCGCTGGAAGTAGGAACTCACCCGCTTGCGCAGGTCGAGCGCCTTGCCGACGTAGAGCACCTCGCCGCTCCGGTTGAGCATCCGGTAGACGCCGGGCAGATTGGGCAGTCCCGCCGCGATTTCCGCTGGCCGCGTCATGTTCAGCCGATATCGGTCTGCCGGTCGAGATAGCTTCTGATGTCCGCGAAGACCTGCCGGAACATCCCCGGCGTCAGGCGTCGCGTCTGCGTGTTGTAGCGGCTGCAGTGGTAGCTGTCGAACAACCTCATGCCCCCACCGAGCCGGTGTCTCGCGCCATGCGCAAACGGGAAATCGGCGATGCGCTCGTCGCATGCACGCAGCACGGCATGATGCGCCACCGTACCCAGCGCCAGCACAGCCGGCGGTGCAAGCGCCCGCAGTTCAGCGCGTAAGTAGGCGTTGCACACACGGATCTCTGCGGGCGACGGCTTGTTCTGCGGAGGCAGGCATTTGACAGCATTGGTAATGCGGCACCCCTGCAGGACCAAACCGTCATCGGGTGCCACGGCGATCGGCTGACTGCCGAAGCCGTAACGGTGCAGCGTGTCATAGAGCAGGATGCCGGCATGGTCTCCGGTGAACGGGCGCCCTGTACGATTGGCGCCGTGCATCCCCGGGGCAAGGCCGACGATCAGCAAACCGGGCCGGCTGTCGCCGAACGGCGGCACCGGGCGGGCGTGATAGTCCGGATGTTCCAGACGCACTTCGGCCAGATGCGCCGCCAGGCGCGGGCAGCGCGTGCAGTCGAGCGCAAACACCGGTGGCGACGAATTGCGTCCGGCGCCTGACAGTTTCATACGGCCATCGCCCCTGGCCGTTCAGGCAAACGGCAATTCACGGTTATGCGCGCCCAGCCCGTTGATCGCATGCAGTGCGGCAACATAGTGCGCATCTTCACGCAGCTTGACCGCATCGGCGGCATGCGTACGACCATGGATGCGGGCGAGCCGGGCCAGTGCCACGGCGGGCATGGTGTATTGCAGGCCCTCGAGCAGTTCATCGGCCGACTGCGAATTGTTGCAGACCAGCACCATGTCGCAACCGGCACGCAATGCCGCCATGCCGCGCTCCACCACGCCGCCGGCAACGCTCGCTCCTTCCATGCTCAGGTCATCACTGAAAATCACGCCATCGAAACCGAGCTCGCCACGCAGGATGCGTTTCAACCAGATCTCGGAGAACCCTGCAGGCGCCGCGTCGACTGCGGGATAGATCACATGCGCCGGCATGATGCCGCCCATGCCGGCAGCAATCAGCCGGCGGAACGGGATCAGATCTTCGCTTTCGATGTCGGCGAGCGGGCGCTCGTCCACCGGCACTTCATGGTGTGAATCGGCCCGCACATGGCCATGCCCCGGAAAATGTTTGCCTACCGCCGCCATGCCGCCCTCGCGCAGCCCATGCATGATGCCGATTGCCAGTTCCGCAATCGCCTCCGGCCGCGAATGAAAGGCGCGGTCGCCGATGACACTGCTGTTGCCGTAATCAACGTCAAGCACCGGCGTGAACGACAGATCAACGCCATGCACGCGCAGCTCGGCGGCCAGCACAAAACCCAGTGCCTGGGCGAGTGCCACCGCCTTGCGGTGATCGTGATCCCAGATCAGCCCCAGTTCGCGCATCGGCGGAATCCGGGTAAAGCCTTCGCGGAAGCGCTGCACCCTTCCTCCCTCATGATCAACCGCGATGATCAGCGGCGGGCTGCGCAGCGCATGAATCTCCGTGGTCAGCTGCGCAAGCTGAACACAGGATTCGAAATTGCGGGTGAACAGGATGACTCCACCGACCAGCGGGTGCTGCAGTCGCCGCCGGTCTTCATCGGTCAGCGCCGTTGCTGCGACATCGAGCATCACCGGCCCCAGGGGCATCACTTTGTTCATTTGTTGCTCACGTCGTCTCGAGCACCACGCAGGCGCAGGCCAGGTTGGATTCGTCGCTGATGGTCAGATGATGGTTGGTTATGCCGTTACGCTGGACCAGGTCGTTGAGCGCATCGTTGAATGTAAGGCTGGGCTTGCCGGCGCTGTTCTGCACCACGCTGATGCATTGCAGGGTTACCGGATAACGGAATCCGGTGCCCATCGCCTTGGAGAACGCCTCCTTGGCCGCAAAGCGGTTGGCGAGGTAGAGCACCGGTTGCGCGCTGTGCGCAAACCGCGGCTGCTCGATTGGCGTGAGCACGCGCTGCACGAAGCGATCGCCGTATTTGTCGAGCAGGCGCGCCACACGGTGCGGTTGAATGACGTCGATGCCAATGCCGTAGATCATGTTCGGGTATTGTCCATTACCTGCAAATAAGCGGTTACCGTCGCCGCAAGCCCGAATTCGAGCGCATCGGCAATCAGCGCATGACCAATCGAAACCTCGGCGACGCCGGGCACCTCGGCCAGAAACGGCGCCAGGTTATCCCGGTTCAGATCGTGCCCGGCGTTGACTTCGAGTCCGACGGCCTGCGCGCTGCGCGCGGCCTCCGCATAGCGCGTGACCACTGCGATCTGGTCAGCCGTGCCGAAAGCGCGGGCATAGGGTTCAGTGTAGAGCTCGACACGGTCCGCACCGATCGCCGCCGCGACGGTCATCGCCTCCGGCAGCGGATCCATGAACAGGCTGACGCGCACTCCCAGCCCGTGCAGGCCGGCAATGACCGGTCGCAACCGATCGCCGTTGCGCGCAAGGTCCCAGCCGTGGTCGGAAGTGAAAGCCGCGGGGTCATCGGGTACCAGTGTGCATTGCTGCGGACTCACGGCGCGGACCAGGTCCAGCAGCGGTGGTTCGAATGGATTGCCCTCGATGTTGAATTCGGCGTGCGGCCAGTTCTTCAACAGCGCGGCGAGTTCATGCACGTCGGTCGCGCGGATATGCCGGGCATCGGGACGCGGATGCACCGTGATGCCATGCGCCCCGGCGCGCAGCGCGAGTTCCGCGGCCCGGGTCACGCTGGGAATGCCGAGGCTGCGCGAATTGCGCAGCAGCGCGACTTTATTGACATTGACGCTGAGCTTGGTCATGACTGCAAGGGCATTGATTGGTTGCGACGGTAATTGCTACAACTGCTGCAGGTCACGGAGCAGTTGCCGCGTATGCAGCGTCTGCCGGCCCAGGCAATGGTTGATCAGGGCACGCATCAGCGCCTTGCTCTGCTGCACGGTCTGCGGATCCGCGTAATGGTCGACTGCCATGTCGATCAGCGTCTGCCCTGCCAATTCTACGCCGCTTTGCGCTGCGGCCAGGCCGGCCGGCACCGGCCCCCGTTCGGGAACATAACAGTACCGTGTGGCCGGCTCGATCGGGGTGCCGCCGACGACCTCGCGATCGAGCACCAGACCGTAACCCAGTTCCCGCAGCAGCACGCGCTCGAACCGGCGCAGCACGGCGGCATGATCCTGCGCGTGCGGCAATTGTGCCAGCGCATCGGCGTAGGCTTCAAACAGCCGCTCATGGGGGTCTTCCCGCGGCAGCAGCTTCAGCAGCAGTTCATTCAGGTAAAAACCGCAAATCAGGCTGAGGCCCCGCAGCGGCAGATAGCCGCCCTGCCATTCCGCCTTGTGCAGCGTCTTGAGTTCCGCCTTCCCCGACCAACCGAGCAGCAGCGGCTGGAAAGCCATCAACACCCCGCGCAGTGCCGAACGCGGGCGCCGCGCGCCACGGGCAATCAGCGCCACGCGGCCGGCATCGCGCGTGTAGATTTCGGCGACGAGACTGGTTTCCCGGTACGGGTAGGTGTGCAGCAGATAAGCGGGCTGCCCATCGCGGCGGGCTCGTTCAGCCATGGCCGAACGGGGTCGCAATCGATCGATAAATCACTTTAATTAAAATATTTAACATATTGTTTTTATTAAATATATTACTCAATTCCGGTGCGCCGCAGCACAGCGCTGTCGTCAGCCCAGCCCGATTTCACCTTGACCCAAACCTCGAGGAACACCTTGCCGCCAAACAGCCGTTCCATGTCCATGCGTGCCTGGGAAGCGATCTGCTTGAGTTTCTCGCCGCCCTTGCCGATGACAATCCCCTTCTGTCCGGCCTTGTCGACGAGAATGCCGGCATGGATGCGGCGCAGGCCGTCAACGGTCTCGAAACGCTCAATTTCGACAGCGGTGGAATAAGGCAATTCCTCACCCAGCAGCCGGAACAGTTTTTCCCGCAGCAGTTCTGCCGCGAGCGTGCGTTCGCTCGCGGTGGTAATTTCGTCTTCTCCGTAGAGTCGCTCCCGCTCCGGCAGCAAACCGGCGAGAGCCTCCAGCAAATTCTCGGCGCCGCTGCCGCTTTTGGCGGAAACCGGTACGATCGCCGCAGGATGCGCCAGTGTCTCGAGTTCCTGCATGAAGGGCAGCAATTCATTCTTGTTGCCCACCTCGTCGATCTTGTTGACGGCGATCACCACCGGCGCACTGCCCTGCAACAGACCGAGCACGGCCTTGTCCTCCGCCGTGAAATGCCGTGCCTCGACCACCCAGACGATGGCATCGACATCGCCGATGCTGCGCGAGACGCTGCGGTTCATCAGACGGTTCATCGCGCCGCCATGCCGGCTCTGGAAGCCGGGCGTATCGACGAAAACGTACTGGGCATCCGTGCGGGTAACGATGCCGATGATGCGCTGGCGGGTGGTCTGGGGACGCCGCGAGGTAATGCTGATCTTCTGCCCGACCAGGCGGTTGAGCAGCGTCGACTTGCCGACATTCGGGCGGCCGATGATCGCGATATATCCGGCGCGGTGTTTGCTGGTGGTCATCCAGGAATAACCAGCGCGCAGGCCTTGCCCGCAGCGTCCTGTTCGGCAGCGCGACGGTTTGAGCCCAGCCCCTCGGTGCGGACACCCAGTTCCTCGATGGCACATTGCACCTGGAAGGTCTGGGCATGGGCATGTCCGTGCGTGCCCAGCAGCGTATAAACGGGTAACGGCAGGCCGCGCCCCTGGGTAAATTCCTGCAGCAGGGTTTTGGCATCCTTGCCGCTCGCCTTGGGGTTCACTGCCGCGAGACTCTCGGCAAACAGTCGGCGCACCGTGGCCTGCGCGGCCGCAAATCCCCCGTCCAGCATGACCGCGCCAACAATCGCTTCGACGGTATCGGCCAGAATGGACGGGCGCTGAGCGCCGCCGCTTTTGAGTTCGCCCTCGCCCAGCAGCAGGTGCTCGCCGAGATGCATACCCTGTGCAATGCGCAGCAGCGCCTGCTGATTCACCAGATTGGCGCGCAGGCGGGATAGGTCCCCCTCGCTCAGTCCGGGGAAGCGCTCGAAAAGTTCCAGTGCAACGATGCAATTGACGATGCTGTCGCCCAGATATTCCAGGCGCTCATTGTGATCCGCCGCGTATGAGCGATGGGTCAACGCCCGTCGCAGCAGTTCGGTGTCAGCGAAAACATGGCCGATCCTGCTGCTGACAAAGGCCGGGTCCACGGTAATCGGGATGGTTGCCCCGGTCTATTTCTCGGAGCTGGGCTGGAACTCCATGCACGCGCTCAGATTGGCGAACAACGGCACGCGCACGGAATACGCGGCGCTGATCACCACCCCATTGCCATCCTTGACGAACTCGACGTCGTTGTAGGAAATGACCTTGACATTGTCGACACCAGCCCGGGCGTTGAACGCAGAGTTGAATTCCCCGCGCGTGGCCGTTTTCAGCGCCGGCTCGGCCGCCATCGCGCGGAACATCTTCTGGATCGTGTAATACTCCATATATGCGGGGCCGATCTTGAACCCCAGCAGCAATGCGCCGATCAAAATAACAGCAAACACCAGAAAACCGGTGATCGTAATTCCGCGCTGCGAATTCATGTTGCCCTCCCCTTCTCTATCAGTTGATCGATCGGCCTATGCGCTTCAGGTCGTCGAAGTTCCACCAGATCATAAACGCCTTGCCCACAATGTTGCGTTCCGGCACAAAACCCCAGTAGCGGCTGTCGCTGCTGCTGTCCCGATTATCACCCATCAGGAAGTAATGCTGCGCAGGCACTTTGCACCGGAAACCCGAATCATTGTAGGCACAATTATCGCGGAAGGGAAAGCGCTGCACCCCGCCCAGCTGCACCGGCGGCACCTGCGGCTGCACCAGCACCGAATGCGCATGCGTATCAAGCTGTTCCTCAAACCGCTGCGTTGCCACGAAATTCAGGCCACCTTCCAGATAATTGAACTCGCCATCGGGTTTCAGCGGCACTTCCTTGCCATTGATGCTCAGTCGCTTGTCGGCATACACAATATCGTCGCCCGGCACCCCCACCACCCGCTTGATGTAATCCAGTGCCGGATTCTCCGGGTAACGGAATACCATCACCTCGCCACGCTGCGGCTCGTTGACCGGGATCAGCCGCGTATTGATGACGGGGAGGCGGATGCCGTAGGTGAACTTGTTGACGAGGATGAAATCGCCCACCAGCAGCGTCGGCAGCATCGAGCCCGAGGGAATCTTGAACGGTTCGACCAGGAACGAGCGCAGTACGAACACCACCAGAATCACCGGAAAAAAGCTGACCGGATATTCGATCCACCACGGCTGGGCCGCGCCCGCCGTGCGATGCTTGCTGAAATACAGCGACTCGGCCAGCCATACGGCGCCGGTAAACACCAGCAACAACAGCATGATCAGCGCGAAATTCAAGGCGACTCCGGTGGTTATTTGTCAACCTGCAGGATGGCGAGAAAGGCCTCCTGCGGTATTTCAACGGTGCCGACCTGTTTCATCCGCTTCTTGCCGGCTTTTTGCTTCTCCAGCAGTTTCTTCTTGCGCGTGATGTCACCGCCATAGCACTTGGCCAGAACGTTCTTGCGCATCGCCTTCACGGTCTCCCGCGCGATGATATGCGCGCCGATGGCGGCTTGCACGGCGATATCGAACATTTGCCGCGGGATCAGCTTGCGCATGCGCGCGGCCACGTCACGCCCGCGGAATTGCGCATTGGCACGGTGCACGATCAGTGACAGCGCGTCGACCCGCTCGCCATTGATGAGGATATCCAGGCGCACGAGGTCACCTGTGCGGTACTCCAGAAAATCATAATCGAGCGAGGCGTAGCCCCGCGAAACCGATTTCAGCCGGTCGAAGAAATCCATGACCACTTCATTCAACGGCAGTTCGTAGGTGAGCATGACCTGCCGCCCCAGATACTGCATGTTACGCTGGGTGCCGCGCTTTTCCGTGCACAGCGTCATCACCGGGCCGACATAGTCGCTTGGCACCAGGATCGAAGCCGTGATGATCGGCTCGCGGATTTCCGCAATCTGCACCACGTCCGGCAGCCGTGAAGGATTCTCAATCTCGATGACACTGCCGTCGCGCAACGCCACCTGGTAGACGACGGTGGGCGCGGTGGTGATCAGCGACATGCCGTACTCGCGCTCCAGCCGCTCCTGCACAATGTCCATGTGCAGCAGGCCGAGGAAGCCGCAGCGGAAGCCGAAACCCAGCGCCTGCGATGACTCCGGTTCGAAACGCAACGACGAATCGTTCAGGTGCAGTTTCTCCAGCGCATCGCGCAAGGCCTCATATTCGCTGGACTCGACTGGATAGAGTCCGGCAAACACCTGGGGCTTGATTTCCTTGAATCCGGGCAGCGCTGCCGTCGCCGGGTTGTTGGCGAGTGTCACCGTATCGCCGACCTTGGCCGCCTGCAGCTCCTTGATGCCGGCGATGACGAACCCCACCTCACCCGCCGCCAAACGGTCCTTCGGCTTCGATTTCGGCGTGAACACGCCGACCTGTTCGCACAGGTAATTGCCGCCGGCGGACATCAGCAGGATGCGGTCTTTGGCCTGCAGTACGCCATCGACCACCCGCACCAGCATGACCACGCCGACATAATTGTCGAACCAGGAGTCGATGATCAGCGCTTTCAGCGGCGCCGTCGGATCTCCCCTGGGCGGCGGCATCTGGTGGACGACGGCCTCGAGCACCTCGACAATGCCCTCGCCGGTCTTGGCGCTCACCCGGACCGCATCCTTTGCCGGGATACCGATGATGTCCTCGATCTCGGCGGCCACGCGTTCCGGCTCCGCCTGCGGCAGGTCCATTTTGTTGAGCACCGGTACCACCTCGACGCCCTGTTCGATGGCGGTGTAGCAGTTGGCCACCGTCTGTGCCTCCACGCCCTGCGAGGCATCGACCACCAGCAGCGCCCCTTCGCAAGCCGCCAGTGACCTTGACACTTCGTAGGAAAAGTCGACGTGTCCCGGGGTGTCGATCAGGTTGAGCTGATAGGACTGCCCGTCCAGCGCTTGGTACGTCAGCGCCGCGGTTTGTGCCTTGATGGTGATGCCGCGTTCGCGCTCGAGATCCATCGAGTCCAGCACCTGCGATTCCATCTCGCGATCGGACAGGCCGCCGCAGAGCTGGATAATGCGGTCAGCCAGCGTCGATTTGCCATGGTCGATATGGGCGATGATGGAAAAATTGCGTATATGCTGCATCAGGATAGGCTGTCCGGCAAAACAACGAAAACTACGGATCAACGAAAACAACAAAAGGGGCACTCAAGGTCTCCCGGAGTGCCCCGTTCCGTTCATAAGGTGGTGTATTTTAGCGGAAATTCAGCAAGTAATCAGTAACGGTCGCCGCATCCAGGCGGTAATGGCACAGTTCCCGGTCGCCATGCATCAGAACCGGAACAATTTCGCCGAAGCGCAGTTCCAGCGCGGGCCGGGTATCGATATCAACGACTTCAAGCTCAAACGGCCGGCGGGCCTGCAATTCCTGCAAACCCGCCAGCATTTCCTCGCAAAGGTGACACCAGGCCCTGCTGTACAGCGTCAGGACCAGGCGCCCTGCTTCAGCCATTCTCACCGATACGGAACGGGATGTACAACGAATTGGTGCCGCGCCGGACCAGCAGGGCGACGATCCGCCCCTTGTCAAAGCCACCCATCAACTGACGGAACTGCGCGACGGAGGCGACGTCCTGATTGTTCACCCCCAGGATGACATCGCCGCGCTGAATGCCGGCCCGGGCCGCAGCACCCTGGACGCTGTCCACGAACACGCCGCCTTCGATTTTCAGTTCCTTGCGCTGCGCATCCGTCAGGTCGACAAGCCCCATGCCGAATTGCTGCGCCGCCGGAGGTTGCTGTTTGCCGCCACGCGCCTGCCGCGTCGCGCGTTCATCGGACAGTTCCGCCACGACCACCTGCAGATCACGTGCGGCCTTGTTGCGCCAGACCTGGACCGTGATCTTGCTTCCTGGTTTGGTACCGCCAACCACGCGCGGCAGATCTTCCGACGCATTGACGACCTTGCCGTCGAAGCGCAGGATCACATCGCCGGCCTCGATCCCGGCCTTGTCCGCCGGTCCGCCCTTCTCGACGGAATTGACCAGCGCGCCCTGCGCGCGGCTCATGCCGAAGCCGTCGGCGAGTTCCTTGGTCACGGGCTGTATCACCACGCCGATGCGACCGCGTGTCACCTTGCCCGTCGTACGCAGCTGTTGGGCAATATCGTTGGCGACATCGATGGGAATCGCAAACGACAGGCCCATGAAGCCGCCGGTGCGGCTGTAAATCTGCGAATTGATGCCGACCACCTCGCCCTTGAGGTTGAACAGCGGGCCGCCCGAATTGCCGGGGTTGACGGCCACGTCGGTCTGGATGAAGGGCACAAAATTCTCCTGCGGCAGCGACCGGCCCTTGGCGCTGACGATGCCGGCAGTCACCGTGTTGTCAAATCCGAACGGCGATCCGATTGCCACCACCCATTCCCCGACCTTGAGCTTGCTGGCATCGCCGAAACGCAGCGTCGGCAGACCACCGGCATCGATCTTGATCAGCGCCACGTCGGTGCGGCGATCAGCGCCGATCACCTTAGCCTTGAATTCGCGCTTGTCGGTCAGCCGCACGGTCACCTCTTCCGCGGAATCGATCACATGGGCATTGGTCAGAATGTAGCCGTCGGCGGAAATGATGAAACCCGATCCCAGCGATTGGGCCTGGAATCCCCGCGGGGCAGGATTCGGGCCGGGACCCTGATTCGGGTTCGGGATGAAGCGGCGGAAAAACTCGTAGAACGGATCGTTCTCGTCCAGTTGTGGCAGTTGCTGCGACAGGGCGTTGCGGTTTGTGGTCTGAGTAGTGCTGATGTTGACCACCGCAGCACCGTGCTTCTCCACCAGCTCAGTGAAGTCGGGAAGTTGGGCGGCAACCTGCAATGGCACGAGCAGGGACAACGCCAGAATGAAGCTTCTGAACATGTTCAGCCTTTCCTGGAAATACATGGGTGTCGAATAAAATGAGAGCCGCCAAAACCGCGTTCAGCGCTGTGCTGCCGCATTCACTTTGGGCTCCAGCGCGCGCGCGAAGCGCATGACGGTCTCCGCCGGGGTCTCGCCCAGTATCGTGACCTTGTGGCCGGCGATGGTGTTGCTGTAGATGTTCACAGCGCCCTGGTGGCGGAGCAGCGGTTTTTTGTCCAGTTTTGTACCCGGTTCGACGAATATGGAGACAGCCGCCAGACCGTCCGAATACACCAGATGCGCAACAGAGCCCTTTTTGCCGGCCATCGAGCGCCGCAATTCCATCATCTTGCTGAATCCGGCAGGCGGGTTCTGCACCACCCACCCTGAATCGCCGCTGTCGTTTGTCGTCAGTGCAGCGCGGTCCACCCGCCAGTTCTGCTTGGCGCTGACCCCCGCATACTTGGACTGCACCAGCTCGCGCCTGAACGATCCGCCGATCTCCAGGGTGGAAAACGCAAACGCTTCTACGGTCTGATTCTTCTCGTTGATCGTTTTCGATTGCAGCGGCAGCCCGGTTTCGATTTCGGCGCAGAAGCGCCGCGCGTAGCGCAGTGCATCGTTGGGCATCAGCGCGACCCACTGGCATTGCAGGCCGGCCACGCGATCGAGCGCGCCTTTGACCACCTGGTAGTGTTTGACGAGTTCCTGGATCTGCTCGACGCGCACCGGAAACTGCCGCGATCCCCGCGGATCAATCAGCACTGTTTTGTCGGCGGGCAGATAGCAGGTGACCTGGTCGTTGCTGCGGATCACTTCCCGCGCCGGACCATCGAGGGTCTCCAGCCGCTCGAGCACCCCCCCCGCCGGGTTGACGAAATGCGCAATGCGCGAGGTTTCGACCTGCCCGCCGTGCTGAAACATGAAGGTGCCGGCATAATTTACTTTCTGACTGGCCTCGGCCATTTTCTGCAGCATGGCCAGCGCGTCCCGCGACGTTTCATCCGCCGCCACGCCGCCCGGAAGCAATCCGAGAACAACGATCCACCAGAATTTCATGTTGCGTTACCGGCCGCCAACAGGTGCTGTGGAAATGGTGCGGATGTAGGGGGCGACACCATGCAGGCTGGTGCTCGGCGAAACGCCCTGATGCGCCAGCAGGTACTCATTCATCTGGCCGTCGCTCGGCGCACTCACCAACGCGGGCTCCGGCTGCACAACTGCCGGCGCAACGGCACGGGCCATTTCCACGGGCGGATTGGCGACATTGCTGGTTGAAAATGCCATCCACCCGACCACGGCCATGGCCGAGACCGACGCCGCTGCTGACAGCGCATAGGTCAGCGGCCGGTTGACACGTGACCGCTGCGGCGCCAAGACGGTCGGCTCCTGCGCAATGGCGGCCGCTACCCGCTGGGATACATCATAGGCATGTACGACTTCACCCCGCATTGCATCGCCAATCAAATGGTAGGCAGCCCATGTCTCGCGGGCTTCCTCGGTATCCTTGAGTCGCAGCATCGTTTGATGTGCTTCGTGACCGTCGAGTTCACCGTCCATCAACGCAGAAATTTTTTCCATATCACCATCTCCTGTCCTTGCCCGTGCCGAGCAAGGGTCGTAATTTAACGGCCACCGCTTCGCGCGCCCGGAATATCCGGGAACGCACCGTCCCCACCGGGCATTGCATGACGGCGGCTATTTCTTCGTAACTCAGCCCTTCGATCTCGCGCAGCGTCAGCGCTGTCCTTAACTCCTCTGGCAACTCCTGCAGAGTTTGGTTCACTGTGTCCCCGACCTGCCGACTCATCATCTGGTTCTCCGGGGTATTCAGGTCCTGCAGCTGGCCGCCCGAATCCAGATCCTCCGCCTCCTCGGCATCCATCTCGGTGCTGGTCGGTGCTCGTCGGCCCATCGCCACCAGGTGGTTCTTGGCGGTATTGATGCCGATCCGGTACAGCCACGTATAGAATGCGCTGTCGCCGCGAAACCCGGGCAATGCCCGGTAGGCCTTGATGAATGCTTCCTGCGTCACATCTTCCACTTCACTCGGGTCACGAATGAAACGCGACAGCAAACGCCCCAGCTTGCGCTGGTATTTGACCACCAGCAGGTCAAATGCATGCTTGTCACCACGCTGCACACGCTCGACTAACTGCTGATCGACTTCGCGATCGCTCATTGTTATCCGGTCCCTGGCACTACAGTCCTGCGCCCGGTCAGCAGGCTCGCCGCCCGGACAGGCGCCGCAGTATAACCGCCTGACGGATAACGCGAAATGTTGCAGCCGCAGCGCTCTTGCACTGACCGGCCGCGGCGGATTAAGTTCAGCTCAGCCATGACTTCTTGGCAAAAATGTCCATGATGTGGCCAGCGCCGGTGCCGCTGCGTCAGTTGCGGCGCAGCAAGCACCGCTCCAGCACCCGGAATCCCCACTCGATGAGGATCGCCAGCATCGCCGCCGGGATTGCGCCTGCCAACAGCAGCGTATGGTCATTGACGGCCAAACCGGCCACGATGCGTTCTCCGTACCCGCCGGCCCCGATGAAGGCTGCGATGGTCGCGGTACCGACGTTGATCACGGCAGCGGTCTTGATCCCGGCCAACACCCCCGGTAACGCGAGCGGCAACTCGACCAGCCGCAGTAGTTGCCGGCCGGTCAACCCCAGCGCACGCCCGGCATCGCGCATGCCGTCCCCGACGCCGGCCAAGGCCGTTTCGGTGCTGCGGATCACCGGCAGCAGCGCGTACAGAAACAGCGCCAGTATCGCGGGGACGGCGCCGATGCGATCCAAGGCGGCAATCAGAAAGGCCAGCAAAGCGAGACTGGGCACTGTCTGCAACACCCCGGCGCCGGTCAACACCCAGTAACCGGCCCGTGGTGCACGCTGTGCCCAGACGCCCAGTGGTATACCGGCGAGCACGCTGAGCAGCAGCGATGCGCACACCAGGGTCAGGTGCTCCAGCGTGAGGCGCAGCAGATCCGGACCAAACAGTGTCGTTGCCAGCGATCGTGGCGACGCCGATTGTGCATCAAGGCCGTGGCCTCCCGGGCCCCGCTGCTGCAGCCATTCTTCGGCAACGTCCGCAAAACTGCGGCGGTCGAGTTCCACCGCCGCATTCATCCGCCGCATCGCCGCGCTGCCTATTGAATCCTGCAGTTTTTCCAGTTCCGCCCAGGCCCGGGGGAAACGTTCCGGCACATCCTTCCGGTAGACCAGCACCGCGTCATAGGCCGGGAAAAAACGCTGATCGTCCTCCAGCACCCGCAGGCTAAGCCGGGTAATCTGCGGGTCCGTGGTGTAGACGTCGATGACATCAACCTGCGCCTGCATCAGCGCAGCATAGGCCAGCCCGTGCTCCAGGCCGCGAACCGCAAAACCATCCAGTTCATACGTTTCACTCAACGCCGGCCAGCCATCGCGGCGACTGCGGAACTCGGGCGAGAGGCCAAGACGGGCCTCGCCAAAGCTCCGCAAATCGGATATGCGCCGCATGCCCCGGCGCGCAGCCTGATCATCGCGCATGGCCAGCGCATAACTATTGCTGAATCCCAGCAACACCCCTGCCGCCAGACCGTGCGGCGCCAGATGCCGGTTGAGGTCGTCGAGGGCAGGCACCCCTGACAGGCCCAGCAGTTCGAGCGCAATCGTCCCGGTGTAGTCTGGATAGACATCGATGGCGCCGCTCTTCAGCGCGGCAAACAGGATTGCGGTGTTGCCCAGTCCCGGTTTGTGTGTCACGCGCACTTCGCCTGTACGCTGCACGGCGCGTGCAATCAGTTCACCCAGGATGTACGACTCGGTGAACCGTTTTGAACCGACGTGCAGGACATCGCTGGCGGCGGCCGTTGCCACGGAACACAGCAGCATGACGACAATGCCGCGCGCGACCCGATCAAGACCACGCATACGGCAACCGAGATGTGATGCGGATCTGTCGTCTCATGTCGCGAAGATGGTAGCATGCTCCGCATCGCCAACCGCGCTGATCCGGTGCCTGCGCCATCACCGCTGCTCAAAGGTTATTGCCATGACTGCACGCCCTGCCGAACTTGAATCATTCTGGATGCCGTTCACCGCGAATCGCGCGTTCAAACACGCACCGCGCATGCTAGTTGCGGCAAAGGACATGCACTACACCACCGACGACGGCCGTCAGCTGCTCGACGGCACCGCGGGACTGTGGTGCGTCAATGCCGGACATTGCCGGCCGCGCATCGTCGAGGCCGTGCAGAAGCAGGTCGCGGCCATGGATTACAGTCCGGCATTCCAGATGGGCCACCCGGATGCATTTCGCGTCGCCGAACGGCTGGCCGCGCTGGCGCCGGGCGACCTCGATCACGTGTTCTACTGCAATTCCGGCTCCGAAGGCGTCGATACTGCGCTGAAAATTGCGCTCGCCTATCATCGTTCACGCGGCGAAGGCCACCGCAATGTGCTGATCGGCCGCGAGCGTGGTTACCATGGCGCAGGTTTCGGCGGCATTTCGGTCGGCGGCATCCCCGCCAATCGCAAAGCCTTCGGCAACATGCTGTTCCGTGTCGATCATCTGGCGCACACCCACAACCTGCAGGAGAACGCGTTCAGCCGCGGCCAGCCGGTCTGGGGAGCGCACCTGGCCGATGAACTCGAAAACCGGATCATCCCCCTGCACGACGCGAGCAACATCGCAGCGGTAATTGTCGAACCGCTGGCCGGCTCCACAGGTGTGCTGGTGCCGCCCCAGGGTTATCTGCAGCGCCTGCGCCAGATTTGCGACAAACACGGCCTGCTGCTGATATTCGACGAGGTCATCACCGGCTTCGGTCGCACCGGTCCCTGCTTTGCCGCCGACGCGGTGGGCGTGGTGCCCGACATGATGATCATCGCCAAGGGTCTGACCAACGGCACGGTGCCGATGGGCGCCGTAATCGCACGCCGCGGGATTTACGAAACCGTTGTCAACAGTGCACCGCCCGGAGTGATCGAACTGTTCCATGGCTATACCTATTCCGGCCATCCGCTGGCCACGGCCGCGGCGCTGGCCAGTCTTGACACCTTCGAGGAGGAAGGTCTGTTTCAGCGCGCCGGGGAACTGGCACCCTACTTCGAGCAGGCAGTGCAGTCGCTGCGCGAGCTGCCGCACGTCATCGACGTGCGCAACATGGGGCTGGTTGCCGGCATCGAACTGGAGCCGCGGCCCGGTGCACCGACGGCGCGTGCCTTCGAAACCTTCCTGAAATGCTACGAAATGGGCGCGCTGATCCGCACCACCGGCGACATCATTGCGCTGTCACCCCCGCTGATCATCAGCAAAGCGCAGATCGATGAACTGATCGGCAAGCTGGCCGATGCGCTGCGCGAGGTCGGGCGCAACTAAAACACGTTTATAATCAATGTCTTGTAACATACCGCCAGCTGCAACACGCTGCGGTGACCGCTAGACGCGCTGCACCGCCCGCAATTCCAGTTTGACCAGGCAATGATCCAGCCACTCGGCGGTCAGTTTTTCCTGCGTCGAGTTTTGCTTCAAACGCTGGTCCAGCGCCTGCCAGTCCACGCAATCGAGCGGCTGGTCCTGATTGAAACAGGAAAATACATAGCTGGTCTTGCCGGTCTCTGGATCAATCTGCGGCTGCAGGCACTGTGCGCAGACCTCCTTCATCATGCATTGCATCGGCGAGTTGATAGAGCCGATCGCGTGATGCTGCGGCTTCAGGTAGGATTTCAGCACATCATGCCGTGCCCGTGCCACCGCGGCCATCATCTTGTCGGAGCCGATGGCGATGATGCGGTCAGCTGCCGTAAACGGTATGGCCTGTGCACCGAGTTCGCCCGCCGCGTAGGCCTTCATCGCCTGCACGATGTTGCCGACAAACCGGCGGTCGTCGGGGCGGGCCGGCATGAAGCCCGGCTCATCATCGCTGCACCACACAACCACATCGCTGGCCGCTTCGATTTCCTCGATCTTGTAACGGTCGATCATCCGCTTGTAGCCGGCAAAATACAGTACCTTGCAGCCGGCCTTGCGCATCGCCTGGCCGATCGAAAACAGCACCGCATTGCCCAAGCCACCGCCCACCAGCACCACCGTCTCCCCGGTGGGAATTTCGGTGGGCGTGCCGGTCGGGCCCATCAGCACGATGGGTTCGCCCGGTTTGAGTTCCACGCAAAGGTCACTGGAGCCGCCCATTTCGAGCACGATGGTCGACAGCAATCCCCGCCCAGGATCGACCCAGGCGCCGGTCAGCGCCAGCCCCTCCATTGCCAGCGTGCTGCCTTCCGTGCGCGGGGCACGCGCTTCGAAATTCTGCAGCCGGTAGAACTGCCCGGGGCGAAACCGCTGCGCCGCCAGCGGCGCATGCACCACGACTTCGACGATCGTCGGCGTCAGCCGTTTCACTTCGTGCACCGTTGCCCGCAGGTCGCGGTGCAAGCCACCGAGGAACGCCGCATCGTCGACCGCAGCGGCAGGACGTACTTGTTCGAGCACGCCGCTGACCACCGGATACCCCTGTTTGGCGCTGCCCACCGCCTTTACCACATTGCCGAAAAACGACGGGTGCACATCGCCGAAATAACTGATGCAACGGCCGTCGTCGCGCCTGGACAGCAGCACATTGACGATATTGGGCTTGGCGATCGCTTTCTCCACCGCCACCGGTTGGCCACTGGCATCGCATGCCTGGAAATAGCGGCCATCGAGCGCGAAATGTGCTGCATCTTCGCGGGCCAGCACCGTGTTGGGCTGGGTGCCGGCGGCAATCAGGATGGCCCGCGCCGGAAGTTCCACGCGCCCCGTCTCGCGCCATTCTCCATCCTCACCGCGGCCATGCACCGCCGCTTTCAGCGCCCGTACGTGCCGGTATTCGTCCACTTCGATCGCGAGCGGTGTCAGGCATTCGGCGAAAGTGATGCCCTCCTCCAGCGCCTTGTGCACCTCCTCGTGATTCAGTGTGTACGACGGACTGTCGACCAGCCGTTTGCGGTAGGCGATGGTCGCGCCGCCCCAGGACTGCAGCAACTGCAGGATGCGCGGCTCGCGGCCTGCCGTGGCCGCCAGCACACGCTCGGCCCGGATCGCCCGCGCGTGGGCGATGAACTCGTCGGCAATCTGGCGCTCTTCGGGATTCCAGGCAATGCGCGCCGCGGCCTCGCCATGCTCGCGCGCCAGCATCTCGTAGCGCGCCAGGAATTTCTCCACCTGCAGCGGGTAATAGGCCAGCGACTCGGTCGCGGTATCGATCGCAGTCAGCCCGCCGCCGATGACGACCACCGGCAGCCGGAGCTGCATGTTGGCGATGGAGTCGGCTTTTGCCGCGCCGCTCAGTTGCAGCGCCATCAGGAAATCCGAGGCAGTGCGCACGCCGCGCGCCAGGCCGTTGGGCATGTCGAGCACTGTCGGTCGCCCGGCACCGATGGCCAGCGCGATGTGGTCAAAACCCATCGCAAACGCCTCGTCGGCGGTGATGGTGCCACCAAAGCGCACCCCGCCGAGCAGCGCAAACTGCGCCCGGCGCTCAAGCAGCAGGCGGATGATTTTCAGGAAATTCTTGTCCCAGCGCACCGTGATGCCATATTCGGCAACGCCGCCGAAACCGGCCATCGCCCGTTCATCCAGCGATTCGTAGAGTTCGCGCACGTTGTGTACCGGCCGGAACGGCACGCGCCGGCCGGTTTCGTCCACTCCGGAGAGGTCCGCCGGCAGCGGCTCGATCTTCAGGCCGTCAATGCCGACCAAGGTATGGCCTTCGTTCATCAGGTGATGCGCGAGCGAGAACCCGGCCGGCCCCATGCCGACGACCAGCACGCGTTTGCCGGTCAGCGCCCGCGGATACGGATTGCGCAGGTTGAGCGGGTTCCAGCGCGTGAGCAGACTGTAGATCTCGAAGCCCCACGGCAGTTCCAGCACATCCTTCAGGGTGCGGGTCTCTGCCTGCGGAATATTGACCGGCTCCTGCTTCTGGTAAATGCAGGCCTTCATGCAGTCGTTGCAGATGCGATGCCCGGTCGCCGCCACGGTCGGATTGTCGATGGTAATAATCGCCAGCGCACCGATCGCCAGTCCCGCGGTCTTGGCCTTGTGGAATTCCGAGATTTTTTCGTCGAGTGGACACCCGGCGAGCGTGGTACCGAACGGTGATTTCTTGAACGACTGTGCACCGTGACCCGTGGCGCCCTTTTCTCGCAATCCCTTGGAACACGAATCCTTGCCCTGCTCATGGCACCAGATACAGTAGTTCGCTTCGTCGAGCGCACCGGTCAGGTCCGTGCCGCTGTCGGTGAGCTTGAAGCCCGCGCGCTGGCGCAGCCGCGACACGTCAAACCGGTGCTCGGTAAACCCGGCGGTGGTGGTGGTCTGTGACGGCACCAAGTTCTGGAAATCCAGCTTGTGCGGGGATTTGAACAGCACCCCGGCATGATGACGGGCACGTCCGGTTTCGGTATGCGCCGCCCACGCCGCGTACTGCAGTGCGAGTTCCAGCGCCTCGGCATGGTTTTGTTCGTCCTGCTGCCAGAGAGTCACATGTTTGGCAAATGCCAGTTCCGTCAGCGGCTCACCGCACAGCGCCGCAAGCTTTTCGCCGACAGCCGGGCCGTCGATGGCTGCCGCCGCGTCGGCCTTATACTTGTGCATGGCCTTGCGCTGTACGAACAAGCGCTTGACGCTGTACAGCGGAGCCAGTTCGTGGTGACGCGCCGACAGCGCACGCACCTCGGCATCGATGCCGAACAGCTGTGCGATAAAATCATCGAGGTGAGGTGCCAGGGCCAGCAGCAATTCGGACTCGGCCTTCGCCGCCCAGGGTTCGGCAGCAGTGCGTGCCGCGAGCAGCCGCGCGTGCAGCGCCGCATCGGTCTGTTCCAGTTGACCTAGGAAAATCCGGTCCAGTCGAACCAGGCCGTCGCGCTTATAAAAATCTTCGAATGAGAACCCGAACCGGGGGGGAGCTGCTGCGGATTGAGTCACGATGTTCCGGGAGGCATGCAAAGGCGAAATTATAGCAACTGGGCTATCCATGGCCTGAATCCGGACGCTATTTGTCCGGTATTTCTGCCGCTACAGCGGCAGCTCAGGGCAAGCGCCATCTCGGGACCACGCCGTGGCGGCTGTGCAATAATCGCGGCAGTCTGGCACTGAGCAAGCGCAACTCGCGCGATGACCGCGAACCAAAGAAAAATGCTGGTATGGATTCTGTTGGCAGTGCTTGCCGCGCTGGTGACGTATGTGACTTTCCGCGGCTACCTCAGCCCCGAATTCCTGCTGGGTTTTGCCAACACGTTTTCCTGCTGAACCGGCGTTAACACAGCGGCGCGCGCTCGGTTGCCGTAATGACGTTGGCGATGAGCATGGCGATCGTCATCGGCCCCACGCCCCCCGGCACCGGCGTGATCCAGCCGGCGCGTGCCCGGACCGGCTCGAAATCGACGTCGCCGCACAGCTTGCCGTCGGGCAGGCGGTTGATGCCGACATCGATGACCGCCGCACCCGGCTTGACCATGTCGGCGGTCACCATGCGCGGCTTGCCGATGGCACAGACCAGGATATCGGCCTGGCGTGTCACGGCGGGCAGATCCACAGTACGTGAATGACAAATGGTCACCGTCGCATTGCGCTCGAGCAGCATCAGCGCTGCCGGCTTGCCGACGATGCTGCTGCGGCCGATCACCACCGCATGCCGGCCGGCGATGGGCACGCCGGCGCGCTCCAGCATCAGCATGCTACCCGACGGTGTGCACGGAGCAAGACCGGCATGGCCATCGAGCAACGCGCCGAGGCTGCGCCACGTAAACCCGTCGACATCCTTGGCTGCGGCGATCCGCTGCAGGACGGTCACCGCATTGATGTGCGGCGGCAACGGCAGCTGCACCAGAATGCCGTGCACCCGCGGGTCAGCGTTCAGCGCATCGATTCTCTGCAGCAGTTCCGCTTCGGCAGTCGCTGCCGGCAACCGGGTGTCGAAGGACTGCACACCAGCTTCACGGCAGGCGCGCGTCTTGCTGCGCACATAAACTGCCGAGGCCGGATCGTCACCCACCAGCACCACAGCCAGGCCGGGTACCCGTCCCTGCTGCGCCAGTTGCGCAGCCCGTATCTTCTGTTCGTCCAGCACCTGCCGTGCCATCGCAGCCCCATCGATGATGATTGCACTCATCGCAGTCTGATTACATTAAGGTAGGATTAAAAACTGTCGCACGCATCATTGCTTCCCTGGCGGCGTCTCTGCACGATCCGGCGCGTGCTCCAGCACCTGGAAAAAAATTTCATCGCGCCTGATCATACCCAGTTCACTGCGCGCCCGCTCCTCGATGGCTTCCATTCCCTGCTTCAGATCGCGAACCTCTGCATCGAGTGAGGCGTTGCGTGCCTGCATGCGGGCATTGGTTTCACGCTGCGCTTCGATCTGACGTTCCATCTCCCACACCCGCAGCAGCCCCCCCTTGCCCAACCACAGCGGATACTGGAGCAGCAGGAGAAGTGCGGCGAGCGTTATCGCGAGCAGTCGCATGGCGTCAGCGCCGACTGGCGCTCCGCCGGAAAAGCCTAACGCAACTGGTAAAAAGCGCCACGTCCGGGATAACTCACCGTCTCGCCGAGATCTTCCTCGATGCGGAGCAACTGGTTGTATTTGGCCAGTCGGTCGGTCCGCGACAGCGAGCCGGTCTTGATCTGCATCGCATTGGTCGCCACGGCGATATCGGCGATGGTCGTGTCCTCGGTTTCTCCAGAGCGATGCGAAATCACCGCCGTGTACCGCGCGCGTTTGGCCATTTCAATCGCCGCCAGAGTTTCGGTCAGCGTACCGATCTGGTTAACCTTGATCAGGATCGAGTTGGCGATGCCCTGCTCGATGCCGCGTTTCAAATACTGGGTATTCGTGACAAAAAGGTCGTCGCCGACCAGCTGCACACGGCCGCCCAGCCTGTCGGTGAGCACCTTCCAGCCATCCCAGTCGTTTTCCGCCATGCCGTCTTCGATGCTGATGATCGGATATCTGTCGACCCAGGCCGCCAGGTAATCCGCGAATTGCGGTGCCTTCAGTGAAAGCCCCTCGGAGCGCAGGGTGTATTCGCCGTCCTCGAAAAACTCGGAACTTGCGCAATCCAGGGCCAGTGCCACGTCGTCGCCGGGGCGGTAACCGGCGGCCTCGATGGCCTCCAGGATGATCTGGATCGCCGCCTCATGTTTGGGCAGGCGCGGTGCGAACCCGCCTTCGTCGCCGACTGCCGTCGCCAGGCCGCGGTCGGCCAGCAGTTTGCGCAGCGCATGAAAAACCTCGGCGCCGCAACGCAGGGCTTCGCGGAAACTCGCCATCCCGACCGGCACAATCATGAATTCCTGCATGTCCAAGCCGTTATCGGCATGGGCTCCGCCATTGATTACGTTCATCATCGGCACCGGCATCGCCATCGGGCCGGCGCCGCCAAGATAACGATGCAGCGGCAGCCCCGACTCCTCGGCAGCAGCACGCGCGATGGCCATCGATACCGCGAGCATCGCGTTTGCCCCGAGGCGCGATTTGTTATCGGTGCCATCCAGGTCCAGCAGGGTCCGGTCGACAAATGCCTGCTCGGTGGCATCAACGCCGATTACCGCTTCGCAAATTTCGGTGTTCACGTGTTCAACAGCCCGCAGCACTCCCTTGCCGCCATAGCGCTGCCGGTCACCATCGCGCAATTCGATGGCTTCACGGCTGCCCGTGGAAGCCCCGGAGGGCACAGCCGCCCGGCCCAGAATGCCGGACTCGAGCAGCACATCGGCCTCCACAGTCGGATTGCCGCGCGAATCGAGAATTTCCCTGCCGATCACATCAACAATTGCACTCATTGCCGTTTCCTGAATGATTCAACCGGTTTAAAGGCTCATTTCCGCAAAACCTTCACCCTTGACCAGCGCATCCACTGCGATCAGGGTCTTCAGCAACGTCCGCATTTTCGGCAACGGCCAGGCATTCGGCCCGTCCGACAGCGCTTTCTCCGGCCGCGGGTGGGTTTCCATGAACAGTCCGGAGATGCCGCTGGCCACGGCTGCGCGTGCCAGTACCGGCACGAACTCGCGCTGGCCGCCGCTGCTGGTACCCTGCCCGCCGGGCAACTGCACTGAATGCGTGGCATCAAACACCACCGGGCATCCGGTGTTGCGCATGATCATCAGCGAACGCATGTCCGATACCAGGTTGTTGTAGCCGAAGGAGACGCCGCGCTCGCAGACCATGATGTTGTCAGTACCGCTGGCAGCGCGCGCCTTGTCGACGACATTGACCATGTCGCCCGGCGCGAGGAACTGGCCTTTCTTGATATTGACCGGCTTGCCGGCTGCAGCGGCAGCACAGATGAAATCGGTCTGCCGGCACAGGAATGCAGGGGTCTGCAGCACGTCGACCGCAGCGGCAACCTGGGCAATCTCCTCGATCGCATGCACATCGGTGAGGACCGGAACGCCGATGGTCTTGCCCACATCGGCCAGTATCTCCAGCCCTTTGTCCATGCCCAGTCCACGAAACGACTTGATCGAGCTGCGGTTGGCCTTGTCGTAGGACGATTTGTAGATGAACGGCACGTTCAGTTCCGCGCAGATCCGCTTCAGTTCTCCGGCTGTATCCATCGCCATGTCACGCGACTCAACGACACAGGGGCCCGCAATCAGGAACAACGGTCGATCGAGTCCGACCTCGAATCCGCAAAGCTTCATGACCGGAGTTCGCTCATTGAATGGCTTCCCGCTCAGCCGGCGACGCCGGCTGCCACCTGTGCGGGAGTTGCACTGGCTGGCGCGGTAGGCGCCTGATCACGCGCATGCAGCAACGCGGCCTCGATGAATGACGTGAACAGCGGATGTCCACCGCGTGGCGTCGAAGTGAACTCCGGATGGAACTGGCAGCCGATGAACCATGGATGTCCAGGTATTTCCTCCATTTCGCACAGTTCTCCCGCCAGCGACCGGCCGCTGACACTGAGGCCGGCCTCCTGCAGCCGCGGCAGGTAATGATTATTGACTTCGTAGCGGTGCCGGTGACGTTCGACGATGCGGTCGGCGCCGTAGATCTTCCGCGCCAAGGAGCCTGCCTTCAGTTCGCATTCCTGGCCGCCGAGGCGCATTGTGCCGCCAAGATCCGAGGACGCATCGCGGCGCTCCACGCGGCCGTCGCGATCCTGCCATTCGGTAATCAGCGCAACGACCGGATGTGGCGTTTCCGGATCGAACTCGGTGCTGTGCGCGCCGGCGAGCCCTGCCAGGTTGCGCGCGAATTCGATCACCGCCAGTTGCATCCCCAGGCAGATTCCGAGGTACGGCACACCGTTGTCCCTGGCATAACGGATCGCCCGGATCTTGCCTTCAACGCCGCGTTTGCCAAAACCGCCGGGCACCAGGATCGCGTCCATGGTCTCGAGGCTCGCGGTGCCGTTTTTTTCTATGCTTTCGGAATCGACATAATGAATCCGCGGTCGCGAAGACGTGTGGATTCCGGCATGGATCAGTGCTTCCGACAGCGACTTGTAGGACTCGGTCAGGTCGACATACTTGCCGACCAGCGCAATGTTCACTTCGTGTTGCGGGTTCTCCAGCGCGGCAACGACCCGCTCCCAGCTCGACAGGTCCGCTGGTTTCGGGTTGATGCCAAGCTTGTTGCAGACAATGGTGTCGAGGTTCTGCTCGTGGAGCATGCCCGGAATCTTGTAGATGCTGTCGACATCCACCGCGGAAATCACTGCTTCCACGCTGACGTTGGTGAACAATGCGATCTTGCGCCGCTCCCCCTCGGGCAACGGCCGGTCGGCGCGGCACAGCAGCACGTCCGGCTGGATACCGATCTCACGCAGTTCCTTGACCGAATGCTGCGTGGGCTTGGTCTTGATCTCTCCCGCCGAGGCGATATAGGGCACCAGCGTCAGGTGGATGAAACAGGCGCTGTCGCGGCCAACTTCGATGGCCATCTGGCGGATGGCTTCGAGGAATGGCAGCGACTCGATGTCACCCACGGTACCCCCGACCTCCACCAGCACGACTTCAGCGTCTCCGGCGCCACGCCGGATGTATTGCTTGATTTCGTCGGTGATATGGGGAATCACCTGCACGGTGCCGCCAAGATAGTCGCCGCGGCGCTCCTTCTTGATGACGCTCTCGTAAATCTGGCCGGTGGTGAAGTTATTGCGCTTGCCCATGCGGGCGTTGATGAAGCGCTCGTAATGCCCCAAGTCGAGGTCGGTCTCCGCACCGTCCTCGGTGACGAAAACTTCGCCATGCTGGAAGGGGCTCATCGTGCCGGGATCCACGTTGATATAGGGATCCAGCTTGAGCATCGACACCCGGATGCCGCGGGATTCGAGAATTGCGGCGAGGGAGGCGGCAGCGATACCTTTGCCAAGGGAGGAGACTACACCACCAGTGACAAAGATATATTTGGTCATCTCATGTAAGCCAACGTTTCCTTATTTTATCGCAATTCGCGCGGTCGTCCAAGCAAAGCGCCGCTCAGGCCGGCTTGGCGCCGCGTGCCAGATAGAGCCAGGTCTCGACCACGGTATCGGGGTTCAGGGACAGGCTCTCGATGCCTTCCCCGACCAGCCATTCGGCCAGATCCGGATGATCCGAAGGTCCCTGCCCGCAGATGCCGACATACTTTTTTGCCCTGCGGCAGGCGGCAATCGCCAGATGCAGCATGTACTTGACCGCGGGGTCACGCTCATCAAAGGCCTCGGCGACCAGCCCTGAGTCACGATCCAGCGCCAGTGTCATCTGGGTCATGTCATTGGAACCGATCGAGAAACCGTCAAAATGCTCGAGGAACTGGTCAGCAAGGACAGCGTTGGAGGGGATTTCGCACATCATGATGATACGCAGGCCATTCTTGCCACGCTCGAGGCCGTTTTCGGCCAGCAGCTGCAGCACTTTCCGGGCTTCCGCCACCGTGCGCACGAACGGCACCATGAGCTCGACATTGGTCAGCCCCATTTCGTCACGGACTTTTTTCATCGCGCGGCACTCCAGTTCGAAACACTCCCGGAATGACGGTGCGATATAACGTCCGGCGCCGCGAAAACCCAGCATCGGGTTTTCCTCGTGCGGTTCGTAGCGCGAACCGCCGGTCAGGCTGGAATATTCGTTGGACTTAAAATCCGACAGGCGCACGATGACCGGCTTCGGCCAGAATGCCGCGCCCAGCGTCGACACGCCTTCGGCCAGCTTGTCGACATAAAAACTGACCGGATCGGCATAACCGGCGCTATGCTCCTCGACTGCAACCTTCAAATCGGGGCTGAGATCGGGATAAGCCAGCACCGCCTTGGGATGCACGCCGATCATGCGCGCGATGATAAATTCCAGCCGCGCGAGGCCTACCCCTTCATTGGGCAGGCGCTGGAACTCGAAGGCCAGTTCGGGGTTGCCGACGTTCATGGTGATTTTCACCGGCGACTTCGGCATGCTCGACAGCGAAAGATCGATGACCTCGGTCTGCAGTTCGCCGCGGTAGACGAAGCCGGTGTCGCCTTCGGCACACGATACGGTGACCAGTTTGGCATCTTTCAGCACCTGGGTCGCATCACCACAGCCGACCACCGCCGGGATACCGAGTTCCCGGGCAATGATCGCCGCATGGCAGGTGCGGCCGCCGCGGTTGGTAATGATCGCCGACGCGCGCTTCATTACCGGCTCCCAGTCGGGATCGGTCATGTCGGTCACCAGCACGTCACCCGGTTTGACACGGTCCATTTCCGCAGCGCTCTTGATCAGCCGGACCGGTCCGCTACCGATGCGCTGGCCGATCGCGCGACCGGTGGCCAGCACCTCGGAACGCTCCTTCAGCCGGTAGCGACGCAGGGTGTCGACCTTTTCGCTGGCTTTCACGGTCTCCGGTCGCGCCTGCAGGATGTACAGCTTGCCGTCGTTGCCGTCTTTGCCCCACTCGATATCCATCGGCCGCTGGTAATGTGCCTCGATGATCATCGCGTAGCGCGCGAGTTCGTTCACTTCCGCATCCGTGATCGAAAAGCGGCGACGCTCGGCCTCCGGCACCTCGATGGTCCGCACCGACTTGCCCGCCTGGCGGTCATCGGTAAACACCATGCGCAGCGCCTTGGAACCCATTCCGCGCCGCAGAATCGCACTCTTGCCTTCCTGCAGCCCGCGCTTGTAGACGTAAAACTCGTCGGGATTGACCTGTCCCTGCACCACCGTTTCACCGAGCCCGTACGCCGACGTAATGAACACCACCTGATCGAAGCCGGATTCGGTATCGAGCGTGAACATCACCCCGCTGGATCCCTTGTCACTGCGTACCATGCGTTGCACTGCAGCCGACAGCGCGACCTCGTCGTGTGTGAACCCCTTGTGTACGCGATAGGAAATGGCCCGGTCGTTGTACAGCGATGCGAACACCTGCCGGATCGCATCCAGCAGGTTATCGAGGCCATGCACATTGAGGAAAGTCTCCTGCTGACCGGCGAACGACGCATCGGGCAGGTCCTCGGCCGTCGCCGAGGATCGCACCGCAAACGTCACACCAGCACCTGAGTCCTTGACCAACCGTTCATAGGCGAACTCGATCGCGTTGCGGAACTCGGGACTGAAAGCCTGTCCGACGATCCAGCTGCGGATGTCGCGGCCTGCTGCCGTCAGCGCATTGACATCGTCGGCGTCCAGGCTCACCAGCCGCTGCGATATGCGATCAGCGAGACCGTTCTGCGCGAGGAACAGGCGATAAGCGTCGGCCGTCGTCGCGAATCCGCCCGGCACCCGCACACCGGCACCAGCCAACTGACTGATCATTTCACCCAGCGAGGCATTTTTGCCACCGACCCGCCCCACGTCATCCATGCGCAGCGCGCCGAGTTCAACCACCAGTTCCTTGCCGGTCATGCCGATTTCCTTGATTGTAAGCCGCGTCAAAAGCAGCTATTTTACCGAATCCCCAATCCGGTTCCGAGCATGAACGCCTCCCGCACCGCTTTTTTTGTATCCGACCGCACCGGCATCACCGCTGAAATGCTCGGCCACAGTCTACTGACCCAGTTTGAGGGTGTTCGCCTCAAGGAAATCACCGTTCCGTTCATCGATTCCGCGGATAAAGCCCGGGAATTCGTCAAGCAGATCAACGACACCGGCACCAAGGACTGCGTCAGGCCGATTGTCATCAGTACGCTGGTCAATACCGAAATTGCCAGCATCGTCGCCACCGCCAACGCCTTATTCCTTGATTCTTTTGAGATATTCATTGCGCCACTGGAAAAGGAACTGGGCGTCAGTGCATCCCATGCCGTCGGTCGATCGCACAGCGCCCATGATTTCGCGAACTATCACCACCGGATCGAAGCCGTGAACTATGCGTTGTCGCATGACGATGGCGTATCGAAGCGTGAATTGAGCGAGGCCGATGTGATCCTAGTGGGCGTTTCGCGGTGCGGGAAAACGCCAACATGCCTGTACCTGGCGATGCAGTTTGGCATCCGTGCGGCCAACTATCCGCTGATTCCGGAGGATTTCAGCAGCATGCAACTGCCCTCGCAGATCAAGTCGTTGCGCAATCGCCTCTATGGCCTGACCATCCGGCCCGCACGGTTGCAGCAGATACGCAACGAGCGCCGCCCGGGAAGCAAATATGCGACGCTGTCGAACTGCGAATTCGAGATCCGCGAAGCCGAAGCGCTGATGCGGCAGGAGGGCATTCCGTACCTCGATGTGACCAGTAAATCGGTCGAAGAACTGGCCGCCACCATTCTGCAGGCAGCCAAACTGGAACGGCGGATTTACTGACCCCGCAGTTGCCGTACCCGTTCGAACAGGCAGACTGCGGCGGCAGCACCGACGTTCAGCGACTCGGCGCGGCCCGGCATCGGAATATGCACCGTGCGATGCGCCAGCGCAGCCAGCGACGATGACAGACCTGCCCCCTCGTTGCCGAACAGCAGCGCCACCTCGCCAGCCAGATCGGCATCAAACACCGGCGTCCCGCGACCAACGCAAGTGGCGATAATGCGCCCCGGATAACGCTGCGCCAGTGCCAGCAGATCCACACCCTCAATGACGCGCAATGCAAAATGCGCACCCATGCCGGCACGCAATACCCGTGGCGACCAGGCATGCACCGAATGCCGCGACAGGCACACGGTGGCGATACCTGACGCTGCTGCCGATCGCAGGATCGAGCCGACATTTCCCGGATCCTGGATGTCCTCAAGCCACACGCTCGCCCCTTCGAGCACCTGGGGCATCGCGACGCGCGGCGTCGGCACGATGGCGATAATGCCGGTGGGCGTCGCCACCGATGACAATTGACGGAACAGGACCTCCGGCAACACCATTACCTGCGCGGCATTCAGTCTGGCCAGCAGACGCAACACCTCGTCGTTCTCCGCACCGCTGCGGCTCAACACGATCTCACGGGGCGTGCCGATGTGCTCTGCGTAAGCTGCGACCAGATGAATGCCGTCAAGCAGCGACAGTCCGGCAGTACGCCGTTCGCGCGCCGACTGCACCAGTTTCAGCAGCGCGCGGAATCGCGGATTATCGGCAGAGGTAATGGATTTCAAATGGGCTACCTGACCCTGGTCATTCAGCGCAAAATTCTATAACGCACAGGTACGGAAACCGGCAAATACGTCGCGCCGGTCCGGAGTATAGAAGTTACGCCAGGTATTGCGGATCAGGCCGGCCCGTGTGGCATGGCAACCGCCGCGCAGCACCTTGTGGCTGCCGAACCATGGTTCGGAGTATTCCGCGTACGGGTCGCGGACGAAACCCGGGTACGGCTGAAACCAGTCGGCGGTCCACTCCCATACATTGCCGATCATCTGGCGTATTCCCCAGGCACTGTCTCCGGCGGCGCAAGCACCTACATCCACGCAGCCGCCGGCCGTGCCGTGCAGATTGGCCGTTGCCGTCGTCGGGGCTGCGTCTCCCCAAGGATAGCGGCGTTTGATCCCCGGCTGGTCCGGCACCGTCGCTGCCGCAAACTCCCATTCCGCTTCGCTCGGCAACCGCCGCCCCGCCCACCTGCACCAGGCAGCCGCCTCATGCCAATTGACGTGCATCGCCGGCTGGTCGGGCGGCACCGGTTCCACGACATCAAAGCGTCTGCGCAGCCAGCTGCCGCCGTCACGATGCCAGTAAAGCGGCGCAAGTGCGCCCTCGCCGCTGCGCCATGCCCAGCCGTCCCGGCTCCACCAGCGGCGGTCCCGATACCCGCCGGCATCGACGAATTCCGCAAACTGCGCATTGCTTACCGGAGTGCGCGCCATGCGAAACGGCCGCACTTCCACGCCATGCGCCCATTTCTCGTTGTCGAAAACAAACGTGCCGTCATCGACTGCACCCAGCGAAAATCGTCCACCGGCAATTGCCACATCCCCGGTGCAGGAGCCGGCGGCGGCATACCGCTTTCCTGGCGGCTCGGGATAACCCAGGGTCTGCCGCGTATAAGTGAGAGCCTCGCAATGCATCTCCTCATGCAAAGCGCATAGCTGCAGAAAATATTGCAGCGCCGGATCTCCGCCATCCTGTGCCAGGAGCGCAGCGACTGCCGATCGCACATCCGCAAGATAGCGCAACGTGCCGGCAACGTCCGGCAACGGCAGGTCCCAGCGCTCGCGATGGGATACCAGCGCAGAATCGTACAAGGCATCAGCGTTCCGCAGCAGGCTCGGCGCGAGCGTCCCCGCAACGCCGCGGCGCAGACACCAGCGTTCCTCGAACCACCCGAGATGCCCCACTTCCCACAGCGGTGGATTGACGATGGCCAGCCGGGGACCCAGCCACTGGTCTGGAGACAAGCTGTTCACCAGCGCCAGCGTGCGCGACCGTGCCGCATCGAGTGCGGCGCGTGATGCGGATCCGGTGCGCAGTTCAAAATCAGTCATCGCGGGCGCGGGTTTGTTATATTGGCTCGCAGTGTATCCGGATACGCCGTTGATGAATATTGCCCTGATCACCCCCGCCGCCGCACGATCCCGTTACGGCAACCGCAACACAGCGACGCGCTGGGCGCAGATGCTGCGCGAACTTGGCCATCGGGTCGGTATCCAGCAAACCTGGAATGGGCGCAGCGCCGGCCTCATGCTGGCCTTGCACGCCAGGCGCAGCCATGACTCGATTGTCCGCTTTGCAGAGCGTTATCCCGAGCGCCCGCTGATCGTTGCGCTGACCGGAACTGACCTCTATCGCGATATCCATATCGATGCAAATGCACAGGAATCTCTGGAACTGGCGACACGAATGGTGGTGTTGCAGGACATGGGGCTGCGGGAACTTGCGCCGCGCCTGCGGCGCAAGACCCGTGTGATCTACCAGTCCTGCGCGCCGATTCCCCGACAGCAGGCCATCCGGTCGTGTTTTGAAATCGTCATCAGCGGCCACTTGCGCGAAGAAAAAGATCCGTTCTGCGGCGCGACGGCACTGCGCTATCTGCCTGAAGCAAGCCGCATCCGCATCACTCACATTGGTGGTGCGCGCGATCCCGCGCTCGCCGTCGCGGCCCGCCACTGGATGCAACACCAACCGCGTTATGTCTGGCTGGGCGAACTGAACCGCCCGCATGCGCTGGCCACCCTGGCACGCGCCCGTGCCATGCTGATCAGCTCGCACATGGAGGGCGGTGCCAACGTCATCAGCGAGGCGCTGACCGCGCGGACGCCAGTGATCGCCTCCCGCATCCCGGGCAATATCGGCATGCTGGGTCGCCGCTACGCGGGTTATTACCCACCCGGCGATGCGCAGGCACTGGCAAAGCTGTTGGTCAAGATCGAAACTCGGCCTGAATTTCTGGCGACCCTGCGGCGGCAATGCGCCGAACGCCGCAAGCTGATCAGCGTGACGCAGGAACGGCGCGGACTGCGGGAATTGCTGCGCGGGCTGTAGCCCGATAATACTTATAAGTATTTGTTTTTATTTTTTATTTTGTTGCGGCGCGTACCGGTGCGAAACTCCGTCGATGTGCCGGCGTCGGTCCCAGCCGCCGCAATGCCGCCATATGCAGTGCCGTACCGTAACCCTTGTGCCGGTCGAATCCGTAGTCGGGATAGACCGCATGCAGTTCTAGCATCAAGGCGTCCCGCGCCACCTTGGCCAAAATCGAGGCTGCCGAAATTGCCGGCACGGTGGCATCGCCCCTGATGACCGCGCGCGCCGGCATCCCGACCTGTGGCACCTGCGTGCCGTCCACCACGATTGCCGCCGGCTGCGGCGTCAGCGCCATCACCGCCCGCCGCATCGCCAGCAGGCTGGCCTGCAGGATGTTAATCGTGTCGATCTCCTCCACCGTTGCGCTGGCCACCGCCCAGCAGACCGCATGGCTTTTGATCTGCTCGGCCAGCGTGTCGCGACGTCGTGGCGTCAGTTTCTTGGAGTCAGCAAGACCGTCGATCCGCGGCGGATCATCGAGGATCACTGCTGCCGCAAACACCGGCCCGGCCAGCGGCCCGCGCCCGGCCTCGTCGACGCCACAGACCACCAGGCTCATCGAGTGGCACCGGTGAGGTATGGCAGTACGGCCGCGGCCGCCCGTTCGGCGGCGCCGTGCCGCAATTCGGCAGCCATGGTTGCGAAACGCTGCTCGATGGTGCGACGCCGGTCGATATCGTGCAGCAGATCGATGACCGCTGCCGACAGTGCTTCGGGGGTCGCCGCATCCTGCAGCAACTCGGGCACAACGAATTCTCCAGCAAGGATATTCGGCAGGCCCACCCAAGGCTGATAACGCTGGCTCTTCATGATCCACCAGCTCAGGCGCGGCATGCGGTAGGTAATCACCATCGGACGCTGCAGCAGCGCAGCCTCCAGCGTTGCCGTGCCCGAGGCCACCAGCACGACATCGGCCGCGGCCATCGCCTGATGGGCGTGACCGAAGAGCAGCGATATCTCCAGTTCTCCGCTTTTCCGGCGGTACAGCGCGGCTTCAAACAATTCACGGGTCTGGCGATTGAGCAGCGGCACGAGCAGTCGCACGCCCTCAACCTGCGCCGCAATCTTCTCGGCAGCCGCAACAAACACATCGGCCAGGCTCTCCAGTTCACTGACTCGACTGCCCGGCAGCAACGCGACCACCGGCGTGGTGGCCGCGATTCGCAGTTCGGCACGCGCCTCGGCACGCGAGGGCGCATCGGCGAGCATGTCAGCCAGCGGATGTCCGACATAACTGACGGGCACGCCGGCCTTCTCGTAAATTGCAGCTTCGAACGGAAACACGGTCAGCATGCGGGATACTGCACGCCGGATCTTGCGGATGCGCCCGCCACGCCATGCCCAGATCGAGGGACTGACGTAATGCACGGTCGGGATACCAGCCCTCTTGAGGGCGGCTTCGAGATCGAGATTGAAATCCGGCGCATCGATGCCGATGAATACCGTCGGTCGCTCGGCGAGGAAGTATTTTCTCAGTTTGCGCCGGATGCCGATGATCTCGCGGTAATGCCGCAGCACTTCGACGTAACCACGCACCGCCAGTTTGTCCAGCGGAAACAGCGAATCCACCCCTGCAGCAATCATCCGCGGGCCGCCAATGCCGACGAATCGTAGATCCGGCATGCGCGCCCGCAGTGCCCGTACCAGCGCCCCCCCGAGCAGATCCCCTGACGGTTCACCCGCAACAATTCCGACCAGCGGGCCCGCAGGCGTTGCTCTTGACGGCACGGGGTTCAGCGGATAACGCCGCGGCCGGGCGTCGCCAGAAATTCGGTCAGCAGCAGCAATTCGGGCTGCTGCACAGCGTCCGCGGTAATCTGTGCGCGGGCCGCTTCAAACGACAAGCCCGATTTGTAGAGCGTCTTGTAGGCACGCTTGATCGCGGCGATCGCGGCCGCTGAAAACCCGCGGCGCCGCAGGCCCTCGGTGTTGATGCCATGCGGCTGCGCCGTGTTGCCCGACGCCATCACATAGGGCGGCAGGTCCTGCAGCAGGACCGTACTGATCGCCGTGATGCTGTGGGCGCCGACGCGGCAATACTGATGCACCCCCGTGAACCCGCCGAGGATCGCGTGATCACCGACGTGGACATGCCCGGCGAGCTGCGCGTTGTTCGCAAAAATCGTGTGATTGCCGACTCGGCAGTCATGCGCAAGATGCACATAGGCCATGATCCAGTTATGGTCGCCGATGCGGGTCACACCGGCATCCTGCACGGTACCGCGATTGAGCGTGCAGAACTCGCGAATGATGTTGTCGTCACCGATTTCCAGCCGCGTTGGCTCACCGCTGTATTTCTTGTCCTGCGGCGCTTCGCCAATCGAGCAGAACTGGTAGATCATGTTGCGCGCACCGATCCGGGTATGCATGCCGATCACGACATGCGGGCCGATCCGGGTGGCAGCACCAATCTCGACATCGGCGCCGATGATCGAATACGGGCCGACGGTGACATCGGCAGCCAGCCGCGCCTGCGGGTCGACAATTGCAGTGGGATGAATGCGCGCAGCCACGACTCTTGCTCAGGCCGCGTCGCCCGGCATGTCGCGCACCGTGCACATCAGGTCGGCTGCAGCCACCATGACATCACCGACGCGCGCTTCGGCCGCAAACTTCCAGATGCCACGCACGTGCCGCGTCAGCGTCACGTGCAGGTGCATTGCATCGCCCGCCGTCACCGGTCGCTTGAAGCGTGCGTTGTCAATGCCGACGAAATAATAGATCGACCGCTTGTTCGCCTTGGCACCCATGGTTGCGAACGACAGAATCGCCGCAGTCTGCGCCATCGCCTCGATGATCAGAACTCCGGGCATCACCGGATGGTGCGGAAAATGCCCGTTGAAAAACGGCTCGTTGATGGTGACATTTTTCAGCGCCTGTATGTTTTTTCCGGGCTCGTACGACAGCACGCGGTCGACCAGCAAAAACGGGTATCGATGCGGCAGATACCGCATGATTTCACTGATATCCATGCTGCTCATGATTTTCCTTTCTTGCCCTGCTGCAATTGCTGCTCCAGCAATCTGACTCTGTCCGTCAATTCACCGAGATTGCGCAGGCTGGCAGCGCTGCGGCGCCAGTTGCGGTTGGTATCGAAGGGATAGGCCCCGGTATAGGTTCCCGCCTCACGAACGGATTTTGTCACCAGCGTGTGCGCCGATATTTCGACATGGTCAGCGATCGTCAGATGTCCGGCGATTCCCGATGCACCGCCAATCCGGCAATAACGACCGATCCGGGAACTGCCGGCAATTCCGACGCAGGCGGCAATGGCGGTATGTGCGCCGATGTGCACGTTGTGTGCCACCTGGATCTGGTTGTCGAGCTTGACCCCGTCCTCAATGATCGTGTCGTCGATTGCCCCCCTGTCGATAGTGGTATTCGCACCGATTTCCACATCATCGCCAATTACGACCCGTCCGATCTGCGGCACCTTGAGCCACCGTTTCTCATCCATCGCGATGCCAAATCCGTCCGCACCGATCACCGCGCCGGCATGGACGACAGCCCGCTTGCCCAGGATACATCCGTGATAAACGGTGACGTTGGGATGGAGCAAGCTACCCTCACCGATCGTGGCCCCGGCGCCGACGTAACTGCCGGCGCCAATCCGGCAGTCCGCGGCGATCGCGGCCCCATCCTCGACCACCACATTGGGGCCGACATGCACGCCGCTGCCGATAATGGCCCGTGGATGGATGATCGCGCTCGGATGCAGGCCGGCAGCAACAGCCGGAAGCGGGTTCAACAGGGCCGACACTCTGGCGAAATAGGCATAGGGGTTGGCCGCAACAATATGCGGCATGTCAAGTGATGCGCGCAATTGCTCGCCGACGATGACGGCGCCGGCACGGGTAATCTTCAGTTGTCCCAGGTAGCGCTCGTTTGCCAGAAATGCAATGGTGTCGGGCGTCGCCTTCTCCAGCGTGGCAACCTGTCTGACTTGTATGCCGGCATCGCCGATCAATTCGCCGCCTAGGCGGCCAACAATTTCTGCGAGGCTGAATGACTTTGGCAGGGGATACTCCATCGGGAAGACGGAACGGCGTCGGGATCACAGCGCCGCGGCGCCAAGCCGGGCACGGCTATTTGCCTTCGGCCAGTGCTTTCAGAACCTTGTCGGTAATATCAATCTTCGGATTGCGGTACACCGCCTCCTGGAAAATGATGTCGTACTTTTCGGCTTCGGCAATCTGCCTGATCACGCGGTTCGCCCGCTCGAACAGGGCACCCAATTCCTGGTTGCGGCGCAAATTCAGATCTTCACGATATTCCCGCTGCATACGCTGAAAATCCAGCGTCAGCCGCCCCAGTTCCTGCTCTTTGGCGCGCCGGTCGCTCTCGATCATGGTCAACGCATCCTTTTCGAGCTGCGCCTGCATCCCTTTGATCTGACCTTCACGCCGCTTCAATTCCTCCGCGCGGGGCGCGAACTCCTTCTCCAGCTGCTTGCTCGCCCGGTCTGCCGGTGCGCTCTCGCGGGTAATGCGTTCCTGGTCGATAAAGCCGATCTTGAGTTCCGCGCCGGTCGCGAACGGAACGCCAGCTGCCAGCATCAATAATCCGGCTAACACGAATCTTTTCAAATTGCCCTCCGTGAATCTGCTCGTGGCCAGCTGTCCGGGATCATCAATACACCCCGAATTCAGAATGCGCCACCAAACGTAAACTGAAATGCCTGCGTCTTGTCAAATGGTCCCTCGTTCATCGGCGCCGCCACACTGATCTTCAGCGGTCCGAATGGCGATGACCAGAATACCGACAATCCGGTGGAATAGCGGATACCGCCCGCGTCAAACGGATAATACTTGTCGTCCACCATACCCGCGTCGAAGAACGCCCCCATCCGGACCGACTTGTCGTTTTGCAGCCCGGGGAAAGGGAAGAGGAACTCCACGTTCCCGACCAGCCGCTGGTTGCCGCCTCGCGCGTCGCCGTTGGCATCCTTGGGGCCAATCGTCGATTGCTTGAAGCCACGGACAGAGTTTACACCGCCTGCGAAGAAATTCTTGAAAAACGGCAGCGGCAATCCGTTGGTGCCATCGCCGTAGCCAGCCTCCCCGTTGACCATCAGCGTGTAATACCGGGTCAGCGGGAAGTATCGCTGGTACTGGTAAATCAGCCGGTAATACTCCAGCGAGGCCCCGGGCAGTCCGACTTCCCCGATCGCCCGCTGCAGGGTGCCCGTAGTCGGATAAATCAGGCTATCGCGGCCATCACGCACCCACCCCGCAGTGGCGACGATCGCATCATTGTCGTTACCAAACGTTCTCACATAATCCTGGTAAAACAGCGGACTGTCGGCAAAAGTGGTGATTGAAGTATTTTCGTACGCCAGACCGTAAGTAATCGTATCCCGCTCCGTAACCGGCACGCCAAAACGGATTCCGGCACCGTTCGTCTTCGTCACATAGCGTCCGATCCCGCCTTCGGTGCCGTCTATCTCACGCGAGTAGATGTCAAAGCCCTGGCTGATCCCGTCGACGGTAAAGTACGGATCCGTATACGAAAGCGCGTAAACGGTATTGACCTTGCTGGTATTCACCGCAATCGACACAAATTTTCCGGAACCGAAAATGTTCTGTTGGGCTATCGATCCCGACAATGTGACACCTTCGCTGCTGCCAAAGCCCGCGCCCAGCAATACGTTCCCGGTCGGCTTTTCCACAACCGAAAAATTTACATCGACCTGGTCCGTGGTGCCTGTCACCGACGGTGTCTCCACGGTGACCTCGTTGAAGTAGCCTAATCGGTCGACGCGGCTGCGCGAGAGATTGATTTTTTCCGCCGAATACCAACCGCCTTCCAGTTGCCGCATTTCGCGGCGGATCACCTCATCGCGCGTGCGATTGTTTCCTGCGACATTGATGCGCCGTACATAGACACGACGGCCGGGATCTATGAAAAACGTGAACGCGGCCTGATGCTTGATTTTGTCGAGATCGGGTGCAGCGTTCACATTGGCAAAGGCATAGCCGTCGTTACCAAGGCGGTCGCTGATATTCTTGGTCGATTCTGTAATCCTGGTGCGGGAGAACACCTCGCCGGGCTTGACCGTAATGAGTTTGAGTATTTCCGCCTCGGGCAACAGCATCTCGCCGGCTACCTTGACCTCCGAGACCGTGTATTTCGGCCCCTCCGTCACACCGATGCTGATGAAGATATCTCTCTTGTCGGGCGATATCGTCACTTGGGTCGAATCAATGTTGAACTCCAGATACCCCCGGTCGAGATAATGGGAGCGCAGCACCTCCAGATCGGCGGACAGTTTCTGCCGGGAATACTGGTCGTGCTTGCTCCACCAGGTCATCAGGCCCGGCGTACGCAGCACGAACAGGCTGAGGAGGTCCTTCTCGCTGAATACCTTCGCGCCGACGATGCCGATTTGCCTGATCTTGGCGACCTCGCCTTCGTCGACATTGAAATTGATTGCAACCCGGTTTCTCTCCAGCGGCGTCACCGTAGTCGTCACGGCAACCGCGTAGCGGCCGCGACTGAGATACTGCCGCTTGAGTTCCTGTTCCGCCCGATCGAGTTGCGCTCGGTCAAAAATCCGCCCATCGCCCAGACCGATCTGGCGCAGGCTCTTGATCAGTTGATCCTTTTCGAACTCCTTGACACCCAGAAATTCGACCTGCGCAATTGAGGGTCGTTCCTGCACGGCCACGACGACGACACCACCGTCAGCCTCGATCGCTACGTCCTTGAAAAATCCGGTGCCGAACAAGGCCCTGATGGCCTGAGCCGCTTTTTCATCGGTCATCGTATCGCCGACTTTCAGCGGCAGGTAGCTGAATACGGTGCCCGCTTCAATCCGTTGTATGCCTTCTACACGTATGTCCTTTACGACAAACGGTTCGATCGCCAGCACCGGGGACGATATCATCACCAATGCCGCGCATACCCAACGTAAAAATGCCATATTTAGCTGCCGATCAGGCGGATGATGTCGTTGTACAAAGCAAAAGCCATCAAGGCAAACAGCAGGGCCATGCCAATCTGCTGCCCAACCTCCATCACTTTCTCAGACACCGGTTTTCCGGTAAGAATCTCGACCGAATAATACATCAAGTGCCCCCCGTCCAATAACGGGATGGGCAGCAGATTGAGCACGCCGAGACTGATACTGATCAGCCCCAGAAACAGCAAGTAGGATATCCAGCCGTTCTGCGCGGATTGCCCGGCATAATCCGCGATGGTGATCGGCCCGCTCAGATTTTTCAGCGAAACGTCGCCTACGATCATTTTTCCGAGCATGCGCAAGCTGAAAATCGCCGTTTCCCATGTTTTAACGGCAGCCTTCGCCACGCTCTCGACGGGCCCGTAACTGACGTCGGCAATCATGCGCTTCATCGCGGCCGGGTCCATCCTTGGCGACGCACCAATGCGTCCGAATTTGACCTCGCCTTCGTCAATCGGATCGGGAGTAACCGCCAGGGACTGGATTTCGACGTCCCCGCGCTTTACGCGGAATTGCAGCGTCCGCCCGGGTGCAGCGCGGACGCTCGTCACCAGCAGGTCCCAGGTTTCGACAGGTTGCCCGTCGATGGCCAGCACCCGGTCTCCTGCCTGCAGGCCTGCCCGCGCCGCAGATCCGCTGCCGGTCAACTCACCAATCACAGGTGGCAATACCAGGCGCATCCGACTGAAACCCAGCGCACCGAGAACATCGCCCTCGACATCCCGGGGTGCGAGTTCGTCAAGACGCAGCGCGCGCGTGACTGGTGTTCCCTGCTCGGTTTTAAGGCCCACGCTGACCGTCTGCCGGTCGAGGGCCCGCTGCAGCATGATCCAGCGGAAATCCTGCCATGACCGCACTGCCGCACCGTCGACATCAAGCACCGTCTCGCCAGCAACAAAACCTGCGCGGGCAGCCATGCTGCCGGCAGCAGGCTCGGCGAGCACCGGTATCAGGCCCGGTATGCCATGCACGAACAAAACCCAGTACAGCACGATGGCGGCCAAAAAATTGGCCGCCGGCCCTGCCGCGACAATCGCGAATCGCTGCCAGACCGGTTTGCGGTTAAACGCGCGATGAAGTTCATGCCGCCCGACTTCTCCTTCACGCTCGTCGAGCATTTTCACGTAGCCGCCCAGCGGGATCGCGGCAATCACCCATTGCGTAGCGTCGCGCCCGATCGTCTTTGACCATACCGGCTTGCCGAAGCCAACGGAAAACCGCAGCACTTTGACGTTGCAGCGGCGGGCAACCCAATAATGGCCAAACTCGTGCACCACGATCAGCACGCTGAGTGCCACCACGAATGCAATCACCGTCATCAGCAGACTCATCTCCGTGTCAGCCTCTTCCCGCCTTCTTTGGCACGGACCAGCTGGCGCATGCGGCAAGCGCGTCGACCCGCGCCTGCCGGTCGGCGCGCTCCACGTCATCAAGCGACGTTACTGGCCGAACGGGCGTTGCGGCTACGACCCGCTCTATCAACGCTGGAATATCGGTAAAAGCGATACGGTGATCCAGGAATTCCGCTACCGCGATCTCGTTGACCGCATTCAGTGCAACCACGGCTGTGCCACCCGCCCGCAATGCATCATAGGCGATCCGCAGGCATGGAAAGCGCGCCAGATCCGGTGCCTCGAAGCTCAGGTTGCCAACGCGTGCCAGATCCAGAAAATCCGCGCCTGACGCAATACGCTCGGGATGCCCCAGCGCGTGTGCGATCGGAGTGCGCATGTCCGGATTGCCCAACTGCGCGATCACCGAGCCATCGCAATACTCGACCAGCGAGTGCACCACGCTCTGCGGATGGATTACCACCTCGATCATCTGCGGATCGGCAGCGAACAGCCAATGCGCTTCGATCACTTCCAGGCCCTTGTTCATCATCGTTGCAGAGTCCACGGATATCTTGCGCCCCATCACCCAGTTGGGATGCGCAACCGCTTCTTCCGGCGTGACCCGCGCCATCTGTCCAATAGGCAGCGTCCGGAACGGCCCCCCGGAAGCAGTCAGCAGGATGCGCCGCACCCCGCAATCAGCCAGCGATCGGTCACGAAAAATCGGCAGAGCCTGGAATATTGCATTGTGCTCACTGTCGATCGGCAGCAATTCCGCACCGCTGTCGCGCACGGCAGACATGAACACCGCGCCCGCCGTGACCAGCGCTTCCTTGTTCGCCAGGAGAATTCTTTTTCCGGATCGTGCTGCCGCGAGTGCCGGACGCAGTCCGGCGATACCCACTATGGCCGCCACCACGGTAGTGACCTCAGGTAACGCGGCGACGCGCTCCAGCGCCTGCTCTCCGCACAGCACTTCGGTGGCAATTTCGGCCAGTCGCAGACGTTGTTGCAAACCCTCGGCGGCATCGGCATCCAGCAATACCGCGTATTTCGGCAAAAAACGGCGGCATTGGTCAAACAGCACATCGGCGCGCGACCGCGCAGCGAGCGCAGTCACCGCAAAGCGCTGTGGATTGCGTGCGACCACATCCAGCGTGCTGACGCCGATGCTGCCGGTAGATCCAAGTATGGTCAGATATTGCATGATTTCAACTGCGTTGCAGCATCCATGGCACCGCCAATGCCGCGAGCGGCAGGGTTGCCGTCAGGCCATCGATTCGATCGAGAACACCACCGTGGCCAGGCAGCAGTCTGCTACTGTCCTTGACCCCCGCCTGACGCTTGATCCAGGACTCGAACAGGTCACCGAGGATGCTCAGCGGCAACAGGACAGCCACCAGTGCCGTTGCCGCGATCGCTGCGCCGGGCATCACACTGCGAAATCCAAAATACCAGACCAACGCATGATACACCGCGACTGCAACCACAGCCCCGGCAACACCCTCCCAGGTTTTTCCCGGGCTGATCGAGGGCGCCAGTTTGTGACGTCCCCAGACATGCCCGGCGAAATAGGCCGCAATGTCGGCCACCCAGACCACGCCGAGCACCGCGAGCAACACCCAGGGCCATTGCTGCAGCCGTACGAGTGCCAGCCAAGTGGGCACAATCAGCAACCATCCGCTCGGCATCAGCAATAACGGACTGCGCGCACGCCAGCCGAAACGCAACCATGCCGGCGCGCAAACGAGCCAGAACATCCCGGCAACCCCGTAAGTGGCCCGCTCAAAGGCGATAAACGCAACATGCTGCATCCCCAGCAACACCATCAGTGCAGTCACCAGAACTGCCAAACAGAAACCCCATTGGCCGGCGCGCCCGAAACCCGACAGCACGGCCCACTCCCAGGCAGCGGCAAGCAGGAACGGCAACAGCCCGACAGCCCATCCGCCGGTCGGCAGGAAAAACAGGCCCCCGACAAACAGCGGGAGCAGCACGGCTGCGGTAATGACCCGGGTCAGGAGCACGATTCAGACAACGGCAGGAAACAAAGCCGTATTTCAGCCGCGCGCCGTACGGCTCGCAGCATCCGGTGCGACCGCGACTTGTTCGCTGGTGCGCCCGAACCGGCGCTCCCGCTGCTGGTAGGAGGCGATTGCCTTGGCGAGAGCCTTCGCGTCAAAGTCCGGCCACAGCGTGTCGGTGAAATACAGTTCGGTATACGCCAGCTGCCACAGCAGGAAATTGCTGATGCGCATTTCGCCACCGGTACGAATGAACAGATCCGGCTCGGGCAGATCTCCCAGAGACAGGTAAGGCAGCAGTTGTGTCTCGGTCCATTGCTCACGATCTCCGCCATGGGCGCTGCGCAGCCGGTTGACCGCCTGCATGATGTCCCAGCGACCGCCGTAATTGGCCGCCACCGTGAGCGTCAGTCCCTGATTGCCGGCAGTGAGCTGTTGCGCGTTGTCGATCAGGGCAACCAGCGCCGGTTCAAACCGCGAGATATCACCAATGACCCGGAAGCGGATGCCGTTGCGATGCAGGCGTTCGACCTCCTGCTGCAGCGCGCTGACGAACAGTTGCATCAGCAATGAGACCTCGTCGGCGGGTCGGCGCCAGTTCTCGCTGCTGAAAGCGAACAGCGTCAGTGCCTCAACGCCGCGCTCGGCGCACTCCTGAACCACGTTGCGCACGACCTCCACACCCTTGCGGTGCCCGGCCACCCGCGGCAGAAAACGGCGCTTGGCCCACCGGCCATTGCCATCCATGATGATGGCCACATGGCGCGGCACCGCGCCGACCTCTGGAATCTCCTGTGTGGAACTGGCCACGGAGGCGGATCAGATCGCCATGAGGTCGGTTTCCTTGACCTCCAGGGCCTTGTCGATATCGGCGATGGCACGATCCGTGAGCTTCTGGATGTCGTCCTGCGCCCGGCGTTCCTCGTCTTCCGCAACCTCCTTCTTCTTGAGCATTTCCTTGAGCTGGGCGTTGGCATCGCGCCGTACATTGCGCACGGCAACCTTTGCATTCTCGCCCTCATGCCGCACAACCTTGATCAGGTCGCGGCGCCGCTCCTCGGTCAGTGCCGGCATCGGCACCCGCACGATGTCGCCCTGTGTGGCCGGATTCAGACCGAGATCGCTGTCTCGAATCGCCTTTTCCACCGCAGACACCATTTTCTTCTCCCACGGGTTGACCCCGATCGTCCGTCCGTCGAGCAGCGTGACATTGGCTACCTGCGGCAATGGCGTCGGAGTGCCGTAATAATCCACCATGACGTGGTCCAGCAACCCGGTGTGTGCGCGACCAGTCCGGATCTTGCCCAGATCGGTTTTCAGGGCCTCGACCGTTTTTTTCATTTTCTGTTCGGCATTTTTCTTCACATCAGCAATCATGGTCACCTCCAGTCAAACATGAACCATTGTTCCTTCGTCCTCACCCATGACAACCCGCTTCAGCGCCTGCGGCTTGAAAATGCTGAATACGTTGATCGGCAATTTCTGGTCACGGCAAAGTGTCAGCGCCGTCGCATCCATCACCTTCAGGTTCTTGATGATCGCCTCGTCGAACGTCAGCCGCTGGTAGCGCATCGCATCCGGATGCGTTTGCGGATCGTCGGTGTAGACGCCATCGACCTTGGTCGCCTTCAACACCAGATCAACATTCATCTCCATGCCGCGCAGTGCCGCCGCGGTATCGGTGGTAAAAAATGGATTGCCGGTGCCGGCGGCAAAAATGACGATTTTGCCCTCTTCGAGGTAGCGCATCGCCTTGCCGCGGATATAAGGCTCGACCACCTGCTCAATGTTCAGCGCGGATTGCACACGACTCAGCAGACCGGCATGCCGCATTGCATCCTGCAGTGCCAGCGCATTCATCACCGTTGCCAGCATGCCCATGTAATCGGCCGTGGCGCGATCCATGTGTGACGCCGCAGGGGCGATGCCACGAAAAATATTGCCCCCGCCGATCACCACCGCCACCTCGACACCCAGTCGCGACACTTCCGCCACCTCGCCGACGATGCGGTCGATGGTGTTGCGGTTGATGCCATAGTTGTCTTCGCCCATCAACGCCTCCCCGCTGAGTTTCAGCAGGATGCGTTTATAGGCTGGGGCGTGCGCCATAATTTATGTAACCAACTGTTTAATATTATTTTTATACGCGCTGCCGGGCCTGACCGACCTGTGCCATGACTTCGGCGGCGAAATCATCCTTTTTCTTCTCGATGCCTTCCCCAACCACATAAAGCTGAAAACCCGCAACGCTCGCCTGCGCCGATTTCAGCAACTGCTCCACCGTCTGCTTGTCGTCCTTGACGAAGGGCTGGCCCAGCAACGTCACTTCCTTCAGGAATTTCTGCACCGTCCCCTCGACGCGCTTCGCCATGATCTCCGGCGGAATCGCCTTCCCGGACTTGGCAGCGTCTTCCGCCGCTTTGTCGGCCGCCACGCGACGCTCGGTTTCAATGGCATCGGCCGGCACCCCTGAGGCATCGAGCGCCTTCGGTTTGCTGGCCGCCACATGCATCGCGAGGTCTTTGCCCATCGCATCGCTGCCGCCGACCAGGTCCACCAGCACGCCGATTTTCGCACCGCCATGAATATAGGAAGCGAGGCGCCCTCTTGCATCGATCCGCGCAAAGCGGCGGATGCTCAGGTTTTCGCCGATCTTGCCGATCAGTGCCTTGCGCCGCTCGTCCACCGTCATCCCGTCCAGCACCACTCCGGACAGCGCGGCGACGTCCACGGGATTTTTTTCTGCAACCAGTTGTGCGAGCGCTCCCGTAAAGGCCAGAAAATCCTCATTCTTGGCGACGAAATCAGTTTCGCAATTGACTTCAACAATTGCGCCCAGTTTGCCGTCCGCCGCAATGTACACGGCTACCACACCTTCAGCCGCGATCCGCGATGCCGCTTTGCTGGCCTTGTTGCCGAGCTTGACCCGCAGGATCTCTTCCGCTTTTTCCATCTCGCCGCCGGCTTCCGTCAGTGCTTTCTTGCACTCCATCATCGGGGCATCGGTTTTCTCGCGAAGTTCCCGCACCATGCCTGCCGTAATCTCTGCCATTGCTGCCATTCCTCTTGCGCCAATTAAAAAAAAGGGGCTGTGCGCCCCTTGAGTGTATCCTTGCGCCTGTTCAGGCACCCGCGGCTTCGCCGTCCTCGACCTCGACGAACTCGTCCGACCCGCCGCTGACGATTTCCTTGATGCTGGTATTGCGGCCTTCAAGCACCGCATCCGCCATGCCGCGTGCGTAGAGCTTGATCGCACGATTGGAATCGTCGTTGCCGGGAATCACGTAATCCACGCCGTCCGGCGAATGGTTGGTATCGACAACACCGATGACCGGAATGCCCAGCTTCTTCGCCTCGGTGATTGCGCCCTTCTGGTAGCCCACATCGATTACGAACAGTGCGTCCGGCAGCCGGTCCATATTCTTGATACCGCCAAGGCTGCGCTCGAGCTTGGCAATCTCGCGGTCGTACTGCAACGCCTCCTTTTTCGTCAGCTTCTCCAGCGAGCCGTCCTCGCGCATTGCCTCCAGATTCTTCAGACGCTGGATCGACTGCTTAACCGTTTTGTAGTTGGTCAGCATGCCGCCCAGCCAGCGATAATCGACGTAAGGCGAACTGCACCGTTGCGCCTCTTCACGCACGATGTCCCGCGCCTGGCGTTTGGTACCGACAAACAGTACGCTGCCCTTGTTCGAGGTGAGCTGGCGCACGAATTTCAGCGCCTCGTGGTACATGGTCATCGTCTTTTCGAGATTGACGATGTGTATCTTGTTGCGATGTCCGAAAATGTACGGTGCCATTTTCGGATTCCAGAAACGCGTTTGATGACCGAAATGTACTCCGGCCTCAAGCATTTCACGCATGGTGACTGACATGATTCAACATTCTCCAGTTAGGGTTAATCCGCCACCTGTCCATTGCGACCCGGAAATCCGGGCACCCTTAACGTCGACAGGTGTGTGGGTTGTTGCTCGAATTCGAGCCCGGCAAAAAATGACCAGTCCAGAATCAAACTAACTTCTTATTTTAACACGTAAAAACAATTCTCCTCAAGCCGCCGCTGCTGCCGCAATGCCCCTCATCCCGCAACCGGTCGCCAGCGCCGGAATCCGAATTTTTTGAATGGTAACAACCTGTTAGAATCGCCGCTCTACGCAACAACCCGACTTCCCGCGCAGCCGCACGGCGCGCACCGAAAGCGCCGTAATGCCCGTACATCTCAAGAATCAGGATGAAATCGAACTCATGCGGGTGGCTGGCCGGCTCGCCGCTGAAGTGCTGGATTTCATCACCCCGCACGTCAGACCGGGAATCACCACTGACGAGCTCGACCGCTTGTGCCACGACTACATGGTTAACCAGCAGGGCACGATACCGGCGCCGCTGAACTACACGCCGCCGGGTTACACGCCTTACCCGAAGTCGATCTGCACGTCCGTCAATCATGTGATCTGCCACGGTGTTCCCGGAGCCAAGAAGCTCAAGACCGGGGACATCATCAATATCGACATCACTGTCATCAAAGACGGTTTCCATGGCGACACCAGCCGCATGTTCTTTGTCGGACAGCCTTCGATCCAGGCACGCCGGCTGGTTGACCTGACTTACGAGTGCATGTGGCGCGGAATCCGGGCCATCAGACCGGGGCATACGCTGGGCCACATCGGTCACGCCATTCAGTCCCACGCCGAGCGGCACGGTTTCAGCGTGGTCCGCGAGTTTTGCGGGCACGGAATCGGCCGCAACTTTCATGAGGAGCCGCAGATCCTGCATTACGGCCAGCCGGGCATGGGCATGCGCCTGGAAGCGGGAATGATTTTCACTGTCGAGCCGATGATCAATGCCGGCAAAGCCGACATCCGCCAGATGGCTGACGGCTGGACCATCGTCACCAAGGACCACAGTCTGTCCGCGCAATGGGAGCATACCGTGCTGGTAACCCAGAGTGGATACGAAGTGCTGACCGTATCAGCGGGAACACCTGCACCTGCGGCCTGACATCCGGGACCAAATCCGCCGCCGCCATCGCATGCGCACCACCACGGCATCTTCAACCCGCCAGCTCCGGCCCGCGCGCGAGGACAGTCAGCGCGAGGCGCTCGCCGCGGAACGCACAGCGCTGCAGCAGCAGTTTGAAAAGGGAGACCTCGGTCGCGAATTGCTGCGGCGTCTTGCACTGCTGACGGACCGCCACCTGCGGCTGGCCTGGAAGGCACGGGAAATGCCTCCGGAGATCGCGCTGGTGGGTGTCGGCGGCTATGGACGCGGCCAGCTGTTCCCGCATTCCGACGTCGACATCCTGATCCTGCTGCCGGCTGCACCTGAAGCAGCGTTGCGTGAAAAGCTTGAAATGCTGGTCGGCACCTTCTGGGACATCGGACTTGATGCCGGACACAGCGTGCGCACGCTGGACGAATGCTTTGAGGTGGCCGCAGGGGACGTGACCATACAGACCAATCTGCTCGAGTCGAGACTGATCAGCGGCAACCGCGAGCTCTACCGGCGATTCACGCGCAAGCTGCAGCAGTCCATCGATCCCGCAGCCTTCCTCCGTGCAAAACGCATCGAGCAGCAACAACGCCATTTGCGGCACCAGGAAACCAACCTCGAGCCGAATCTCAAGGAAAGCGCCGGCGGCCTGCGCGACCTGAACACGATCCTGTGGATTGCGCGAGCAGCCGGTTTGGGCCGTACCTGGCTGGAACTCGCCCGGCGCGGCTTCATCACCCGCGATGAAGCACGCGCGATTGGCCGCCACGAACGGGTGTTGGAACTGTTACGCATCCGTCTGCATTATCTTGCCGGACGCCGTGAGGACCGTCTGTTATTCGATCATCAGACGGCCCTGGCCAAACAACTCGGATTCGCCGAGCGCGCCAGCCGTCGCCCCAGCGAACGCCTGATGCAGCGCTACTACCAGACCGCAAAATCGGTATCGCAGCTGAACACCATTTTGCTGCAAAATCTTGCGCTGCGCATCGTCCCGCCGGCCAATCGCTCGGCGATTACACCGCTCAACGAGCGGTTCGCCGTTCGCGGCGAACTGCTCTCCGCGCCGGACCCCACCATATTCGAGCGTGACCCCTGCACGATACTCGAAGCGTTCGTATTGCTGCAGCAGCACCATGAGCTCAAGGGCATTGGTGCGGTAACCCTGCGGGCGCTGTGGCGCGCACGGCGGCGCATCACCCCGGCGGCGCGTCGCAATCCCCGGATGCGTGAACTCTTCATGGAAATTCTGCGCAGCCCGACGCGGATGATCCGCGAACTGCGGCGTATGCACCAGTTCGACATCCTTGGCCGTTACATCCCGGCTTTTGGCCGCGTCACCGGCCAGATGCAGCACGACCTCTATCATGTCTATACCGTCGACGAGCACATCCTGAAAGTGGTGCGCAATGTCCGCCGTTTTGCCGTGCCCGAACTGGCGCACGAATTTCCGCTGTGCAGCCGCCTGATGAGCGAATTCGACAAGCCCGAGCTGCTCTACCTCGCCGCGCTGTTTCACGATATCGGAAAAGGACGCGGCGGAGACCATTCCGAACTGGGCAAGGTCGATGCGCTGCGGTTCTGCAAGGCCCATAGCCTGCCGCCTGCCGACAGCGAGCTGGTCGCCTGGCTGGTGGAACAGCACCTGGTCATGTCAACCACAGCGCAAAAACAGGACCTGACGGACCCGGAAGTTGCGCATAACTTTGCCCAGCGCGTGCGCAACGAACGGCATCTGGTCGCACTCTATCTGCTGACTGTGGCGGACATCCGCGGCACCAGTCCCAAAGTCTGGAACGCATGGAAAGCCAAGCTGCTGGAGGACTTGTTCCACGTCACCCGGCGCATGCTGAGCGGCGATCGCAGCGAGCGCCAGGATGGCCAGCGCGGACGTCAGGAAGACGCGATGGTGCGACTGCGGCTGTATGCCATCCCGGAAGCGGATTACCGCGAGTTCTGGAGCCAGCTGGATACCGCCTATTTCCTGCGCCATGAAGGGCAGGAAATTGCATGGCATACGCGGCACCTGCATCGCCGCGTCCACTCCGCCACGCCGGTGGTACGCGCACGGCTGTCGCCAATCGGCGAGGGCCTGCAGGTGCTGGTTTATGTGGTCGACCAGAAGGAACTGTTTTCGCGGATATGCAGCTTTTTTGAAAGCATCAGCTTCGACATCTTTGAAGCCAAGATTCATACCACCAGACACGGCTATGCACTCGACACCTTCCATGTTCAGGACGCGTCGAACCGGCAACCGGAATACCGCGACCTGATCAGCTACATCGAGTATGAACTTACTGACCGCCTCACCCGCCGGACGCCGCTGCCGGAATTGACCAAGCCGCGGCTGAGCCGGCAATTGCGGCACTTTCCAATCACCCCGGAAGTCAATATCCAGGCGGATGACCGTGGCGACTACCGCATACTGTCCATCGTTGCCGGCGACCGGCCCGGCCTGCTGTCGCGCATCTCCCGCACGCTGACCGCATTCGACATCAACCTCCACGCAGCAAAAATCAACACCCTGGGAGCACGTGCCGAAGATACCTTCGTGGTCAGTGGCGCTGCGCTGAACAACCCGAAGACCACGGTGCGTTTCGAAAGCGAATTGCTCGACCGGCTGCGGATCTGAGGCCGTGCACAAGGTCAGTCATCACCGGCCGGTTCGCCGGGAAACAGCGTCTCCGTAAAACCGAAATTGCGCATGTCACGGATGCGCATCGGATACAGTATGCCGTCAAGATGATCACATTCATGCTGCACCACCCGGGCATGAAAACCGTGCACCGTGCGATCGATCTCCTTGCCGTATGCATCGAAACCGCGGTAGCGCAGACGCCGGTGACGCGGCACCAGACCGCGCATGCCGGGCACCGACAGGCAACCCTCCCAGCCATCCTCGATCTCCGCATCAAGCGGCGTAATGAGCGGGTTGATCAGCACCGTCTGCGGCACCGGCTCCGCATCCGGATAGCGGGCGTTGGCCACAATGCCGAACATCACCACCCGCAGCCCCACGCCGATCTGGGGCGCCGCCAGTCCCGCCCCGTTCATCGCCTGCATGGTGTCCTCCATGTCGGCGATCAATGCGTGCAGCTCCGGCGTGTCGAAGTGTGCGACCGGACGCGAGACCCGCAACAGGCGCTCGTCACCCATGCGCAGCACCGGCCTAATCGCCATGCTGCCGCGCCGCTGCCGCCAGAATCCGCCCGACGCGCGTCATGGCCGCCGCGGCCACCGCGGTGATTTCCGCAATGGCGACGCCGCTGGTATTGGCGCCGCGCCCCGCTGCCGCATTGACCACGACTGCCAGCATCGCGTAGCAGAGCCGGCTTTCGCGTGCCAGTGCCGCTTCCGGCATGCCGGTCATGCCGACGACATCGGCGCCGTCGCGCGCCATGCGCCCGATCTCCGCCGCAGTCTCCAGCCGCGGTCCCTGGGTGGCACCGTACACGCCGCCATCGTGCACAGAGTCACCCGCCGCCACCGCCGCCCCTAGCAGGCGCTGGCGCAGCGATTCGCAGAACGGTTTGGTGAAATCGACGTGCTCCAGCGGCTGCGCAAGACCATCAAAAAACGTGGCCTCCCGGCCATGGGTGTAGTCGATGATCTGCTCCGGCACCAGCAGCGTACCCGCAGTGAGGTCATCACGGATGCCGCCGACGGTCGCGACTGCAACGACATCGCGCACGCCCTGTGTCTGCAGCGCCCAGATATTCGCGCGGTAATTGATCCGGTGCGGGGCGATCGTATGACCATCGCCATGACGCGCCAGGAATACCACTTCCGCCCCCCCCAGCCTGCCGAATGTCAGCGCCGCCGAGGGCTCGCCGTAAGGCGTGGCGACAATCTCCCGCCGCAATACCGCAAGGTCTGCGATCCGGTTCAACGCCGTGCCGCCGATGATGCCGAGCATGGACGCCATTTCAGTCCCGTTCGTCCTGGCGCAGGGCATAGACCGCAGGCAGATTGCGCCACCAGCCCCCTACGTCCATGCCGAAACCAAAAACGTAGCGATCGGGCACCTCTACACCGATGAAATCCGCGGCAACGGGTTTCGCCCGGTTCAGCCGTTTGTCGGCAAACACCGCGATCAGCACCTGTCGCGCACCGGCGTCGAGCAGGCGGCGGCGGATCGCTGCCAGCGTGTGTCCCTCGTCGAGAATGTCGTCGACAATCAGCACCATGCGGCCGCGCACTGCCGCTGGCACATCAACGCGCCATTCCAGTTCGCTGCCCCTGGTTGCCTCGCCGTAGCGGGTCGCATCCACATAATCGAAATCCAGCGGAAATTGCAGTAACGGCAGCAGGTGTCCTGCAAACACCACGCTGCCGCGCATGACGGCCAGCAGCAGCGGCTGCTGTTGACCCAGAGTTGCGGTGATGGCGCCAGCAACACGCGCCACGGCCCGGTCCACCTCATCCGGCGCAAGCAGCTGTTCGGCACGCGCCAGCAATGCCTGCGCTTCGGCAAACGACGGTTTCAATGAATCGATGTCAATAGGTAAAGGTGACGACGTCCTCGTCCATCGCCTGTTCAATTACATACGCACCACCGACGGTTTCGCTGATCTCGGGAATCAGGTCATCGCCCCACAGGTCCAGCGTCGGGGTGCAAACCTTGAACTGAACACCTGCTTCGTGCGCATCCTTGATGAAATCATAAACGCTCTTCGCCGAGCCCTCCTTGACGAACAGTTTTTCGGCAACCCCCTTTTTGGCGAGTTCTCCGGAACGTGCGGTCAGGATCACCTCGACCTCGTAGTCCATCGCGGCCGCCACCGTGGCCTGAAAAAACGGTGCGCCCAGTTCGGAACTGTTTGCGGGATCGGTATTGACCATGATGATCATCAGCTTGTTTGCCATGGCAGACCTCGATTCAATGAAGGGAACTAAATATTAGCACATGGTTATATTCCAGCCACCGCAACGCCTGCCGGGAAAACTGCCCGCCGCGGTAAATCGCTCGATCATGCCCCATTGCCCGGCCCCAATCTCCAAGTCGACCGGCCGCTGCCGGCCTCAACCCGTTCACGACATTTCATTGCGCAAGCAGCGCCAGCAACTGCTGCTCATCAAGCACCTGGACCCCGAGCGCCCGCGCCTTTTCGAGTTTGCTGCCGGGATCGCTGCCCGCGACCACAAAATCGGTTTTCTGCGACACACTGCCGGTGACGCGTCCGCCCGCGGCCTCGATCCGCGCCTTCGCCTCCTCGCGACTCATGCCGCGCAGCGACCCGGTCAGCACAATGCTGCGGCCGGCGATGGCAGTGGCAACCGCCGGCGGCGCTTCACCCCGCGTATAACGCACCCCGGCATCGCGCAGCCTGGCGATGACCTCCAGATTGTGCGGCTCCGCGAAAAACTGCACCACGCTCTGGGCAACGATCGGTCCGACATCCGGCACCTGCTGCAATGCCGCCATGTCAGCTCGCGCTAGGGTCTCGATGTCGCCGAAATGCTGCGCCAGATCGCGCGCCGTGCTTTCCCCGACATTCCGAATTCCCAGCGCATAGACCAGGCGCGCCAGCGTGGTGTCACGGCTTTTGCGTATTGCCGCCACGACATTGGCCGCGGATTTCTCGCCCATGCGTTCGAGACCGGCCAGCGCCGTTTCGTCCAGCGCATAGAGGTCCGCCGGCGTCCGCACCAGGTCCAGGTCCACCAGTTGTTCCACCAGCCGGTCCCCCAGCCCTTCGATGTCGAGCGCGCGCCGCGACGCAAAATGCAGCAGGGCCTGCTTGCGCTGGGCGCTGCAGTACAGACCGCCGCTGCAGCGGGCTATCGCTTCATCCTCCAGACGCACCACCCGCGAATCGCAAACGGGACAGCGCGCCGGCATTACAAAACGGTCTTCACGCCGTCGCGGCCCCGGGATCGCCACGCGCACGACTTCCGGAATGACATCACCAGCACGACGAACCACGACGGTGTCCCCGATATGGACGTCCTTGCGCCGCACCTCGTCTTCGTTGTGCAGCGTGGCATTGGTGACATGGACCCCGCCAACGAACACCGGCTGCAGCCGTGCCACCGGTGTCAGCGCACCGGTACGGCCGACCTGCACATCGATGCCGAGCACGACACTGGTGGCCTCTTCGGCCGGAAACTTGTGGGCAATGGCAAACCGCGGCGCCCGCGATACGTAGCCCAGTTGCTGCTGTGCGGCCAGGCTATCGACCTTGTAGACGACCCCGTCGATGTCATAGGGCAGGGCGGCGCGTGCACCAGCAATCTGGTGGTAATACTTCAGCAAACCGGCTGCACCGCGGACCACTGTGCGTTCCCGCGCCACCCGGAATCTATTTTTTTTAATATAATCAAGTACGTGTGACTGTTTCTCGAGCTTGAGTGGTGCCTCGACACCGCCAAGACCATAGGCAAAAAAGGTCAGCCTGCGCCCGGCCGTTATCCGCGGGTCGAGTTGCCGCAATGATCCTGCCGCTGCATTGCGGGGATTGACGAACAGCTTCTCACCCCGCGCCCGCTGCTGCTGGTTCAATGCCTCAAAATCCGCTCGCAACATCACCACCTCGCCGCGAACTTCCAGCAGGTCAGGCACTGGGGCCTGCGCCAAATGCAGCGGAATCGAACGGATGGTGCGCAGATTGACCGTGACATCCTCCCCGGTGTAACCGTCGCCGCGGGTGGCACCGCGCGTGAACAGGCCTCTCTCGTAAATCAGGCTGATCGCCAGTCCGTCAAATTTGGGCTCCACCGCATACTCGACATCCTCCTGCGCGAGCGCCTCACGCACGCGCCGGTCGAATGCCTCGACCTCCCCGGTCGCAAAGGCATTGTTCAGCGACAACATCGGCTGCTGGTGCACCGCGGGTGCGAATTCCGCCAGCGGCGCAGCACCGATGCGTTGCGTGGGGGAGTCCGCGGTGATCAGTTCCGGGTGATCGGCTTCGAGCTGCTGCAGTTCGCGGAACAGGGCGTCGAACTCGGCATCCGTAATCAGCGGATCATCGAGAACGTAATATTGATGGTTGTGGCGTTCGATCTCTTTGCGGAGGCGCATGACGCGCTCCCGCAGCGCGCCGGATGTCATGCAAACAGCCGCTGCGCCCGCAGGCTGCCTGCCGGAATCCGGCGTTCCGCCATCGCCGTGTAGATACGCTGCAACTGCGCTTTGATGCGCGCCACGCCGGCATCCTGCAGCGGCACACGATTGTCATCGACGAGAAAGCCACCGAGCGCTTCAGCAATCGCCACGCCCGCCTGGGTCATCCGGTCGAGCGCAGCTGCACCATCGGCAACCCGCGGCACGTCGAGCAGCAGCGTCAGGCCCGGAGTCTGCATGGTCGCCAGGCGGTCGCCCGAGAACGGCTCGGGCTCATGATTCTCCATCGTGAACAGCGTCAGGCCGCCGGCATCCGCCAGTGAAACAGGCCATCCGCTTCGAGGCCGAAACCGGCAGCAACTGCCGCGGCTTCGATCTGCTCGCCGGGGAACGCCGCGCCCGCCTGCGCCACGACATTCAGCCCGATTGCCACATCCATTTCACCGCAAAACGCATCCAGTTCGCGCGCAGCATCCAGCGCGGCAGCGGTATCTGCGATCTCCACCTGTGCCCCGTGACGCCCGGCCCAGGCCCGCACCGCGTCGCAGAAACCGTTGAGTTGCGGCGCGTGTACCGGCCCCGCGCGGTTGACCAGCTGCAACGCCGCCTGCAACTTGCGGCAATCGCCATGCGCACTCCGATCGAGCACCCGCCAGGTGCCGGCGCGATCATCCCACCCCAAAAGCCGCGCCGGCTTGCCGAAGGTCGCCAGCTGTGACAACAGCTCGCGCAGCGCGGCATCGCCGACCGGCTCATTCATCTCGATATCGGCGGCAAATTCGATGACCGGATCGGCCCCTTCAGCAGCAGGCGCCATCACTATTTCGGCTGCCGACTTCGGCTCACCACCCAACCGGGGTTCGACCCGCGTCACCGCCGGCTCCGTCGCCGGGTTCAACAGAACGTCGTCACGCCTGCCGTCAAAAGCCTGCTCCAGCCGCTGACGCAGCTTGCGCTCCTGCCACAGGTTGAATGCGTACACCCCGCCGACCACCAGCAGGCCGATTGCCACCAACGCGATCTGCAGGTCGCTCATGTCTTGTCAGGCCGTCAAGCCGCCTCTTCCGTGAGTTTCATCGCCGCCTCGATATCCACGGCCACCACCCGCGACACGCCCGGCTCCTGCATCGTGATGCCCAGCAGCTGGTTGGCGAGCTCCATCGTGATCTTGTTGTGACTGATGAATACAAACTGCGAATGTTCCGCCATTTTTTTCACCAGCTCGCAGAACCGTCCGGTATTGTGATCATCGAGCGGTGCATCGACCTCGTCGAGCATGCAGAACGGCGCCGGATTCAGCTTGAAAATCGAAAATACCAGCGCCATCGCGGTCAGTGCCTTCTCACCACCGGAGAGCAGGTGGATCGAACTGTTTTTCTTGCCCGGCGGCTGGGCAATGACCTGAATCCCGCAATCGAGGATTTCTTCACCGGTGAGCAGCAATTTGGCGTTGCCGCCGCCGAACAGCGCAGGAAACATCGTCGCAAAATGGGCGTTGACCTCGTCGAATGTCGACTGCAGGCGCTCACGCGTCTCGCGGTCGATGCGGCGGATCGCATCTTCCAGTGTCGCCATTGCCGAGGTCAGATCGGCGAACTGCGCGTCGAGATAGGTCTTGCGCTCCCGTGCCGCTTCCAGCTCCTCCAGCGCCGCCAGATTGACCGCGCCCAAGCTCCTGATTTCCTCGTTCAGGCGGTTGATCTCGGATTGCAGCGAACCGGACCGGGTGCCTTTTTCCAGCGCTTGTGCGAGCGCGGCTTCATCGGCACCTGCCTCCGCGAGCTGCTGCGCGTACTGCTCCTCGTTGATCCGCGCCTCTTGCTCCTTCAGCTTCACTTCATTGATGCGGTCGCGCAGCGGACCGAGTTTCTGTTCCGCCGCCATCCGTTCCTGCTCCACCTCTTTCAGCTGCGCTTCGGTCGCCTCCAGCGCGTCGCGCGCCTGCGCCAGCGCCTGCTCCTTGGTCCCGCGCAGCGACAGCGCAATCTGCAGCTGACTCTGCCAGGGCGACTCGTCAAGGCGCGACAACGCCTCCTCTTCGGTTGCCAGGGTCTGGCGCAGCCGCTCGATCGCATCGCCGGCCGCGGCGATCGTGCGCTCGACCTCGGCGATCTTGTTCGATGAAGTCTTCGCCTGGAACACCGCCTCCTGCAGTTCGCGCTCGGCCTGCTGGGCAATTTCCCGCTGCTGATCGAGCTCTGCCTGCGCACGGCGGTGCAGTTCGAGGGCCGTCTCCAACTCGCGGGCGAACCCGCCCGCTTCCTCGCCGAAGCGCGCCAGATTGGCCGCCGCTTCTTCACGATGCCCGGCCTCGGCCGACATCTGCTCGGCAATCTCTGCCAACTCCGCGGCGATCTGCTCGCCACGTTGCGTCAGCCGCTGCGTCTGCTCGGTCAGCCGCACGCTCTCCACCTGCAGTGCATGGTGTTTGTGCTGCAGACCGGTAACCTCGACACGCAATGCACTCAAGGCAGCCTTTTCCGAAACAATGCGTTCGGCCTGCTCTTCAGCAGCCGCACGCAGTGCATCGATGACTTGCCTCCTGCCCACGACTTCAACATCCAGCGTTTCGATTTCGCGCTGTCGCGACAACACACCATGCAGCTCAGAATCCGGCGCATGAAACGTCAGGCTGTGTCGGGTAAAAAGATAACCGTCGCGGGTCACCAGC
>RPOR01000007.1 GCA_003820645.1 Betaproteobacteria bacterium
AGCGGGCGCAGCGGAGGCTGCGTGCTGGGCGCGGGCGGCGCCGACCACCCCGAGCGCGGACAACGTCGCCAGTACGGCGCGGCGTCTCGGCAGGAACACGTTCATGGACTCATTTCCCGCATCACCAATCCTCACGTACCGCGCGCACCACGTCGTGCCGCATGACGAAGCGTGCGCTGATCGCGGCGGTCAGCGCGGCGCACAGCACGATTCCGATTAACAATGCCGTCAATGCCGGCCAGGGCACGGCGAGTTCCATGCTCCAGTGAAAGGATTGCCGGTTGATCACCCGGATCAGGATCAGGCCGATTACGCTACCGGTCGCCAGACCGCATAAGGCGCCGATCAGGGCCGTCAATGCGCCTTCGCCGGCGAGCATGATGCCGATTTCGCGGCGCGTCATGCCCAGATGACGCAACACGCCGAATTCACGTCGGCGGGCGAGCGCCTGGGCGCTGAACGCCAGGCTGACGCCAACCAGCCCGATCATGAGGGCCGCGATTTCCAGCGCCCAGGTGATGGCGAACGTGCGGTCGAAAATGGCGAGCGAGAGGCGGCGGATTTCGGCGGCGCTGGTGATTTCAACGGGGGCATCGCTGCGCAGTGCCGCACGCAGATCACGCGCTGCAGCAGCAGGCGCTGCGCCCGGCGCCAGCCAGAGTGCCACATCATTGGCGAGGCGGTCGCCGGTGCGTGCCGTGTATTCGCTGCGGTCCATGACGATGGCACCATTTTGTCGCGCATAGTCACGCCAGACGCCGGCTACCGTCCAAGGCTGAAGCGGATCGCCCACCGGCAGCGTGACGACCTGACCGGGATGCATGCCATAGACATCGGCCACCAGTTCGCTGACCCAGATGGCCGGCGGCGCCCCGGGTGCGGGCAACATCGGTGCGCCGACCAGCGGCAGTGTGCGGCTGGCGTGTTGGGCATCCAGATCGCGCGCAATCAGCGTCACCGGTACGCGCCCGGGTGCCAGCAGCAGGGTCTGCGTGCGCAGGAACTCGGCGCGGGCGATACCCGGCAGGCTGGCAATGCGCTGCTGTTCCACTGGTCCGAGGTACGCAGTTTCACCACTCGCCGCTGCCCGCAGATACACATCTGCGGGCAGCACGCGTACCAGCCAGTCGTCGAGCGATGTGCGGAACGACGTCACCATCAACAGCATGGCCACGACCAGACTGAAGCTGACGAGGATGGCGGAAATGCTGATGGCCGCGTGCCGCGGAGTGGCCTGCAGCTGGGCAAGCCCCAACGCATGCGGCATGGCTAGTCGCAGCCGGATACGCGCGAGCAGCAGCGTGGCGACCTGGGGCAACACCAATACCGATCCCAGCAGCAACAGTGCGATCGCAACATAGCCCGCCAGCGGCAGCCCCTGCACTGGCGGTAGCGATAGCAGTGCCGCGCCACCGGCGAGGGTCGCGAGGCCGGTTTTCACCGCCGTGCCTGACACGGGATCGTTTTCGGCGTCGCCGGCATGCAGTCCCTGTGCGGGAGGCCGGTGCGCGGCGGTCCATGCGGGCATCGCGGTTCCAGCCAGCGCAAAGCTGATACCGAGGCCGAGAAACGTGGCCAGTGTGCCGGGTTCCACCAGCAGATCCGCCTGCAGCATGCGGAAGTAGCCGGCGCCGAGATCGACGCCGGCAATGGCCAGCACCTGCTGCGCCAGCACATAGCCAGCAGCAATGCCGATGGCTGCGCCGGCGAAGCCGATCAGTCCGCCCTCGGCGAGCAACAGTGCCAGCACGGTGCGGCGGGTGAGTCCCAGCGCGCGCAATAATGCAATTTGGGTGCGCCGCCGGAGGAGCGCCAGCACCTGGGTTGAGAACACCAGGAAGGCGCCGGTGAAGAGCGCGATCATTGCCAGCATATCGAGGTTCAGCCGATAGGCCCGCGTCAGGGCGACGCTGCGCTCGTTCTCGGCGTCAGGCGTCAGAGCATACACCCCCGGGGGCAGCAGCGACTGCAGTGCGCGCTGCACGGTGCGCGGATCGGCACCGGGCTGGAGCCGGATGTCGATGCGATTCAATTGTCCGATGCGGTCAAAGCGCCATTGTGCAGCCGCAATGTCCATGACGCCGAGCTGCTGCCGGTAGGCACCGTCCGCGAGTATGCCGCTGACGCGCAGCCGTACCGTGGCCGTACCGACCTGGAAATCCAGCCGGTCACCGGCGGCCACGCCCAGTGCGCGGGCGGCGGCAGCGGAAAGCCGAATGGCATCGGCATCGAACAGGTCGGCTGCAGGCCCGGTGCCGCCGGCGACCAGCGCCGGCTGCAGCTGCCAGGCGCGCAGCGCATCGAGGCCCACGACTTTCAGCGATTCATTGCCGCTGCTGCGCGATGCCGTCAGTTCCAGTACCGGGCTCGCCAGTGCGATACCGGGCAGGGTGGCAATGCGCGGGTACAGCGATTCATCGAACCCCGCCCGCGGGCCGCGCACGACGAGATCTGCCGCGCCGGCAAGCTGCAATGCAGCACGCCGGAATTCTGCCGCCGCGCTGGCGTTGATCAGATGCACGGCAACACCGAGCGCAATGCCCGCAGCGATGGCCAGGGCCGCCAGCAGCGTGCGGCCCGGTGTTGCGCGTAGCGGCCCGCTGACCAGCGCCTGCCAGGCGGCACCGATCATGACGGACGTAACTCGCCTCCCGCCAACCGGTATACGCGGTCGGCGGTTGCTGCCGCCGCGGTGGAATGCGTCACCAGGATGCCCATGCTGCGGCGAACCTTGATCTGTTCGCGCAGCAATGCCAGCACCATACCGGCACTCGCGGCGTCGAGATTGCCGGTCGGCTCGTCGGCCAGCACCAATCGCGGCTCGTGAGCGAGCGCCCGGGCCACTGCGACCCGCTGGGATTCGCCGCCGGACAGCGTACCGGGAAACCGGTGAATCATGGCGGCGAGGCCGACCGCGGTCAGCACGGCATGGGCACGCTGCTGTGCCGCATTGTGCTGCACGCCATTGAGTTTCAGCGACAGCGCGGCATTGTCGAGCACCGTGAGATGGGGCAACAGCAGGAAGGCCTGGAATACAAAGCCCATATCGCGACGCCTGAGGCGCGTCCGTGCGTCGTCGTCGAGCCCGGTCAGTTCCTGTCCAGCCAAGGTGACCGTGCCGGCGTCGGGCAAATCCAGACCGGCGATCAGGTTAAGCAGCGTGGATTTTCCGGAGCCAGATTCACCGATGATGGCGACATAGTCGCCGGGGACCAGTTCGAGGTTGACGTCCTGCAGGATGCACTGCTCGCCTGCACTGCGATACGTTTTCTGCAACCGGGAGATGTTCAGCATGGCAGACGCATTATTTCATGCGGGCTGCGGCGAGGGTGATGTTGGTGCCGATTCGGCAAGGGCAGCACTGCGCAACGAACACGGAGTCCGGGCAAGCCGATGGCGTTCGTTCCCGAGCGTAACGCGACACGCGGCAAAAGGGCATGCGTGATGCGGTGCGCATTGTCATGAACAAGGCGGCCGGATTCACGGCCACGGCACCGGCCGTGCAGGCCGGGACGGCGTTGCGCCGACTGGCCAGTGGTATCATGGCAGACGATGGCTATGTTTGAGTAAACAGGAGAAAATTAATTGAAATCAATAGGTTATAAAGTATCGCCGGTGCTGATCGGGACACTGGCCGCACTCGTGAGCTGGCCGGTTGGCGCACAGAACTACCCGGCCAAGCCGGTACGCATGATCATTCCGTTTTCAGCGGGCGGCGCTGCTGATGTGCCGGGCCGCATCATCATGCAGAAACTCGGCGAAGCGCTGCGTCAGCAAATCGTGGTCGAGAATCGTCCCGGTGCGGGCTCCACGATCGGCGCCGATGTGGCGGCCAAGTCCGCCCCCGATGGTTACACCATATTCATGATCAGCAATACGCATTTTGTCAGCGCGGCATTGCACAAGAAACTGGCCTATGACTCGCTGCACGACTTCACCCCGGTGACCCAAATCACCAGTGCGCCGAATGTGCTGGTGGTGCATCCGTCGCTGCCGGTGAAATCGGTGAAGGAGTTGATTGCGCTCGCGAAGGCGAGGCCCGGCCAGATCGATTACGCATCTTCGGGCAATGGCAGCACCCAGCATCTGACCGGTGCGTTGTTTGCCAGCATGGCTGGCATCAACATGACCCACATTCCCTATCGCGGCAGCGGCCCGGTGACTTCCGATCTGCTGGGCGGGCAGGTGATGGTGGCTTTTCCCGGCATTGCCGGCATGCTGCCGCATATCCGGGCGGGGAAACTGCGTGCGCTGGGCGTGACCGGAGTGAAGCGCTCTCCCGAACTGCCCGATGTACCTACGGTTGCGGAGGCCGGAGTCAAGGGTTACGAAATGGTGGCCTGGTTCGGGGTGGCCGCGCCGAAGGGATTGTCACGAAATATTCAAATGAAACTCCACGGCGATCTGCTGCGCGTGTTGAAGACACCGGAAATGAGCCGCAGCCTGCAAAAAGTCGGGCAGGAGCCGGCGTGGCAGGACACGCCGGAGAAATTCTTCGAATTCATGACGGTCGAAGCCGCCAAATGGGCCAAAGTGGTCAAAGCCAGCGGGGCGGTGATCGATTAGCATTGCACCGCAGCATCGTCATGACATCCGAAACACCGCCTGCGGGCGGTGTTTTTTTTGCCGTGTTTCCGGCCAAATTGTTACCATGCCGGCGGTAACTCGAATAACAGCCCAGGAGGAGCAGAAAATGAAGTGTGCATCATTAATTAGCGTGAGCGCAGTACTCGTGGCCGGTGGCGTCATCAGCGCATCCGCAGCGCTTGCCCAGTCCTACCCCGAGCGGCCGATCCGAATGCTCATCCCGTTTGCCGCAGGAGGCGCTACGGACGTGCCGGCGCGGATCGCCACCGCCAAGCTGGCCGAGCGACTGGGTCAGCAGATTGTGGTCGATAACCGACCTGGCCAGGGCGGTGCTCTGGGTACTGCGGTGGCGGCTAAGGCCGAGCCCGACGGCTATACCGTACTGATGACGGCGACGCCTTTTGTGCTGAGCCCGCATATTTACAAGAAACTGTCCTATGACCCGCTGAAGGATTTTGTACCGGTGACACAGTTTGGCGCAGCGCCCAACGTGCTGGTGGTACATCCGTCGCTCGGGGCAAAATCGGTCAAGGATGTGATTGCGCTGGCGAAAAGCCAGCCCGGCAAGCTCGACTGGGCATCATCGGGCACCGGTGGTTTTCAGCATCTCTCCGGCGAATTGTTCATGACGATGGCGGGCGTGAAGGTCACGCACATTTCCTACAAAGGCAGTGGTGCTGCCATCGCTGACATGCTCGGTGGCCAGGTGAAAATCGGTTTTCCGGGCATCGCCATCGCGCTGTCCCACCATAATGCCGGACGGCTGCGGGCATTGGGTGTGACGACCGCAAAACGCTCGCCGCAGATGCCGGACATCCCCAGCATCGCCGAAGCGGGCCTGACGGGATATGACGCGACGTTCTGGATGGGCTTGACGGTGCCGACCGGTACGCCGAAACCGATCATTGACAAGTTGCACAAGGAAACGACCGCGTTGTTGCAGTCGCAGGACATCATCAACGCGTTTCGCAAGGCGGGTACTGAGCCGGCGCCCTCCGATCCGCAGCAATTCCGCAAATTTATTGTTTCGGAGTACCAGAAATGGGGCAAGGTGATCCGCGAGGCGGGGATCAAGGCCAACTAGGCGTGCATCGCCGAACAGACAACGCCGCCTCCGGGCGGCGTTGTCTTTGATACGCGGTATTTATGCAGCGCTCCGCTCCGGCCACATCGCTGCAAGGCCGTCGGCGTCAGTGGCCATGATGGTGGTGCGGATCATGTAGCGGGGCTGATCCATGGGCCAGGGCCGGCCCCGGTGCATGGTTGCACGGTTATCCCACATGATGACGTCGCCCGCCTGCCAGCGGTGTTGGTAGACATGCTCCGGCTGCGTGGCGAGGGTCGTCAGTTCAGCGATCAGTTGCAAAGCCTCCTCGCGCCCCATGCCGTCGATGCCGCAGGTATGCGAAGCGATATACAGCGCATCGCGGCCGTTGACCGGGTTGCGCCAGCGCATGCGCCAGGATACGGGCGGCATCGTGGTACGCTCACGTTCGGAAGCGAGGTGGGGCGTAATCTTGCCGCGGGAGTGCGCATAGTCATGCCACGCATAGGCGGTATCGAGTTTTCGGCGGAGATCTTCGGGCAGCCGCTCCCAGGCCAGGCGCATGGAAGTGAATTCCGTTTCGCCGCCGGTTGTCGCGACCGTGCGGCCCGACAGCACGGAAGCCAGCGCCGGCGGAGTCTTGAAGCAGCTGTCGGTATGCCACAGCTGGTTCGCCCTGGCCCGCAGCTCTTCCTTATGCCCTGGCGGTACCAGCGTGCCATCGGGCTCGACGTTGGTCAGGATGCTGAACGGTGTCCCTTCACCGCGCGAAGCGGCTTTGGCGATTTCCAGCGGCCCGAACCGGCGCGAGAACGCAACCTGCAACTCATCGGTAATCGGCTGTTGACGGAACACCAGTACCGAATGTTCTTCAAAGGCGGCACGCACTTCTCCGTAAGCGTCGCTGCTCGCGGCAATGTCGGCCATGCCTGCACCACGCACTTCGGCGGCAAACCCGGGGCCCAGCGGTATCAGTTTCATCGGTGCTCTCCAGAAACGGCCTGTTGCGCACGGCCTTGCGCAAGGGATTCTACGCCAGGGCGCATGGCAAACTGCGCAGGGGTCACGATATGGAACGGCAGAGGCGGGCGGCGCCGCGCGAGCGCCAGCAATGTCTGATCTCTGGTTACCAGATAATGGGCGTCGACGCCGGCGGCCAATTCGAGAAATTTCTGGTCATCCGGGTCAGTGCATTTTGGCAGTGCGGCGGTGCGGCAGGCCTCCATCATGCGGGCAACCGTCCGGCATTGAACGATGCAGGCGGTCTGGCGCTCGACATCCAGCGCCCATTTCTGCAGCGGATAAGCGAGCACGCGCAGCAACTCGGATGTGCATGCGGCATTGATTACGATTTCGGCTTCACCGCAGGCGACCGCCGACCGCAGCGGTTTCACGCTGTGATCGTGAAATACCAGCCAGTCCAGCCAGACATTAGTGTCGAGTACCAACCGCAGCGGCATGCCGGTCAGCCGGATCTTGCCACGGCCGGCTTGTGCGATTTCCACGTCGATGTCGCGCAGGCAATCATTTCACCTTGCTGATCGACAAGTTCTGCGCGCAGAAACGAAATGCTGCGGCCATGGCGGATGAATTGTGCGGTGCAGGTCAGGCGCCCGGCTTTGGCTGCTTTCAGGTACTGCACCTTCATTTCCAGCGTCGCGCCAGCGCCGCTGGTACGGTGCAACAGATGGCCCATCGCGATGTCCAGCACGAAGGCACTGATGCCGCCGTGCAGTCCACCCTGTGGGTTGAACATGAAGTCCTTGAGGTCGAAGTCGATGCGGCATTCATTTTCGGTGTAGCTCAGTTCAAGACCAAACAGGCGGGCGAGGAAAAACTTGCCGAATTCCTGCTCGTAAGTGGCCAGCGCCTGTTCGAAGGCGTGGCGAGCGACTATTTCATCCATGTGGTGTGGGCCGCGGCAGCTGAGAAAAACCGCAATGCTAACACTGCAGCATATTGCCGCTGCGTGGCAACCGGGCGATGCTTTGCTATATTGTCTGCGGCTGCTGCAGCAAGCTGCTGACGATTGCCGGAGGAGATGCCATGCAGATCACAAAAAAACGGTCCAGCGCAGGTTGCTGGCAGGTCGGACTGTTCGCGCTGCTGCTCGCGGCGACGAGCGCCGGCGCACAACCGTCCACATGGAAACCCGAGCGGGTTGTCGAAATCATCGTCGGTACTGCGCCGGGTGCGGCGCCGGACAAGACCGCACGCGCGATACAGCGCCTGTGGCAGGAACGCGGCATATTCGACGGACCAGTGTCGGTGGTCAACAAGCCCGGTGGCGGCAATCTGATTGCCTGGACTTACCTCAATCAGCACGCCGGCAACGGGCATTACCAGATGATCGGCAATCTCAATGTCCTGATCAGCCGGGCCATCGGCCTCAGCCCATATGCGCACACGGATTACACATGGATTGCGACCCTGTTCGATGAGTTTTTTGCAATTTCGGTACGCGCGGATTCTCCGCTGGCGAATGGCCGTGATCTGGTCGCGCGGCTGCAGCATGATGCGGGTGCGGTGGTCATCGGTGTGTCGACATCAATCGGCGGCGCCAATCACCTGTCGGCGGCGCTTGCGCTGCAGCGCGCCGGCATCGATCCGCGCCGCGTCAAATTCGTCGCCTTCAAGGGCAGTGCGCAATCCGTGACCGCACTGCTCGGCGGCCACGTTGATGCGGTATCGACCGCAGTGTCGGCCGTGGTGCCGTTGATGCGCAGCGGGCAGCTGCGGACCATCACCGTGTCGTCGCCGCAGCGCCTGGGCGGACCACTGGCGACCGTGCCGACATGGCTGGAGCAGGGCGTCCAAGGCACCATGACCAATTTTCGCGCAGTGATTGCCCCGAAGGGGACGGATGCGGCCGCCGTAAGATTCTGGGAACATCGCTACGCGCAACTCGCCAAGCAGGACGAATGGAAGAAGGATCTCGAGCGCAATCTGTGGGCAGAAAATTTTCTTGATGCCGGGAAAACCGTCGCGGCGGTGACCGAATATGCCGCTGCGGTTGAAACACTGGTCGGCACGCTGGGATTGCGCAAGTCGCCCTGACGGTAAGTACCGAAAGGATCCCCGTACGCGTGCTCTGCCGCGCGATAGGAATGTCCTTGTCGGGGGGGCAGCGGAGCGGTCGCCGCCGTCCACCCGGGTCGGCAGGGGCGGACGCTAATGCTGGGGCAGACGGAACACCGATTTGTCCTGTTCGCTGAGCTGTGCCATCAACCCGGTTTCCCAGGCCAGATACTGTTTCATCGCCTCGCGATTACCGGCGTGCCGGTCATGCACAAAGAACAGGTAGTCTATGCATTCGCGGTCGGCAGGAGTCTCCGGTGAAGATGCCGTCGGATTGCCGGCCTTGCTCCAGGCTGACATGCCGCCGTCGAGCAGGCGAACATCGATGATGCCCGTTTCCCGCAAGTCGGTTGCAGCGAGGCGCGCCACCGCAGCATCGTCGGCCACCAGTACCACCGGCGTCTGTGCACCCCGGACATCTTTGGCGACGCGTGGGCGTATGCTCCAGCTGCTGCCCGGGATATGGGCCTTGCGGTAACCCATGCTGGGACCAACGTCCACAACCGTGCAGTCCTTCGTATCGAGCAGGGATTTCAATTCGGCGACGGAAATAACCGGCAACTCCGGCAATGGCGGCGTTGCTGCGGGCACGCCGGCGAGCGGCGCCTTGACGCCACCCTCAAGTACATAGACCTCGCAGCCGAGTTGCTGCAGCCAGCTCGCGACCACCGGCGCACGGATATTTTCGCCGCCGTCGATCAGCACGATACGGGCATTGCGCACGCCCACCCACTGGTCGGTCGCCTGGATCAGCTGGCCACCGGGCGCATGCTGCGCACCCGGTATGCTGCCTGCGGCGAATTCCTCCGGAGTACGTACGTCGCACAGATAGGTGGTGCGGTCAGGCTGCTTGAACCAGGCCTCGACCTCTGCAGCCGGCACGCTGCGCAAATTGAAGCGCACCATCAGGGCCTGCGCCGCCTGTTGCTGTGCTGCGAGTGTCGCCGGATCGACAATCTCCGGATACTGGCGCGGCGAGCCGTACTCCAGCGGCAGATCCGCGAGGTACCAGCCCTGGGTGCCGTTTTCCAGCGCATATACCGGATTGGGTACGCCAAAATTGATCAGCGTCTGCGCGCCAAGTATCGAACGTGTGCGCCCGGCACAATTGACGATGATCTTGGTTTTCGGACTCTTGACCATGCTGGCTACGCGATAGGGCAGTTCGGCATTGGGACAGCAGGTGCTGCCGGGAATGGTCATCTTGTGATGCTCGTGCACCGGGCGGCCGTCGAACAGCACGAAATCTTCGCCGGCTTCCCGCATTTTCACCAGATCCTGTGCGCTAATGCGCGGCGTGTCGTAGGCGTGCTCGACCAGTTCGCCGAACAGTTTGCTCGGCACGTTGACCCCCTTGAACAATGCATAGCCCGCGGCCCTCCAGCCGCGCGTGCCACCGTCCAGCACGGCCAGGTCGGTATAACCCAGTGCAGCCAGACGGACGGCGGCACGCTGCGCGACGCCGGAGGCGCCGTCATCGCAGAGCACGACCCGTGCGGACTTGCGCGGCACCAGCGGGGCGATGCCCAGCTCCAGGCGGCTGTAGGGAAGTGGTGTCGCAAACAGCAGATGGTCTTCGCCGAACTCGCCGTCCTCGCGAACGTCGAGCAGTGCAATTTCGCGGCCATCGTGCAGTGCATTTTGCAACTCGGCGGGAGCCAGCAAACGGGGTTGTGCCATGCGTGCACCTCTCATCAACAAGGAGCCGCGATTATAGCCGCAGCGAAAGTGGCCGCGGTCATCGGATCAGCAGGGGCAGGCCGCTGATGATCAGGATCACCGCGACGAGGCGTTTGAAGGCGATGTCGTTCAGATTGGCATGAACGCGGTCGCCGATGAATATTCCCAGCGCCATCATCGGCAGCGCAATGGCGCAAGCCACCAGCACGTCACGGGTGAATTCGCCGGTCGCCACGTAGGCGCCGCCGCGCAGGATGCCCAGTCCGAACAGGATCGCAGCCACTGTCGCACGGAATACATCGCGGCTGTACCTGAGTATGTCGAGGTAGATTGCGAAGAACATGCCGGCCATCGAGCCAAACATGGTGCCCACAAAACCGGCGAGGGTGCCGGCTGTCGGCATGATCGCAGCCATCGGCAGTTTCACTTTGCCCGGCGGCCGCCAGGTCGCGAGCAATGCGTAGCCTCCATAGCCGAGCACCACCCCGCCGAGGATCCTGGCCAGCGTGTTGGCGTCGAGAATTTTGAAAAAATACACGCCGATTGCCACGCCGAGTGCAGTCCACGGCAGGATGCGCCGCAGGTCGCGCCATGCGACATGACGGTAATCGGTGCGCAGGATGGCGGCCGAGGAAACCAATCCGAGAAGCGTCACCATCGGCACTACGGTTTTCAGTGATATCACCCACGCGAGCAGTGGCACGGTAATGCCGCCGAAGCCGGCGCTGCCGCGGATGGCATAGGAGATGACAATAATGAAACAGAAATACAGCAGTTCCGGGGTCGTCAGCGCATCCACGGATCAGCAGGCGTGACGGCGCACTGCGCCGCTCATTTTTTTTCTTTGCCGGACAGTCCGCCGAGCAGTGCCGCTGTGGGCCGGGTGGTGCGGCCACGGATCGACGACAATTTTTCGGTGGCTGGCTGGGACGATGCGGTTGCCGAAGGTTCGTAGGGTTTGCTGAAATCGAAACCATCGCTGGCGCGTTGCGGTTTCTGCACGGGGCGCGGCGTTGCCGGCGCGGTGCGGCGCGGCTCGCGCTTCGGTGCGTCATCGTGCGTCTCGCGGCGCGGACGCGACTCGCGGCCACGCTCGGGGGTGAAATTCTCGATCCCCTTTCGGGGTATCGCGCGCTTCAGCAGCTTTTCGATGTCGGCAAGCAGGCGTTCTTCATCCGGGCTGACCAGCGAAATCGCCTCCCCCGGCAGGCCGGCGCGGCCGGTACGGCCTATGCGATGCACATAGTCTTCGGGGGTATAGGGCAATTCGTAGTTAATGACAAATGGCAGTTCGACGATGTCGATGCCGCGGGCGGCAATGTCGGTGGCTACCAGCACCGTGGTGCGGCCCTCCTTGAAGTCAGCCAGCGCCAGTTCGCGTTCAGCCTGGGTGCGGTCGCTGTGGATGGCCGTGGCGTTGATACCGTCGCGTACCAGTTCGCGCGCGAGTTTGTTGCAATCGCGTTTCATGCGCAGGAATACCAGCACCTGCTTCATGTCACGGGAGCGGATCAAGTGAGCCAGCAGCGCGCGCTTGCTGGCAGCCGGGGTTTCATAGACCTGATGTTCGACGAGATCGGCCGGCGCATTGCGCCGTGCCACTTCTATCAGCAGCGGGTTGCGCAACAGCTGATTGGCGAGCTTCTTGATTTCTTCCGAAAACGTGGCCGAAAACAACAGGCTCTGGCGCTGCGTCGGAATCAACGCGAGGATGCGCCGGATGTCGGGCAGGAACCCCATGTCGAGCATGCGGTCTGCCTCGTCGAGCACGAGGATTTCGACCTGGCCCAGCGAAACGCTTTTTTGCTGCACATGGTCGAGCAGACGACCGGGTGTAGCCACCAGGATGTCGACGCCTTCACGCAGGGCTTTGGTCTGGGGCTGCATGTCGACGCCGCCATACACTACCGTCGAGCGCAGCTTCAGGTGTTTGCCGTAGCCGCGCACACTATCGCTGACCTGTGCCGCGAGTTCGCGTGTCGGTGTCAGGATCAGTGCGCGTACCGGATGCCGTGCCGGGGAAGGACTGGAATTGGCGTAGGGCGCAAGCAATTGCAGCATGGGCAACGTGAAACCGGCGGTTTTGCCGGTGCCGGTCTGGGCGCAGCCCATGATGTCGCGGCGTTCCAGCACCGCCGGAATCGCCTTCGACTGGATCGGTGTTGGCTCGGTATAACCCTCGTCAGCAACCGCGCGCTGAAGTTCGGGTATCAGATTGAGGTCGGCAAAGGACATGGCATTAACAGGAGATGTCGCGGACGGAACGGGAGGCAACCGGGGCAATCATGGCGCACAGCGCAGACGCGCAAGGCCGTTAGGCTGGATCGACGACGGAGCCGGGTGTGGAATTGGAACGGGGTAAATCACGCTGGCGGAGTATAGCGCGGACCGTGTTCCCCGGCCAGCCAGTGCCCGAAAACTTCCAAATATTCAAAAATCTGGTAAATTGTTGCGGCGCTTCAATCTGTGCCATTTCTGGATGAAAACCGCACGCGATGGATAGCTATCACCCGACATTGAGTGGCCCGGCAACAGCTTACCTGTTTCCGTTGATCCTGACGCTGGACACCCATGGTGTGCCGCATCGCTGGATCAGCTGGCAGCATGCCTGTTATTACTATGCCAAGGACCAGGTGGCGTGGAGCATGGGGAAGCAGGCGTTCACGGTGCATGGCGGAATGAACCGGATCACCGGGGAGCGCTCGATGATCAGCGGGTCGAGCATCATCGCCATCAAGGGCAAGGCGATGGCGATGAAGTCGTTCAATCAGGTGCCGCCGCTGAACAATCGCGAACTGTTCCACCGCGACCGCCAGATCTGCGCCTATTGCGCGCACAGTTTCTCCAGCGCACGCCTGACTCGAGACCACATTGTGCCATTTTCCAAAGGCGGCCGTGATACCTGGATGAATGTGGTCACCGCATGTCGCCCCTGCAATGAGCGCAAAAGCGACCGCACGCCCGAGGGCGCCGGCATGGAACTGGTTTACCTGCCCTATGTACCGAACCGCGCCGAATATCTGATCCTCACCAACCGGCGCATCCTCGCCGACCAGATGGAATTTCTCGCGCAACACGTACCGGCTCAAAGCCGGTTGCACCAGCCACGGTAGAGTTCAGCGATCGTCGATGTGACTGCAGTGCCGATGCCGGTGCGTGGCGGTTGATTGCCCCAGACCGCGCTAACGTACTGCCGACCTCACTTGCTGATCGCCCGCCGGACGTGCCGCGTCCTTGACAATCAGCCAGAGCAGCGCACCGTTGACCACGATAAATATGCTCTCGAGATAGAGCAGCGTGTCGACGATTACATGCGCCGGTGAACAACAGCGATGCGTTTTGGAGACTGGCGCTGCGGGACCTGTCGCCGAGCAGCAGCCAGGCTATGGGCAGATTGGCCAGCACGACGATGATCTCGATCGTCAGGAGATCGGCATTGACGATGCCCAGTGGTGGCCTTTGGGTAATGAAATGGAATCCGGCAAATACCGGAATGTTCGATGCGGCAATGGAATATTGATCGACCGGTGGGAACAGGGTGATCAACAGCAGGTTGGCAACGCCGATGGCCAGCGCAATGCCTTGATTTCTGTTCATGGCCGGAAGTTATTCTGTTCGTTGATCATTTTCACCATACCCGATTCCTCAACCGGCAGTCATGTATAACCTTTTGTTTTTAAAAATTAAATTAGTATTCGGCGGGACATTAGGGCGGGCAGAACGTCTGCAACGCGGTCACCGGCGTTTGGTGCAGCATCGACAGCGTCATCGGCAGAGTCGGGGTCAATTGATAGTGCGAATCGGTGCTGTTCAGTCGTTGCGGCAACCGGCGATGGTGTATCTCCGCGCGTCAGTGGCGAAGTTTGATATGATGCCCGCCATATTTTTCTAATTAATTGATTTTATTAATATTTCAATGAAAGTTGATCTGCACAGCCACTCCACCTGCTCCGACGGTCTGCTCAGTCCGGTCGATCTCGTGGAACGTGCCGTGCAGCGTGGCGTCGACATGCTGGCGCTGACGGATCACGACGAGCTTGCCGGTCTCGGTGCTGCGCATGCGGCGGCGGAACAGTGGGGGCTGCGGCTGATCGATGGCGTCGAGATTTCCGTGCAGTGGGAAGCCACGACGCTGCATATCGTCGGTCTTGGTATCGGTATCGCCCATGTGCCGCTGATCGAAGGATTGGCGGCAATCCGTACCGGTCGTGAACAGCGCGCGCAACGCATCGCGGAAAGTCTCACCGCGGCCGGCATTGCCGGCAGCCTCGAAGGCGCGCGCCGTTACGCGAAAAATCCGGAACTGGTCAGTCGTGCGCATTTCGCACGCTATCTGGTGGAGACCGGTCACGCGCGGGACACCAACGCGGTTTTCCGCAATTATCTGACGCCGGGGAAACCCGGTTATGTGTCGCACCAGTGGGCAGGGCTGGGCGATGCGTTGCACTGGATCAATGGCAGCGGCGGGGTGGCCGTGCTCGCCCATCCCGGCCGTTATCCGCTGAACCAGCAGCAATGCGAGCGTCTGCTCGGCGAATTCGTTGGTTTGGGCGGCGTGGCGGTAGAGGTTGTCACCGGTTCGCATGCACCGGACGAATTCGTGACTTGGGCGCGGTATGCGCGACGCTTCGGTCTGCGTGCATCCGCCGGTTCGGATTTTCATGGACCTGGCGAGGGTTACCGCGATGTGGGCAACGTGCCGGTGCTGCCTGCGGGCTGCGATCCGGTCTGGTCGGTGTTCTAGCGCACTCCGCTCAGCCCGCCGCAACCAACGTGTCACAGTTTTTTGCCATCCATCCGGAGAGTCCGCAGCCGCGCCTGATCAAGCGTGCTGCGGAAATCATCCGCAGCGGCGGCATCATCGTTTATCCGACGGATTCCTGTTATGCGTTCGGCTGCCACATTGGTGACAAGGCGGCGATGGAGCGCATCCGTGTCATCCGCGGCATCGACGCCCGACATCACCTGACGCTGGTGTGCCGGGACCTGTCGGAACTGGCCACCTATGCGCGGGTGGACAATCAGCAGTTTCGATTGCTGCGGGCGGCAACGCCGGGCAGCTATGTGTTCATCCTCGAGGCTACCCGCGAATTGCCGAAGCGGCTGCAGCATCCAAAACGGCGCACGATCGGCCTGCGCATCCCCGATCATCCAGTGGTGGATGCGCTGCTTGCCGAATTGGGCGAGCCGCTGCTGTCATCGACGCTGCTATTGCCTGGCGATGTCCAGCCGCATACCGACGCGCAGGAAATCCGTGAACGGCTGGAGCGTCAGGTTGACCTGATACTCGATGGCGGGTCGTGCGGTGTCGAGCCGACTACGGTGGTTGATTTGACCGGGCCGGTACCGTTGGTGATTCGGGCGGGTAAGGGCAGCCTGGCGCCGCTGGGCCTGTAAAAACTCAGCAAATCAATTGCTTGCTGCGTAATGCAGGGCTTGGGCTAAAATCGGGGTCAGCATGGTGCGCTGGCATCGCTGCGCAATTGTCGTAACTATTTGTTTTTATTCATTTTTTTCGGAAGTGGCCCGGCTGCGGAATTTGTATCCAGCGCCACGCGTCCTGCCGGCAACAACGTTGTAATTCCCGGACCCCTACATGTTTGAAAACCGCGTTTTATCCGGCATGCGCCCCACCGGCGCGCTGCACTTCGGCCACTACCATGGCGTGCTCAAAAACTGGATCAGGCTCCAGCATGAGCATCAATGCCTGTTCTTCGTGGCCGACTGGCATGCACTGACCACGCATTATGACGAGCCGGCGACCATCGAGAATCACGCTTGGGACATGGTGGTGGACTGGCTGGCCGCCGGTGTCGATCCGGCGCAGGCGGTGCTGTTCATCCAGTCGCGAGTGCCCGAGCACGCCGAATTGCACCTGCTGCTGTCGATGATCACGCCGTTGTCCTGGCTGGAGCGGGTGCCGACCTACAAGGACCAGCAGGAAAAACTCGTCGAGAAGGATCTGGCGACCTACGGATTTCTCGGGTATCCGCTGCTGCAAAGCGCCGATATCCTGATTTACCGCGCCAATCTGGTGCCGGTCGGCGAGGACCAGGTGCCTCATGTCGAAATCACCCGCGAAATCGCCCGGCGTTTTAATCATGTATTCGGTCGCGAACCGGGATTTGAGGCCAAGGCTGAAGCGGCCATCAAGAAACTGGGGGCGCGTCGCGGCAAGCTCTACCGCAAGCTGCGCACCGATTATCTGGAGCAAGGCGACGCGGGGGCGCTCGCCGCAGCGCGGGCGCTGCTTGAAGAAACGCAGAACCTGCCGCTGGGTGACCGTGAACGGTTGTTCGGTTACATCGAGGGTGGCGGCAAGGTCATCCTTACGGAACCGCAGGCGCTGCTGACCGCAGCCGCGAAAATGCCGGGGCTGGACGGGCAGAAAATGTCCAAGTCGTACAACAACACGATTGCATTGCGCGAGAGCCCGGAGAATGTCGCGAAGAAGGTGAAAACCATGCCCACTGATCCGGCGCGCATCAAGCGCACGGATCCGGGAGATCCGGAAAAGTGCCCGGTGTGGCAATTGCACGTGGTGTATTCGGACGAGACGAAGAAACAATGGGTGCAGGAAGGCTGTCGCAGTGCAGGTATCGGCTGCCTCGAATGCAAACAGCCGGTGATCGACGCCATCATTGCCGAGCAGAAGCCGATGCGCGAGCGGGCCGAGCGCTACCTCGATGATCCGACGCTGGTGCGCAACATCATTGCCGACGGCTGCGAAAAGGCGCGCAAGCTGGCGCAGGAGACGCTGCGCGACGTGCGCGAGGTGATGGGGCTCGACTACTCCTGATCGCGGGTAGTCAGTGGAAATTCCGCGCCGTTGTCGCCAGTTGTCCCAGCAACTTGCTGTGATCGGTCAGTCGGTGCGCGATCAAGTGCACCACATCGCCTTCCTTTTGTACCACGCCCTCGACACCGAGCAGGTTTGACTGCAGCAGTTCCCGGCGTTGCTGCTCGATCAGCTGCTGCCGGACCACGACGTTGATATAGCCCGTTTCGTCTTCCAGCGTGACGAACATTACGCCATGGGCCGTGCCGGGACGCTGGCGACAGGTTACGAGACCTGCAGCGCGGGCGTGACGGCCATTGGCAAGGGTGCGCAGATCGGCGGCATTGATCAAGCGCATGCGCTGCAGACGCGGTCGCAGCAAGGCGAGGGGGTGGCGGCCGAGAGTCAGCCCCAGACTGGCGTAATCGTTGACGATGTCACTGGCTTCAGTGGGTGGAAACAACCCGGGCTGCAATGCGTTTGCCGGCATGTGCTGCAGCAAGTCTTCGTCATAGCGGATACCAGCCGCCGCCCAGTGTGCCAGCCGGCGATGGCCTGCCAGCGTGGCCAAGGCGCCGGCATCGGCCAGCTTGCGCAGAGCCGGGGCACTGAGCAGCGCACGTTGTGCCAGATCCGCGGTATTGTCGAACGGCCGGGTCAGGCGTGCCGCCACGATGCGGTTGGCCGCCTGCTCGGAAAATCCCTTGATCAGTGCCAGACCCAGTCGCACGGCAGGCTGCTCCAAACCGGTTTCGAGGGTGCACGGCCAGGCGCTGTGGTTGACATCGACTGGCCGCACTGCAACGCCATGGCGGCGTGCATCCTGCACCAGTTGCGACGGTGTATAGAAGCCCAGAGGTTGTGCGTTCAGCATGCCGGCAAGGAACGCCGCGGGCTCATGGTGTTTCAGCCAGGCTGACACGTAAGCGAGCAGTGCAAAGCTGATCGAATGCGACTCCGGGAAACCGTATTCACCGAAGCCACAGATCTGCTGGTAAATCTGCTCGGCGAATTGCTGCGTGTAACCGCGTTCCTGCATACCCGCGATCAGGCGCGGATAAAAATGCTCCAGTCCGCCCTTGCGGCGCCATGCTGCCATCGATCGGCGCAACTGGTCGGCTTCGCCGGGCGTAAATCCGGCGGCGACGACGGCGAGCTGCATCACCTGCTCCTGGAAAATCGGCACTCCCAGTGTGCGTTCCAGCACATGCCTTATGCCCGGCGAGGGATAATTGACGGCTTCGAGGCCACGGCGGCGGCGCAGATAGGGATGTACCATGCCGCCTTGTATCGGTCCCGGGCGGACGATGGCGATTTGCACGACCAGATCATAAAACTCCGCGGGCTGCAGCCGTGGCAGCATCGACATCTGGGCGCGGGACTCGATCTGGAAGACGCCGATGGTGTCGGCGCGCCGGATCATGTCGTAGACGGCGGGGTCATCACCACGGTCCAGGATATCCCGCATTGTCAGGGGTGTGCGGCACGTGTCATGGAGCAGATTGAGCGTGCCGCGGATCGCCGAGAGCATGCCCAGTGCCAGTACATCAACCTTGAGCAATCCCAGCGCTTCCAGATCGTCCTTGTCCCACTGGATGATCGATCGCTCCGGCATCGCGGCGTTTTCAACCGGCACCAGCCGCGCCAACGGTCCGCTGGCGATGACAAAACCGCCGACATGCTGGGACAGATGGCGCGGAAAGCCGACGATTTCCGTGGCCAGGCGGATTACGCGTTGCATCACCGGGCTGTCGGCGTCGACGCCCGCGTCGCGCAGGCGCTCGGGCATGGCCCGCTGTCCGTCCCACCACATCATCGAGCGCGCCACGCGATCAGTGATGGATTGCTCCAGGCCCAGCGCCTTGCCGATATCACGCAGTGCGCTGCGCGGACGGTAGGTGATGACCGTAGCCGCGAGGGCGGCACGGTCACGTCCGTACTTGCCATAAATGTACTGGATCACTTCTTCACGGCGCTGATGTTCGAAGTCGACATCGATGTCCGGCGGTTCGTCGCGCTCGCGGGAAATGAAGCGTTCGAACAGCAGGTTCATGCGCGCAGGATCAACCTCGGTGATGCCCAGGCAGTAACACACTGCGGAATTGGCGGCCGAGCCGCGTCCCTGGCACAGGATATGGTTGGCACGGGCATAGGCCACGATATCCTGCACCGTCAGGAAAAAATGTTCATAGCCGAGCTCGGCGATCAGTGCGAGTTCATGTTCCACCTGGCAGCGCACCACATCCGGGATGCCGTCAGGATAGCGCCGGTGCAGGCCGTCAATGGTCAATCGCCGCAAGTGACTGGTGGAGGTTTCTCCTTCCGGTACCAGCTCGCCCGGATATTCGTAACGCAGGCTGTCGAGTGAAAAATTGCAGCGTTCCGCAATGCGCAGGGTTTCGGTCAGCAGTGGTGCGGGATAGATTTGCGCCAGCCGCAGGCGTGAGCGCAAATGCCGCTCGGCATTGGCGTACAGCGCGTGGCCTGCTGCATGCACCGGTGTGTGCAGGCGTATCGCCGTCAGCGCATCCTGCAGCGGCTTGCGCGACCTTACGTGCATATGCACGTCACCGGCCGCAACCAGCGGCAGACCACAGGCATGTCCCAGCGCCTGCAAGTCATGCAATCGCGCGTGATCGTTTGTCCCGCGCAGCAGTTCAACGGCGATCCAGGCGCAGCCGCTGAAACGCTGCGCGACAAACCGTGCTGTTTCGGCATCAGCCGGATCGCCGTGCAGCAACAGCGCCAGGCAATGGTCGAGGTTGCATTGCAGGTCGGCACGGGTCAGGCGGTATGCGCCCTTGGCGGAGCGTCGGCGGCCGCGGCTGATCAGCATCGAGATGTGGCCGTAACTTTCGCGGTTGGTGGCGAGCAGGACCAATCGCAGCCGTTCATCGATCAACACCTCGGTGCCGATGATCAGTTTGAGGCCGCAGGCCTGCGCGGCGACATGGGCGCGCACGATGCCGGCCATCGAACACTCGTCGGTGAGGGCCAGTGCGTGGTAGCCCAGCGCATGCGCGCGCTGCACCAGTTCCTCGGGATGTGATGCGCCACGCAGAAAGGTGAAATTCGACAGGCAGTGCAGTTCAGCGTAATCGGGCAGAGCCATGGACATGCCGGAATTTCAGGAAAAAAATCCCTGCAGGAACCAGCGGGCGCGCATGCCATGCTCCCGGTATATCCACAGCAGCGCCTGCGCCTGGTTGCGGGCGATGAAGTAGTCGCGCACCACTGCATGGTCGTCCCACCAGCCGGTTTCGATGCGTTCGGGGCCGGCGAGCAGCGTCAACGGTCCGTCGCAGTGGGGAACTGCGCCCTGTTCATGCAGGGCTCGCGGGCATTGCAGCAGCCACAGCGGGCGCTCGCCTGGTGCAGGTGATGCGGAAGGTGCCGTGCGCTCTTCCGGAGCGCACGCACGCCATGCCTGTTCCGGCCGGTGATCGGCAAACAATCGAAGACCGCAGATTGCGGCGGTGCCCAATCGTGCCTGCAGCTTTTCAAGCAGACGGATTCCGGCTTCGGTCCGGGTGCGGCTGTTGGGCAGCAATGGCTGATTTTCCGCAGCCAGCGCTTGCTGCTGTGTGCAGACCAGGCGGATCGCGGTGGCCGGCTGCGTCAGTTGCAGTGCCGCCAGGCGCTCGCGCAACAATGCCAGCAGGTGTTCCGGATCGCGACTGGCTGCAACCAGATTCAGGGCGAGGCGGGTGCGCTGGCGGCGCTCGTGGTAAAAAGTGAACTCTAGGCGCTGTGCTCCCTGACCGGTCGCTACCAGATGACCGCACATTTCCGCATACAGGCGCCGTGCGGCGAACAACAGGGCTGCGGCATGTTCTGCCGGTGCCGGCAATGTCAGCGTACTGCTGAAGATGCGGGGCGGCTTAAAAAGCGGGCGCGGATCAGGCAGTTTGCCCAGCGCACGGTCGATTTCGTCGAGCGCTTCCTGTCCCAGCCGCTGCGCCAGTCCGTCCCGGGGCAGCTGCCGGCAGTCGCCAATGGTGCGGCTGCCGAAACGCTCCAGCGCTAGCGCCGCTTCCGTGCTCTGCAATACCTGGACCGGCAGCCCGTTCAGCGCACGTGACAGGTTCTCCGGATGATCAAGGCATGCGCTGATTCCTGTCCGCACAAACCACTGCGCGGCCAGCGGCGTGGGGGCGCATGCCATGCGGTAGGAGTAGCCCAGCTGCTGCAATCCATGACCGATTTTCGTGCGTATCGGAGCGATGCCGCCAAACAAAGCCAGCGAGCCGCCGATTTCCAACAACAGTTCTGCAGCGCCGGCGATGCTGACTTGCGAGGTGAACTGACAGGCCCAGGCAGCGATGCGCTCCAGCGCATGACACTCGGCCAGCGGGGCGCGGGGCATGATTTTGAGGTTTGCACACAGCGCCCAGGCCGATGCTGCCGTCATTCCGGGTCGTACACCACAGGCATGCGCTGTCGCATCGCAGAGCAGCAGTCGTCCCTTGGTGGTTGCGTTTTCAGTGACTGCCAGCGGGCCTGAGATGCCGCCTCGGGCATGAACTTCCAGCGCGAGATGGGGTAAATGGAGGGCAAGCCAGAGCATGGCACGGGCAACCGGGGGTACAGCCCGGACTGAAAATCAGTGGGCAGTCTGCAGTCGTGATGCTGCGGTCGGCATCGGGAGCCATGGCGGTATGGACATTCGCCGGGTCAGCGCCCCATGCAGATCCAGTCTGACCGGCGGCGGAGTACCGCCGCCCCGGCGTTTCAGCACATTGATGACCGTATGGCCATCACTTTTGCCGACATGCAATCGCAAGGCAGCGGCAGGAAACGGCCGTGCTCCGCGCGAGCGGTACAGGATGGCCAGCGTGCCGTTGCGCTCGGCCGCGTGCTGCAGGCGCCGCAATGTGCGCTCCTGCGCCTGATTCAGCCATATCAATACGGCGCCGCACTGCCCCGAGTTGAGCAATTGCTCGCAGGCCCAGGCCTGTTCATCAGGGGATTCCGGGCGCAGCAGCAGCACCTGCTGCAATTGCACGCCGCGTGCGGCCAGTGCGGGTGCGTAGGGAACATAAGGCGGGGCAATCATCGCCAGCCAGCGCGCTTGCTGCGTCAGGCGCGCTGCCGCGGGCATTAGTAGCTGCAATTCGCCGATACCCGGACGTTCGACGTAAATTTCGGTCAACACTCCAACTGGCCAGACGCCGCCGGGCAGAGCCATATCAAGTTCGGCGTACCCTGTGGCTGGTCCGGACGCCAAAACAGCCGCGCAATCCCGACCACGCCAGACATTGGGGTTACTGAGGACAGCCTCCAGCGCTGGTGCGGCAACAGGCATGACTTCACGACCATTTGCCGTTGCGGATGACGCCGACTGCGATGCCCTCGATTTCCAGCGGTTCGCGCTTCAAATCGACGATAATGGGTTTGAAATCGGGGTTTTCCGCAATCAGTTCCACGGTATTGCGGGTACGCTGTATGCGTTTGACGGTTACTTCATCATGGAGTCGGGCGACGACAATCTGTCCGGACTTGAAATGCGGTGTGCGATGTACGGCCAGCAGGTCGCCTTCCAGGATGCCGGCATCGCGCATGCTCATGCCGCGCACCCTGAGCAGATAATCGGCCGCCGGCTCGAACAGTGCAGGGTCGATGCGGTAGCGCTGTTCGACGTTCTGCTCAGCCAGCATCGGACTGCCGGCGGCAACACGTCCGATAACCGGCAGGGTTGACTGCTGCTTCAGGCGGATGCCGCGCGAAGCGCCGGAAGTCATTGCGATGACGCCCTTGCGCTCAAGGGCACGCAAATGAGTTTCCGCCGCATTGGGGGAACTGAAGCCCATCGCGCTGCAGATTTCGGCGCGCGTGGGCGGAAATCCGGAGTCTTCGACATGCGCCTCGATCAGGCGCAGAATTTCCACCTGACGCGCAGTCAGGGGTTTGTGGTTTTCGGTGAGGTTTTCGTCGTCCATAACTGTAATTATATACAGTTATCGGATCCCCGCAAGTGACCCGCAACGGGAAACTGCTTTGCGCAGCTTATTTTTATATTTAATCTATTGATTTTTATATATTTTTTTACTGCTGCGTGCAGTATCGCGAGCCCTGCGGATTAGTGGACGAAATCTCCGGATTCTTGTTATACTTCAAAGTTCTGTGAAACAGATTGGGCAGCACCACGGATGGGCGGGATGGGCGATTCGCCCATTTTTTGTTTGTGGTGCTGATATTGCATGGATTTGCAGGGTTTGCTCGAAAATACGCTGGCTGGCCTCGGCTATGAAATGGTGGATCTGGAGCGTTCCGCCAAAGGGGCGCTGTTGCGCGTGTTTATCGACAAGTCCGGTGGCATCAATGTTGATGATTGTGCCCTGGTGAGCAATCACCTGAGCCGGTTGTTCGCGGTGGAGAACATCAGTTACGAGCGATTGGAAGTATCGTCGCCCGGGCTGGACCGGCCACTGCGTACCGCGGGTGATTTTGCGCGGTTTACCGGGCAAAAGGCACGACTGAAACTGCGCCTCCCGGTGGAAGGGCAGCGCAATTTTGTCGGCGTATTGCGTGAGGCTGAAGCGGGCAAAGTGGGTCTGGAAGTCGACGGGCAGGTGCTGTCGCTTGACTTGGGCAATGTGGATAAAGCGCGGCTGGTGCCGGTGCTTTGAGCGGGAGACGGAAATGGGTCGTGAAATTCTGTTGTTGGTTGACGCGCTGGCGCGCGAAAAGAACGTCGACAAGGAAATCGTGTTCGGCGCGCTCGAACTCGCCCTGGCTTCGGCGGCCAAGAAACGCTTTACCGAAGACGTGGATATCCGGGCTGCGGTGGACCGCGCCACTGGCGAATTTTCCTTTTTCCGCCGCTGGGAAGTGGTGAAAAACGAAGAAATTGAAATCCCTTCTCGCCAATACAAGCTGCATGAAGCGCAGGAAGAGAATCCGGACGCGCAACTCGGTGAATTCATCGAGGAGCCGCTGGAAGGTATGGACGTCGGCCGCATTGGTGCCCAGACGGCCAAGCAGGTGATCGTCCAGAAAATCCGCGATGCCGAGCGCGAGCAGATTCTCAACGACTTCCTTGCCCGCAAGGAGCATCTGGTCACCGGGGTAATCAAGCGCATGGAGCGCGGCAACGCCATTGTCGAATCCGGCCGTCTCGAGGCGATGCTGCCGCGAGATCAGATGATTCCCAAGGAAAATCTCCGTCTCGGTGACCGCGTCCGCGCCTACGTCTGGAAAGTCGATCGCCTCGCGCGCGGCCCGCACCTGATTCTGTCGCGCACAGCACCGGAATTTCTCGCCAAGCTGTTTGAGCTCGAAGTGCCGGAAATCGAAGAGGGGTTGCTCGAAATCAAGGGGGCAGCGCGTGATCCCGGATCAAGGGCAAAGATCGCCGTGCATTCCAAGGATCCCCGTATCGATCCGATCGGCACTTGCGTCGGCATGCGCGGCTCGCGCGTACAGGCAGTGACTGCCGAACTGGCGCAGGAGCGCGTGGACATTGTGCTGTGGAATCCGGACCCTGCGCAATTCGTCATTAATGCGCTCGCGCCGGCAGAAGTGAGCAGCATCGTCGTCGACGAAGAGAAACACAGCATGGACATCGTGGTCGACGAGGAAAACCTCGCGCAGGCGATCGGCCGCAGCGGACAGAACGTCCGCCTGGCGGGCGAACTCACCGGCTGGGAACTGAATCTGATGACCGAGGTTGACGCGAAGAAAAAAAGCGAAGAAGAAACGTCACGCACGCGCGCCGAATTCATGGAAAAACTCGATGTCGACGAAGAGGTCGCCGACATTCTGGTGCAGGAGGGCTTCACGACCCTGGAAGAGGTGGCTTATGTGCCGCTGACCGAAATGCTGGAGATGGAGGCTTTCGACGAGGCCACCGTCAACGAGCTGCGCAGCCGTGCCCGCAATGCGCTGCTGACACAGGCGATTGCCAGCGAGGAAAAAGTCGAGCATGACATCGAGGACCTGATGAAAGTCGAGGGCATGGACAATGACACGGCACGTCTGCTCGCCTCCAAAGGCATTGCCACCCAGGAAGATCTGGCCGACTACGCGGCCGACGATCTCGTGGAGTTGACGGCGCTCGACTCCGAACGTGCAAAAACGCTGATCATGGCGGCACGCGCGCCGTGGTTCGCTGAAACCAACGCTTGACACTGCAAAAGTAATCGATGCCACAGATCAAAATCAAAGAGTTTGCCCAGGAACTGGGCGTCCAGCCGGAACTGCTTCTTGAGCAGTTGCGAGCTGCCGGCGTAAAAAAAGCGCTGACCGGTGACGCGGCGCTGACTGAAAAAGACAAGACACAGCTTCTCGACTATCTGCGGGAGGCGCATGGCGGCAAGGAGAGCAAGCAGAAGATCACGCTGACCCGCCGGCAGACGACTGAAATCAAGAAGGCTGACGCCACCACTGGCAAAGCCCGGACGATTCAGGTCGAAGTGCGCAAGAAACGGGTGCTGGTCAAGCGCGATGCGGTTGAGCCGGAAAAAGCCGAGGAGCAGACGGCCAGGCCGGTGATCGACGCCGCAGAGCTCGCTGCCCGCGAAGCCGAGGCGAAACAGCAGGCCGAACTTGCTTCGCGACAAGCCGAGGATGCCGCGAAGAAGCAGGAAAAGCGAAAAAAATCCCAAGCCGCTGCGGAAAGCGCAGCCGAAGCCGCCTCGGCGAAGGAAGCGCCGATCGCTGCACCTCCTGGCACGGCTGCAGAAACTGCAGCAGCAGAGCCGGTGGTCGAGGGCACGATACACAAGCCTGCCGTACCTGCAGGCGATGCTGCCGGCAAGGCAAAAAAAGGCGCAAAGAAACCGGTCAAGCAGGTCGTCTGGCAGGATCCCACGGCACGCAAGCGCAGCATCAAGACGCGCGGTGATGCCTCGGGTGGTCTCGGCTGGCGTGACCGCAAGGTACATCGTACCTCTCACAAGCAGGATGGCGACCAGCAGCATGGCTTTACGGCGCCCACCGAACCCTTGGTGCGGGAGGTTCTGGTGCCGGAAACCATCACGGTCGGTGACCTTGCACACAAAATGGCAGTCAAGGCCGCCGAGGTCATCAAGACACTGATGAAACTCGGCACGATGGCCACGATCAATCAGGTTCTCGATCAGGACACCGCAATCATCCTCGTCGAAGAGATGGGCCATGTTGCCAAGCGCGCAAAACTTGATGAACCCGATGCATTCCTTGTCGAGTCGGCGGGGCAGGTCGAGGCGGAGCCGCGCGCACCGGTGGTGACGGTGATGGGGCACGTTGACCACGGCAAGACTTCATTGCTCGATTACATTCGCCGCACCCGCGTTGCCAGCGGCGAAGCCGGCGGGATTACGCAGCATATCGGTGCATATCACGTTGAAACGGCGCGCGGAATGATCACTTTCCTCGACACGCCGGGTCATGAGGCGTTCACCGCTATGCGGGCCCGTGGTGCGAAGGTAACCGATCTCGTGATTCTGGTGGTTGCGGCCGACGACGGCGTCATGCCGCAGACTGCGGAGGCGATCCATCATGCCAAGGCCGCGAAAGTCCCGATGATCGTCGCGCTCAACAAGATCGACAAACCGGAAGCCAATCCGGAGCGCGTCAAGCAGGATCTCGCCGCGCGCGAAGTGGTTCCGGAAGAGTGGGGCGGCGACACGATGTTCGTCGAGGTATCGGCAACGACTGGCCAGGGCATCGATAGCCTGCTCGAGCGGATTCTGCTGCAGGCCGAAGTGCTCGAACTGAAAGCACCGCGTGATGCACCGGCAAAAGGTATCGTCGTGGAATCCCGTCTTGACAAGGGCCGTGGTCCGGTGGCGACCATACTGGTGCAGTCAGGTACCCTGAAGCGTGGCGATATCGTTCTGGCGGGTGCGGTATTCGGGCGCGTGCGCGCATTGCTGGACGAAACCGGGAAAACCATTGATTCCGCCGGGCCGTCCATCCCCGTGGAAGTGCTGGGTTTATCGGACGTGCCGGCGGCCGGTGCTGAAGTGATGGTACTTGGTGACGAACGCAAGGCACGGGAAATCGCGTTATTCCGCCAAGGCAAGTTCCGCGACGTGAAATTGGCCAAACAGCAGGCGGCCAAGCTCGAGAACATCTTTGAACAGATGGGCGAGGGTGAGGTCAAAACGCTGTCGCTGATCATCAAGGCGGACGTCCAAGGTTCCTATGAGGGCCTGACGCATGCGCTTAGCAAGCTCTCGACTGACGAAGTGAAGGTCAATATCGTACATGCCGCGATCGGCGGCATCACCGAGTCTGACGTCAATCTCGCGCTTGCGTCCAAGGCGGTGATCATCGGCTTCAATACCCGTGCCGACAACATGGCGCGCAAGCTGGCCGAAGGCAACGGTGTTGATATCCGTTATTACAACGTAATTTACGATGCCGTCGATGAAATCAAGGCGGCACTCACCGGTATGCTTTCGCCGGAACGCAAGGAAAACGCGATCGGTCTGGTGGAGATACGCCAGGTTTTCCGCATCTCGAAAATCGGCTCCGTTGCGGGGTGTTATGTGCTGGAAGGTCTGATCCGCCGCGGCTCGAAAGTCCGATTACTCCGCGACAATGTCGTTATCCACGAAGGCGAACTCGACTCATTGAAGCGCTTCAAGGACGATGTGCGCGAAGTGAAAGCCGGGTTCGAGTGCGGCTTGTCACTCAAAAACTTCAATGACATCAAAGAAGGCGACCAGTTGGAAGTCTTCGAGGTCGTCGAAGTGGCAAGGACTTTATAGCGCAGTTCCGGATGATGTTGGTCCGGACCGGCGCTCCGTCGCCGGCTGCAGATTGGGGGTACCATGCCTAAAGATTTTCCCCGCGGACGGCGCATTGCCGATCAGATCCAGCGCGAGCTGTCCGACATCATCCGGCTTGAGATCAAGGATCCGCGCGTCGATCTTGTCACCATTACCGATGTCGAGGTGACGCAGGACAATGCCCACGCCAAGGTGTTTTTTACGGTGCTTGGAGAGCCGGTCCAGCAGGAGGCCGCCAGCAAAGCGCTCGAGCACGCCGCAGGATTCCTGCGCAGCACACTCGCGAAACGCATCAAATTGCGTACCGTTCCTCAGCTCCATTTTCACTACGATATTTCGGTCGAACGCGGCATGCGGCTCTCCCGGCTCATCGACGAGGCTGTCGCCGGAGATGCGGCGGAGAAAAAACGGCCGTGACGGCAGCTGCCACCCGCGATGCGGTTGACGGCGTTCTGCTGCTGAACAAGCCGCGGGGCTTGACTTCGCAGCAGGCCGTGGTGCGGGCCAAGCGCCTGTTCTGGGCACGCAAGGCGGGCCACACCGGGACACTCGATCCACTGGCCGACGGCCTGCTGCCGATCGGATTCGGCGAGGCGACCAAGTTTTCGCAGTTTCTGCTTGACGCCGACAAGGGCTATCTTGCCACGTTGCGGTTGGGCACCGTCACCGCCACGGGCGATGCCGAGGGGGATGTCATCCAACAGAGGCCGGTGGCGGTGACGCTATCCCAGGTGACCGTGGCGTTGCAGGCTTTCGTCGGTCCATTGCAGCAAACGCCGCCGATGCACGCTGCCATCAAAGTGCGGGGCAAACCGCTGTATGCTTATGCGCGCGCCGGGGAAACCGTGGCCCGGGAGCCACGGCAAGTTACAATCAACAGCATACAATTAATTGATTTTATTGAGAAAACCTTAACGCTGCGCATCTCCTGCAGCAAAGGGACTTATATCCGTGTACTGGCCGAGGACATCGGTGCTGCGCTGGGTTGTGGTGCCCACCTGACCGCATTGACGCGGGAGCAGGCGGGTGAATTCGCTCTGGCAGACGCCGTGTCGATCGATGACTTGGAAGGCATGGCCATGCCACAGCGGCGGGAACGACTGCAGCCACCGGAGACTTTCGCCTCCGGCCTGACACGTCTTGACGTTGCTGCGAACGATGAACGCCGGCTCATTTCCGGTCAGCGGGTCGATCTGGGACCGACTGCGATACCTGGACTGTGCCGGCTGTATGGGTCCGAGGGCGTATTTTTCGGCATCGGTGAGGTGAACGCGGGTTTGCTGGCAGCCCGTCGCTTGGTGAGCCAGCTGCAGGGCGAGGTTTCAGGCCAAAACGGCTTGAGTAATCCTGTAGTTACGGGGTAAAATAACGCGTTTTTTCGTCGGAGATAGAACATGGCTGTAACCACTGCCCAGAAGGCACAAGTTTTGCAGGACTTTCAGCGTGCCAAGGGCGATACGGGCTCGCCGGAGGTCCAGGTCGCGCTGCTGACTGCGCGCATCACGGATCTGACCGAGCATTTCAAGGCGCATAACAAGGATCATCACTCCCGTCGCGGTTTGCTGAGGATGGTCAGTACGCGTCGTAAGCTGCTGGATTACCTGAAAAGAACCAAGGCCGAGCAGTACAAGGCGCTGATCGAGCGTCTTGGCCTTCGCAAGTAAGCTCGCGCAATGCAGGCCAGCAATGGCGGCGTCCGTGAGCATTCCGCGCGGCGCATGGTGCGCAAGCCGATGCTGGGGGGCATCGGCTGCTGATCGTTATTGATCCTCCGGAAGACCGCGTGTGCGGTCTTTTTTGTTTTTGAGAAAAGGAAAATCACTTTGGATCCGGTAAAGAAAACGTTGATGTGGGGTCGCCACCAGCTGACGCTGGAGACCGGCGAAATTGCGCGCCAGGCTTCCGGCGCCGTAGTCGTCACAATGGAAGACACGGTGGTTCTGGTCACCGTTGTCGGCGCGCGTAATGCGAAGCCGGGACAGGACTTCTTCCCGCTGACGGTGGATTATCAGGAACGCACTTACGCCGCCGGCAAGATTCCCGGTGGGTTTTTCCGTCGCGAAGGTCGACCGTCAGAGAAGGAAATCCTGACCTGCCGCCTGATCGATCGCCCGATACGCCCGCTGTTTCCCGAAGGTTTTTACAATGAAGTGCAGATCGTTGCCACGGTAATGTCTTCGAATAGCGAGATTGATGCCGACATCCCGGCCATGGTCGGTGCCTCGGCCGCGCTGGCGCTCTCGGGCATGCCGTTCGACGGGCCGATCGGGGCGGCGCGCGTGGGCTACAGCAACGGCCAGTACATCCTGAATCCGACTGCGACCGAACTGAAAACTTCGCAGCTGGATCTGGTCGTTGCTGGCACTCAGCACGCCGTGCTGATGGTGGAATCGGAAGCGCAGCAACTCTCCGAAGACGTCATGCTCGGTGCCGTGGTGTTCGGCCACGAGCAGTTGCAAACGGTTATCAACGCGATCAATGAAATGGTCGATGAAATCGGCGTTCCGGAATATAACTGGGAGCCGCCGCAGAAAGATGAGCAACTCATCGCGCGTATGGCGCAAATCGCCGAGGCCGACCTGCGTCAGGCCTATCAAATCAAGCAGAAGCAGGCGCGTACCGTGCGCGTCAAGGAAATCAGCACAAAAGTGATCGCTGAATTGCTGCCGGCGGATGCATCGCCCGACCTGATCAATGCAGTGAAGGCGGAATTCGGAAATATCGAGGCAAAAATCGTCCGCAACCAGATCCTCGACGGCGAACCGCGCATCGACGGCCGCGATACGCGCACGGTGCGCCCGATCACCATTCGTACCGGCGTGCTGCCGCGCACTCACGGCTCTGCGCTGTTCACCCGCGGCGAAACCCAGGCCATTGTGGTTGCGACGCTGGGCACTTCACGCGACGAGCAGATTATCGATGCGCTGCAGGGCGAGTATCGTGACCGCTTCATGCTGCACTACAATTTCCCGCCGTATTCCACCGGTGAAACCGGACGCGTCGGTTCGCCTAAGCGTCGCGAAATCGGTCATGGACGTCTGGCCAAGCGCGCATTGGTCGCAGTGCTGCCATCAGCCGAAGAATTTGCTTATTCCATTCGTGTCGTTTCGGAAATTACCGAATCCAACGGATCGAGCTCGATGGCCTCGGTCTGTGGCGGTTGCCTGGCACTGATGGATGCCGGCGTGCCGCTGAAGGCGCATGTCGCGGGTATCGCCATGGGCCTGATCAAGGAAGGCAACCGGTTTGCGGTGCTGTCGGACATTCTCGGTGACGAGGATCATCTCGGCGACATGGACTTCAAGGTGGCAGGAACCGAGAGCGGCGTAACGGCATTGCAAATGGACATCAAGATCACCGGCATCACCAAGGAGATTATGCATGCCGCGCTGGTCCAGGCCCGAGAAGGACGCCTGCACATTCTGGAGAAAATGCGCAGCACTATCGACACGCCGCGCGCAGAACTCTCGGCTTGGGCGCCGCGCATGATCACGATGAAAATCAAACCCGAGAAAATCCGCGATGTCATCGGCAAGGGCGGGGCGGTCATTCGGGCGATTACCGAGGAAACCGGCACCACCATCGACATCCAGGATGACGGCATGGTCACCATTGCCTGTGTGTCCTCGGAAGGCGGCGAAAACGCCCGCAAGCGCATCGAAGAACTGACGGCGGACGTCGAGGTCGGGCGGATTTACGAAGGTACCGTGCTCAAGCTGCTGGACTTTGGTGCGATCGTCAGCGTGCTGCCCGGACGCGACGGCCTGCTGCATATTTCGCAGATCGCCAATGAGCGCGTCAACAGCGTTGCCGATCACCTCAAGGAAGGCCAGTCGGTGCGGGTAAAAGTACTCGAGGCCGATGAAAAGGGGCGTCTGCGCCTGTCGATGAAGGCGGTGGCTGCAGCTGCGGAATCGCAGCCCGAGCAGGTTCAGTAACAAGCTCCGGGAGCCGGCGCCGGACGATCGGTGCGAGGCCATGAAAAAAAGGGGGGCTTTGCCCCCCTTTTTTTGTAGCTGCCGACGGCGGGTTCGAGGCTGTTACTTGGCGACCTGCCGTTCCCGCAACTCGTCAAGCGTCTTGCAGTCGATGCAGAGCGTAGCAGTCGGGCGTGCCTCCAGCCGCTTGAGGCCGATTTCCACTCCGCACGAATCGCAATACCCATAATCCTTGGCGGCAATACGGGCGATGGTTTCGTCGATTTTCTTGATCAGCTTGCGCTCACGATCGCGATTGCGCAACTCCAGCGACATGTCTGACTCCTGGCTGGCGCGGTCGTTGGGATCGGCGAATATGGTTGCTTCGTCCTGCATCGTGTGAACGGTGCGGTCAATGTCCTGGGACAGTTCCCGCTTCATTTCTTCGAGCATGGTGCGGAAATGCGCAAGTTGCCGCGCATTCATGTATTCCTCTTTGCCTTTGGGTTTGTAGGCAGGGAAATTCTTGAGTATTTCAGTGGCCATAAAGATCATTATGCGCTTAAAAAAAGAGCTTTAATAACAGAATTCGATAGCCGTCGCAAGCAAACGGACTACCCCGGAAATGCGTGTGCAATTGACGCTAACGTCAGGGGCGGAGTATATTACGCGCCTTCAGTCCCAGCGGGAAAAGTCCCGGCATGCCCGCCCGTTTGTGCCCGTAGCTCAACCGGATAGAGCACCGGCCTTCTAAGCCGGGGGTTGTGGGTTCGAGTCCCGCCGGGCGCGCCAGTAAACAGCGCATTAGAGTTGGTTCCAGTGGTGGCTGTAGCTCAGTTGGTAGAGTCCTGGATTGTGATTCCAGTTGTCGTGGGTTCGAGTCCCATCAGCCACCCCACCTTGTTCCGGCCGAGCAGCAGGACATCGCCTATGCTCTGGTGCGAAGCGCCCGCTGCTGTTCGCGTTGCCATTCCTTGTCCTTTTCGGTGGCACGCTTGTCATGCTGTTTCTTGCCCTTGGCCAATCCGATCTCCAGCTTGATCTTGCCCTTGGCGTAATGCAGGTCCAATGGCACCAGGGTGTATCCGGCACGCTCCACGCTGCCGATCAGTCGGCTGATTTCTTCGGCATGCAGCAGCAGCTTGCGGGTACGCACCGGATCGGGGAGGACATGCTTGGACGCTGTCGGCAGCGGGCTAATATGGCAGCCCATCAGGAACAGTTCAGAATTGCTGACAATGACATATGCCTCCTTGATTTGTGCCCGTCCGGCCCGGATGGCTTTTACCTCCCAGCCTTCCAGAGCGATACCCGCCTCATAGCGCTGTTCGATAAAATAGTCATGAAATGCCTTTTTGTTCTGAACGATACTCATTGCGTAACCAGATAATGACAAGTTGTATTTTAACCGGGCCGGCCGTGCCAGTGCGGTTTACCGCATGAAGGTATCCCGCTCGGCCCTGTTGCCCTTCAGCGCGGAGCAAATGTTCAGCCTGGTCGACGATGTTGAGCGTTACCCCGCGTTTCTGCCTTGGTGCAGCGGCACTGCAGTGCCCAGACGCGACGCAGATACGACTTGCGCAACTCTGCACATCAACTATCGCGGTATTCGCCAGAGTTTTTCAACCGAGAACCGCAAGCAGTTTCCGGTCCGGATGACCATGCATCTGGTCGAAGGCCCGTTCCGGTCGCTCGACGGGGAATGGCGATTCACGCCACTGGGTGATGGCGCATGCAAAATTGATTTCCAACTGCAGTACGAGTTTTCCAGCAAATTGCTCGAAAAACTGGTGGGGCCTGTATTCGGGTACATAGCGAGTACCATGGTCGATGCGTTCCAGCAACGGGCAGAGCAGCTCTACCGCAACGTATGAGGCCGGGTTGCTAGTGTCCGTGGTTTACGCGCTGCCCGGGCGGCCGATCGTGCGCGAGGTGGAGCTTCCCGACGGCGCAACGCTTGCGGTCGCCTTGCGGCGCTCCGGTTTGCTGCGCGAATTTCCGGAAATCGATCCGGCAGCTACGCCAGTCGGCGTATATGGACAGGTCATGCCGCCGGATACGATTTTGTGCCCCGGCGACCGCGTCGAGATCTACCGGCCGTTAGGGGCGGAACCGAAGGTGGCGCGCCGGAAACGCGCCAGCAAACGCTAAACGCTCATTTGCAGTTGGTATCCACTGCGCGCTGCGCCCGCGCTGCTTCCACGGCACGTTCAGCATCGTCAAGAAACACGAGTTCGCCGGTTTTGGGATCGGGTTTCGTGATCCTGCTGCCGGCCTGCAGGCCGCGCAGATAGGTTTGCGCGGCTTCACAGTTCTGCTTCCGGTCCGCGGCGTCGCGGGACTTTTCCTCGGTTTTCTTCGCCGTATCCTGTTGCTCGAGCTGGCGCTTGCGAAATTCGGCATCCCGCTCGGTCAATGACTTTTGCGGAGCAGCCGAAGCAGCGCCCGGATTGTTGCGGATACCGGTGGCTTCCGCCCTGGTCCCCGGTGGGCAGGCAGTCGCAAACTCGACACGGCCACCGGCACCGATGCATTTCATGATCTGGGCATGCGCCGCAGCCGGCAAGGCTATCAGGGCAAGGATGACAAAAACGTTTCTCATGATCAGGGCCTGGTCAATGTGAATAATGAACCCATACCAATGCTGGTGCACGGCTTGAATGCGAGGCATCGCGCCTTACTTGATTTTGCAACTGCCCAGAAAATAGCCAGTTTGCGTGTCGCAGTCAATGTAACAACGCCACAGTCAGTTTACCGTTTACGGCTCAGCGCCTATAATCCGCGCTTTGCGAGGGACGCCTCCATGCGTGTGGTGCAAAAAGCCCTGACTTTCGACGATGTTCTGCTGATTCCGGCGCATTCGGCGATCCTGCCAAGGGAAGTCAGCCTCAAGACCAAGCTTACCCGTGGCATTTCCCTGAATATACCGCTGCTGTCGGCGGCCATGGACACCGTGACCGAGGCCCGTCTGGCCATCGCCATTGCTCAGGAAGGCGGCATTGGCATCGTGCACAAGAACATGACCCCCAAGGCGCAGGCCGTCGAAGTTACCAAGGTCAAGCGTTTCGAGAGCGGCATTGTCAAGGACCCGATCACGATCACCAAGGACATGACCGTCAGGGATGTCCTGGCATTGACGCAGCAGTACCACATTTCCGGACTGCCGGTGATCGAGCCTGACGGCAAAGTCGTCGGCATAGTCACCAACCGCGACCTGCGCTTCGAGAGCAAGCTCAACCAGCCGGTCAAGAACATCATGACGCCCCGGGCCAAGCTGATCACGGTCCGGGAGGGCTCAAGCCGGGAAGAAGCCCGGATGCTGATGCACAAGCACCGCCTGGAGCGAGTGCTGGTGGTCAACAAGAACTTCGAATTGCGTGGCCTGGTGACGGTCAAGGATATCCTGAAATCCTCCGAACATCCCAACGCCTGCAAGGACAGGCTGGGGCGTCTGCGCGTCGGTGCAGCGGTCGGGGTCGGCGAGGGCACGGAGGAACGCGCTGAAGCGCTGGTCGAGGCCGGCGTCGACGTCATCATCGTGGATACCGCGCACGGACATTCCGAGGGGGTGCTGAGACGCGTGCGCTGGCTGAAGCGCACCTACCCGAAACTGCAGGTCATCGGCGGCAATATCGCGACCGCCACGGCGGCGAAAGCGCTGGTCGATCACGGCGCCGATGGTGTCAAAGTCGGTATCGGCCCGGGATCGATCTGCACCACCCGTGTGGTCGCCGGCATCGGCGTGCCGCAGATCTCTGCCGTGGCCAATGTGGCCAAAGCGCTGCAGAAGACCGATGTGCCACTGATCGCCGACGGCGGTATCCGCTACTCCGGCGACATCGCCAAGGCGATTGCTGCCGGCGCACATACCGTCATGGTCGGCAGCCTGTTTGCCGGCACCGAAGAATCACCCGGTGAAATCGAACTGTTCCAGGGCCGCTCCTATAAATCCTATCGCGGCATGGGGTCCCTTGGCGCCATGCAGCAAGGCTCCGCCGACCGCTATTTCCAGGAACTTGACGAACTGGATACCGAGAAACTGGTGCCCGAAGGCGTCGAAGGCCGCGTTCCTTACAAGGGCGGCGTGGCACCGCTGATCCACCAGCTGATGGGCGGCCTGCGCGCGAGCATGGGTTACATGGGCTGCGGCACCATCGACGCCGTCCGGCGTGATGCGGAATTCGTCGAAATTACGACGGCTGGCGTGCGTGAATCGCATGTGCATGATGTGCAGATCGTCAAGGAAGCGCCGAATTACCGCGTGGAATAATCCGTTCGCCGGCGCAATCCGCCCCGGCGCCTGAAAACCAGCCCGTCCGGTCGTGCACGTGCATCACGAAAAAATCCTGATTCTTGATTTCGGCTCGCAATACACCCAGTTGATTGCGCGCCGGGTGCGCGAGCTGCATGTCTACTGTGAACTGCACCCGCATGATGTCACCGATGACTTCATCCGTGTGTTCAAGCCGAGCGGCGTGATCCTCTCCGGCGGGCCCGCCTCGGTATGGGAAGAGAGCACGCCGCGTGCTCCTGCACTCGTTTACAGCCTGGGCGTGCCGGTCCTCGGCATCTGCTACGGCATGCAGACCATGGCGGAGCAGCTGGGCGGCAAAGTCGAAATGGGCAAGGTTCGCGAATTCGGTTATGCCGAGGTGCGTGCCCGCGGCCACACCGCACTGCTGAATGACCTCCAGGACCGGACGACCGCCGACGGTCACGGCATGCTCGACGTGTGGATGAGCCACGGCGACAAGGTCATCGAGATGCCGCAGGGCTTCAAGCTGATGGCCAGCAACGCGACGTGTCCGATCGCCGGCATGGCGGATGAGGCGCGCCGGTTCTACGGCGTGCAGTTCCACCCCGAGGTCACGCATACTCTGCAGGGCAAGGCACTGATCGAGCGCTTTGTGCTGGGCATCTGCGGGCTCTCCGGCGACTGGAGCATGCCCAACTACGTCGAAGAGGCCGTTGCCCGGATCCGGGGCGATGTCGGGGATGAGGAGGTCGTGCTTGGCCTCTCGGGTGGTGTTGATTCCTCGGTGGCCGCGGCGCTGATCCATCGAGCCATCGGCAAGCAGCTGACTTGCGTCTTCGTCGACAATGGCCTGTTGCGGCTGAATGAAGCCGAACAGGTCATGGCAACTTTCGCCCGCAGCCTCGGCGTCAAAGTCGTGCACGTCGACGCCCGCGACCAGTTCATGGGGCACCTCGCCGGAGTTGCCGACCCGGAGCAGAAACGCAAGATCATCGGCCGTGAGTTCATCGAGGTCTTTCAGGCGGAATCCGCAAAACTGCCCAAAGTGAAATGGCTGGCGCAGGGCACCATCTATCCTGATGTCATCGAATCGGCGGGTGCCAAGACCAAGAAGGCGCACACCATCAAGTCGCACCATAACGTCGGTGGGCTGCCCGATACGCTGCATCTGAAACTGCTCGAGCCGCTGCGTGAACTGTTCAAGGACGAAGTGCGCGAACTGGGGCTGGCACTGGGTTTGCCGCATGACATGGTGTTTCGCCATCCTTTCCCGGGCCCGGGACTCGGTGTGCGCATCCTCGGCGAGGTCAGGGCGGACTATGCGGATCTGCTGCGCGACGCTGATGCCATTTTTATTGACGAACTGCGCGCTTCCGGCTGGTATGAAAAGACCGCGCAGGCCTTTGCCGTGTTCCTGCCCGTGAAGTCGGTGGGAGTCATGGGTGACGGCCGTACCTACGAATACGTGGTCGCACTGCGTGCCGTGCAGACTACGGATTTCATGACGGCGCACTGGGCGGAACTGCCGTACAGCCTGCTGGCTAAAGTGTCAAACCGCATCATCAACGAAGTGCGCGGCATCAACCGCGTGGTCTACGACATCTCGGGGAAGCCGCCGGCGACGATCGAGTGGGAATGACCGCGGCGCAGTTCGCGGCGAATGAGGCAGATTTGTCCGACTGGCGCTGTTCCCGTGCGGCGACTGCCCGTATAATCAGGCGCTTTTTATCCTCCCCATGTGGTTCAAGAACATTGTGGTCTACCGCCTGCCTGCGGAGATGGCCGTTGCAGCCGACGATCTCGAGCGCAAGCTCGCGAACCAGCCACTGCAGCCCTGCGGCGGTTTCCAAATGGAAAGCCGGGGCTGGATTCGTCCGCAGGACGATGATTTGTTCCTCTACCAGCAGAACGGTCAGTATCTGCTGGCGCTGGGCGTGGAGCAGAAACTGCTGCCCGCTTCAGTGATCCGCCAGCAAGCGCGGGACCGGGCTGCGGAGATCGCGCACCAGCAGGCTCACCCGGTTGGCCGCAAGCAGATGCGCGACATCAAGGACCAGGTAACGAACGAGTTGTTGCCGCGGGCACTCGCGCGCCGGCGGACCACCCATGGGTGGATCGATGCCGCTCGTGGCTGGCTGGTGGTGGAGGCTGCCGGCGATGCCAAAGCCGAGGAGTTCATGGAAGCACTGCGTCATGCCGATGACGGCATGCAAGCCCTGCGACTGGAGGCGCAACGTTCGCCGGCTGCAGCCATGTCGGAATGGCTGGTGCGCGGCGAGGCGCCCGGCGTTTTCGACATCGATCAGGACCTTGAGCTGCGCTCTGCCGACGCCAGCAAGGCCACGGTCCGCTATGCGCGCCACAACCTCGAGGGACGGGAGATCCGCGATCACATCGCTGCCGGCAAGACCGTGGTGCGACTCGGGCTCACGTGGAACGACAGGATTTCATTCGTGCTGACCGAGCAACTGCAGGTCCGGCGTCTGACTTTTCTCAACATTCTCAAGCGCGAATCGGATGCCGAAGTCGACGACGACCAGGAGCAGTTCGAAATTGATTTTGCGCTGATGACAGGCGAGCTCTCGCTGATGCTTGCTGATCTGGTCAAGGCACTTGGCGGCGAGCGAGCGCAAGAATGAACCCCGGCATTACGCAGGCGCCAAAAGCCAAAACTGTGCATCGCATCGCCACTGAACGTGGTGCGGGCGCTCCGGCTTGCGCACCGGCAACCGCACAGGAGCAGGTGCGGCAGCAGGATGGATGCAGTTGATGTTATGGCAGTGCAGGAAGCAGGCGGAGCATTTCCCTCTTTACCACGCCGTAGCACTCACACACATGGGCTTCCAGGCTCGGAATCCGGGTCGACCCGCTGGCGGCAGATCGTGGTCGATGTTGTTGTTCGCACTGCATGAGAAAATGGCCGCGGCACAGTTGCACGGCACAAGTCACTGTATAACTTGAGTAGAATCACCGGCCGTGTTTTGCACGATAGAGGCGATGGCACGACCTGGTCGCCATGGGGGATTTTAGCTGGGGAAGCCGAACAGGGCGCCTATAGGAAATTTCGTTGACCATCACCATCTACGGCATCCGCAACTGCGATAAAGTCAAAAAGGCACGCGCCTGGCTGGATGCCCGGGGCGTCGCTTACCGCTTTCATGATTACAAAACGGCTGGCATTGCTCGCGACCGGCTCGACCGCTGGTGCGGAGAGCTGGGTTGGGAAACACTGCTCAATCGCGCGGGCACTACATTTCGCAGGTTGCCGGACGCCGACAGGCAGGGACTCGATGCGCAGAAAGCCATTAACCTGATGCTGGCCCATCCTTCGTTGATCAAGCGCCCCGTCATGGAGTCCGGGGCGCAGCTGCTGGTCGGGTTCAAACCGGAAGCGTATGCCGATGCCATGCGCGCGATGCGTTAGCCTGGATGCGGCGATGACCTCAGACCCGGTATTCATGCAGGTTGCCCTGGAACTCGCTGCGCAGGCGGCGGCTGCCGACGAAGTGCCGGTGGGCGCGGTGGTGGTCAGGGACGGCACGATCATTGGGCGTGGCTACAACCAGCCGATCGCCGGTACCGATCCGACTGCACATGCAGAAATCATGGCGATGCGCGCCGCGAGCCAGACGTTGGGCAATTACCGCCTTACCGAATGTGATCTGTATGTCACGCTGGAGCCCTGCGTGATGTGCGCAGGGGCGATCATGCATGCGCGCATCCGGCACGTGATATTCGGCGCCCGTGACCCGAAGACGGGCGCCTGCGGCAGCGCCATCGACCTGTTTGCGCAATCCCACCTGAATCATCATGCGGTGATCAGCGGTGGGCTGCTGGCTGCCGAATCAGTGGCATTGTTGCAGCAGTTCTTTTTGCAGCGGCGCAGCAAGAATTGAGGGTTAAAATTAATATTGTAACGTAAGTTATTGATTTATATAATAATAAATTGAATATTTCTCCGCGCATCTAAAGTTTAACTTCGCGCCACCGCCCAGGCCAATCCAAAGCCAGTCTATGCATCCCTTTGGGACGTCACGCCATCTAGTCAAGACCGGCGTTGGACGGCCTCAGAACAGCTTGTTCGGCGCTGCTTGCCCGATCGGAAGGATGTCCGGGGTCATTGACCGCTTGCTGTGCAAATTCTGCCTGCCGCTTGTCGGGGCACTGCGGCGACCGGACCCGTGGAGCAACCGGCTTGGCGAGCATCCGGTGTCGACCGCATGTGCTGCTGTATCTGGCATCGGCAGTCCGGGTGCCGTTGCCACGGACAGGCCCGGGCGCATCGGCTGCAGCGCGCATGCGCAACAGGGATGATTGTCATCATGCCGTCGGCTGAACGCGGATGGAAAATTCAACAGAAATAAAGAGTTAACTGTTGTGGGGCGGCTTCAATGCAACGCCACATGTCGTTTCTGCGGGGCCTGACGGTCCCTTTTTGCTGCGCAATAATCGTTTAAAAACAAATAGTTGTAATGTTTGCGCTCGATCATTGTGCGATGCGCCAAAATGGGCTAAATTGTGCGCCGCAATCGCTCATCAATCGGGCGCCCATTTAGAAAAGGCACTACATGCGACTCAAAGACAAAGTAGCGATCATCACTGGCGCGGGCAGGGGTATCGGGCAGGCGACAGCGATCAAATTTACCCGCGAAGGTGCCAAGGTCGTGGTCTGCGACATCAGGCAGGATTGGATCGACGAAACCGTAAAGCTCTGTCAGGAAGCGGGCGGCACGGCGATGGGGCAGATTGCCGATGTCCGGGACATGAAATCGCTGGAAGCACTGGTCAATGCCACCGTCGGCAAGTGGGGGCGCATCGATTGCCTGGTCAACAACGCCGGCATCGTGGCCGACGCCCAACTGAAGAACATGACTGAAGACCAGTTCGACCGAGTCATCGAGATCAACCTGAAAGGTGTCTACAACTGCACCCGTGCGGTGGTCAACCAGATGATCGCGCAGCAATCCGGCGTGATCCTCAATTCATCCTCGATCGTTGGTCTCTACGGCAATTTCGGCCAGACCAACTATGCCGCCAGCAAGTTTGCCGTCATCGGCATGGTCAAGACCTGGGCACGTGAACTGGGGCGCAAGGGAATCCGTGCCAACGCCGTATGTCCGGGCTTCATTTCGACCCCGATCCTCGGTTCGATACCGGACAAGGTCATCCATGCACTGGAAGAGCGCGTGCCGATGGGCCGTCTCGGCAAACCCGAGGAAATTGCCAATACTTTTGCCTTCCTTGCTTCCGACGAAGCCAGCTATATCACCGGCGCTGTCCTCGAAGTCAGCGGCGGCCTGACGCTCTGACCGTCGGTGCCCGGTTATCGCCCGACACGCGGTCACACGCACGCGTGTCAGTTGAACAGCTGTTGAATGGTTGTGCGGCCGGGCGCCTGCACAACCCCTTTTTCGGTAATCAGCGCCGTCACCAATTCCGCCGGCGTGACATCGAACACCGGATTGGCAATATGGGCGCCGAGTGGCGCCCAGCGCAGGTCGCGATATCCCGCGACTTCACCGGAATCCCTTTCCTCGATCGGGATATCCCCGCCTGACGGCATGGTCAAATCGATCGTCGACAGCGGGCAGGCGACATAAAACGGTATGGCATGGCGTTTCGCCAATACCGCCATCATGTAAGTGCCGATTTTGTTGGCGACATCGCCGTTGGCCGCCACGCGGTCTGCACCGACGATGACGGCGTCGATGTGCCGGGCACCCATCACATAGCCCGCAGCGCTGTCGACGATCAGCGTTACCGGAATGCCATCCTGCTGCAGCTCCCAGACCGTGAGCCGCGCGCCCTGCAGGAATGGACGTGTCTCATTGGCAATGACTTCCATTTTCTTGCCGGCCAGTGCCGCGGATCGCACCACGCCCAGCGCCGTGCCATGGCCTGCGGTGGCCAGCGCGCCGGCATTGCAATGGGTCATGACGCGGGCGACATCGGGCAGCAGCGCCGCGCCATGTGCGCCCAGCGCGCGGTTGATGCGTACATCTTCTGCGGCGATTCGCTGTGCGGCATCGAGCAGCGTCACGGCGCGGTCCGCATTGCCGGAACCGCTGGACGCCTGGAGACGTTCGCGCATCCGTGCCAGCGCCCAGTGCAGGTTGACCGCGGTAGGGCGGCTGTTACCGAGCACCGCAAAGGCCTGGTGCATGCCCTCATCAAAGCCTGCCTGCGACTCGTGCCGCAGCCGCCGCGCTTCCAGCGCAATGCCGTAGGCCGCAGCGCAGCCGATCGCCGGGGCGCCACGCACGACCAGATCGCGGATCGCTGCAGCAACGGCGGCGGCACTGTCGAAGCGCGGATACGTGCAGTGATCCGGCAACAGGCGCTGATCAAGCAGCTCCAGTGAGTCATCGATCCAGCGCAGAGTATGGAATGCGGCCATGATCTCAGTATGGAGCCGTAGCGGGCGGGGATGCGATGCCGGCACGCACGCGCTGCTCGAAGCCGCCGTATTCCAGCTCGGCGCGCGCAATATGCTGTTCCGCTGCGGAACGGTAAGTCCCATGCGCGCTGGCGCGGGTCATGATGTCGATATCGTGCAAATAAATTTCTGCGGCCACTGCCGCGTAATGATCGTTGACACCAAATGCGCAGAGACCGAATGCCGGGCTAACTGCAATGCGGGGTGCTGCATCAATCCGGCCGTCCGCGGCATGTCCCAGCGTACGGGCAAGGTAATCACGGTAGCGGCGGGCATAAGCCGCGACGTCGTCGTCGATCAGCGGCACGCGCTTGGTGTAGATCGCATGCTGCGGTGTCGGTGGACCTTGCTGGGATATTTCGGCAAGGTCGGATCGTTGCGCATAGGCCAGCGTCGTCGGTGTGGTGACCACTTTCATCGCCAGCGGAAATCCGGCGGCGGCCGATACAGCGGCGCACAAGCCGGCGGTTACGGCGGGATCCGCCGGTACCGCCGTCTCCGTTGTTGCGACGGGTCGTGGTGCGCCATGGCGCTCGAGATAATCTTCAGCCAAACCGACCAGCCGCAGCAGATGGTCATGGGATGCGCGCGCGGTATGACCGAAGGCCACGACGCCATGGCATGCGAGGATCAGGCCGATGGTCCGCGCAGAAGCGTCGCGCTCAAACACGGCTTTGCAGGCACGCGCCAGCGCTGCGCCGGAATGGCGGTAGGGCACCACCGGCGCCCGATCGCCAAAAGCGGAGGCACACGCCGCCTCGCAATTGGCCACATTGGCAACGGCGAGCACGGCGTCGGCATGCGCATGCTCGACGAAGGCGTACGGCAGCGCGGCGTGGAGCAGGGTTTCAATGGACGGTTTGGGCGCTGCCGGTTCGCGTTTGCAGCCATCGATGCGCCGCATCAGTGCCGCGTCCGGCAGCGTCGGGTCGTGCAGCAGCGTGCGCAGGGCGTCGAGGTCGAGCGCGGTGAAATGTTCCTCGCGCACCTCGGCCAGATTCGAGCCGGTGCCCTTGACGTACAGCGTATTGTCCACTTTCAGCGAGGTATTGCCGCCGCCGTACAACACCAGCGTCGGGTCGCTGCCGATCAGGCGCGATGTATACGCGCGCAGGGCCAGCGCTGAAGGGCAGCTCTGCGCTGCAACGTCATCCCAGCGGGATTTCAAGATCGATTCTCGGTGGCGAGTGGCAGTCTCATTATAATGGGCCGCTATGCACATGCCCGGGAATTTCACCGTCCGCCTCGCGTCCTGGCGTGATGATCAGTCCGCCCTGCGGGACGTGCGGCGGGAAGTGTTCATCATCGAACAGCAGGTGCCCGAGGCGCTGGAATGGGATGATGCCGATGCGATGTCGGTGCATGTGCTGGCGCTGGATGCGCGGGATCTGCCCATCGGTACCGGGCGGCTGCTGGCCGACGGCCAAATCGGGCGCATGGCCGTCGTGCGCGACTGGCGCCGTCACGGCGTCGGCAGCAGGATCCTGGATTTGCTGCTGACACTGGCTCGGCAGCGGGGTTTTTCGGCGGTACACCTGCATGCCCAGACCCATGCGCTGGGCTTTTACGCCAGACATGGTTTTGTCGTGCATGGTGAGACATTCACCGAAGCCGGCATCCCGCACCGGCTGATGTCGCTCAGCTGGTGACGGCGCGGGCCGTGCGTTCCAGGCGAAAGGCCCGGGCGTCTTCGCCCTGCAGCATGGCGTTGGGTCCGTAGCGTTTTTCGTGCACAAATACGTCGCCCGAGGTATGCACCAGCAGCAGCGTGGAACTGCGCGTGCCGTAATGCTCGCCGCTGATGAATGGCGGTGACAACTCGCGTTCGCGCTGGGTCGGAATGCCGGTCGCGGGCAGTTGCGTATCCTCTGCCCATTGCTGGTCCGCGAGCAGCGCAAACAGCGTGGCGCTGATGGCGTCTGGATCATCGAGTTCACGCGTGGCGCCAACGGCCGCCATGCCCGCAGTCACTTTCGGCCACGGCGTGTCCAGCAAATGATTGCTCAAACCATGGCATCCAGGTGTCACTTCGACGACGCCATTGCCGCGGTTGGAATAGAAGTTCAGCGCGTCGAGATCGCCGGCGATCATGCTGAACGGATTGTACTCGGCGCGGTTCGCCGCCGCTTTGCCGAAATACTCCGTCGCCGGCGCATCACTGATCAGGAACCTGCTGACCAGTTCGCCGCGGGAACGGGGCGCGGCTGCGCCGGGCGTGCCCTCGCGAAAATTGGTGATTGCGGCAAAACGACCATTGGTATTGAGGCCCATCCAGGTGCCGCCTTTTTCCAGGTCGCGGCCGGCATAGATCTCCGGGTGGTCAGCCCAGAAGCCGGCAGGGGCGGCCGGGCGGTCATGGTGCTCGTCGCGATTGGCAGCGACCACCAGCGGGAAATAGCGATGCGCGCGGAAGCTGAGCAGGATCAGGCACATGCCGTCATTCCGCGAAACATTCGGTATGCCGGGCACTGCCGGCCTGCAGCAAGGCGTTGATGCCGGAGCCGGCAACTGCTTCGGCGAGTGCCCATTCGAACCCGGACTCGTCGGCCACGTGTTCGTAGATTTCCATCCACAGCAGCGGTTCATTGCGCTTTTTCAGCACGCGCCCCTGGACGCCGGTGGCGGCGCGGACCGCTGCCAGCAATTTCTGCACGGCTGCCCCGCAGGCCGCAGTCTGGCCGGCATTGACGCGATAGTAAATATAATAGGACCAGGCCATATGCTGCGCATTCTTCAGTTTGTCGCGTAGGGCAGGGGCACTACCCTCAGCACCGGCCCCTGCAATGAGCCCAGATGATATTGCGTCGACTGCGCATTGGCCGTCTGCAGCACCGCCAGCACATCATGCTGGTTATCCGCGCCACGCGCACTGGCCACGATCCTGCCGCTGGCCTGGTCGCCGAGGTCGGCACAATAGAGCTTGTCCCCGGGCGCTGCCGCGGCCGCCAACTGCGCGCGATACATGCGCTGTTTCAGCTTGCCCAGATAATGGGTGCGCGCGACGATTTCCTGACCGGGATAACAACCCTTGGTGTAACTCAGTCCGCCGATCAGATCGAGATTGACCATCTGCGGCACGAATTCTTCCTGCGTCGCCGGCAGGATGAAAGGAATGCCGGCAGCGATGTCCAGCTGCGCCCACGCGCCGGTGTCGTCGGCGGCGACGCCGGCCTGCGCGCGCGGCACGGTCAGCAGATAACGATCAACCGGCAGGCGGATCACGCTGACGTCGCCGGCAACACTGACGCCATGCAAGCGCCCGGGCATGTTGCCGCCCAGGGCAGCAATCTGCTGCGGTGCGTCCGCACCATGAATGCCGATCCCGGCATGGGCTGGCGTGATGTCGTCGACTTTCACTTTGGAGCGCAGGATATACATCGTCAGCCGCTTGCGGATGGCTTCCGCCAGCACCGAAGGCAACAGCATCGTGTAGCCGGCTTCATCGGCCCAGAGCAGGAACGTCGCCAGCAGCCGGCCTTTGGGTGTGCAATAGCCGCCATAGGTGCTGTTGCCGTGTTTCAGCGCGAGCACATCGCAGGTCAGCTGGGCATGAAGAAAGCCCTGTGCATCGACACCGGAAAAACGCAGCAGGGCAAATTGGGACAAAGCAACGGCGGTCATGAAACGATTACCTGAAAAAATACAGCGTGACGAAAGGTGGATGATAGCGCTCTCTCCGGAAAATGTAAAAATATACAATAAAAACAATATGTTATATCGTTCCCTGCGCGGGTTTGCATTCCACCGCTGAATGCGCTGCAATGACCGGCGATGACCGCCCACCCGATGCCCACCCTGCAAGCGGTCGCCTTGCATCCGTCGCGCAGACTGGCGGCACTGCTGATTGCTGCGCATGCCGGGGCTGGCGCACTGCTGCTGTCGCTGCCAATTCCGGCCTGGGCCGTGGCCGGCGCGCTGTTGCCGGTGTTGGCGAGCGCCGTCTACTCCGTGTCGCACCATGCGCTGCTGCGCGGTCGCCGTGCGATTACGACCCTGGCCTTCAGCGATCGCGAACGCGTCAGTGTTGGTTTGTGCGACGGCACCCGGCGCGCAGGACGTATCCTGGGTAGCAGCACGGTCGGTGCAACGCTGACCGTGCTCAATATCGCATTCGAGGCCCGGCGCCTGCCGGTCCATGTCGTCTTGCTGGGTGACAGTCTCGATGCCGAGGATTTCCGCCGCCTCCGGGTCTGGTTGCGCTGGGCACCGCGCGGCGGCACCGACGAACCGGCCGTGGAATAAACCGCAATCGGGCTGCGGCCTTGCCGGCTGCAAATTTGCCGACCGCTCGCCTCAATGCCCGGATTCTTCCGGCGGTTTTACCGCGCTGAACATTTTCAGCAACGTCAGGTCATAGATGATTTTCAACACACCGCAAATCACCAGTGGCCAGCCGAAGGCGCTCAGCGTCAGCAGCGCCCCGGCCAGCGACGGGCTCAATGCACTGGCGAGGCTGCGCGGTACGGCCGTCACGCTGGCCGCCGCAGGACGCTCGCCTGGCGACACCACGGCCATCACGTACGAAGTGCGCGCCGGCACGTCCATCGATGACAGAGCGCTGCGCAGGAACAGGAACAGCAGCGCCAATTCCAGCGTCGGCATGAGCGGTACCAGGATCAGGAACACGTTGGCCGGCAGATGGGTGAAGACCATGGTGTTGATCAGGCCAAAGCGGGCGGCGACGCGGGCAGCGGCGAGATGCGAGAACGCCGTCAGCAGCCCGGTCCAGAAAAAGATGGTGCCGGCTGCCGTTACCGAGAGTTCGAAGCGCTGGAACAGCCACAGCGCCAGCAACGACTGCACCGCGAAGCCGCCGGCAAAGGCATCGATGCTGAACAGCGCAGCCAGCGTGTAGACGATACGCCGCGACTTGCCGAGTGGCACCGGCTGCTCATGGTGTTCCGGTTCCAGCGCCGGCGACAACCGCCGGTACAGCATGAAACCGGCCATGCCGAGCGCCGCATATAACAGGAACATGGCCTGGATCGCGGCCAGCGGCGTCATCATGCCGTGCGCGGCGAACAGGTCGGGCAGGCCCGCCGCCTGTGCGCCCAGCGCTGCGACCAGCGCGCCGATCAGGCTGTAGCGTGCGAACAGCGCAGTGCGCGACTGGGCAGGCGCGGCCCGCGTCAACAGTGTCTGTTCCAGCGGCGAGAACAGCGTGACATCGTTAGCTGCAGGATTCAGCGTGCCGATGGCGGCCACTACCAGCAAGGGCCAGAACCCGGTCAGGGCGGGCATGGCGAGGCCGGTGACGATCATCAACAGGCTCGCGAACAGCAGCAGATGGCGGGTGGAATGACGGTGCGCGATGAACCCCACGCCGAGCGTCATCAGGCCCGAGCCGAGCAGTGTCGCAGTGACCAGCAGGCCGACCTGCAGGGCGCTGTAGCCCAGCAGTATCAGGTAGTAGGGCAGCAGCAGGCTGACAAACCCGTCGCCGAAGGCGCGTAGTGCCCGCGCAGCGAGCAGCGCTCGCGCATCGGGCAGCGTGCCCGGGGGCAGCATGAAATCGCGAATGGCAACCATGGGGATTGCCCGCGAGCGTAACAGGAAACACCCCGGGCAAAGCCCCCCGCGGCCTGCGTTATACTCCGCGCTCCCCCAGAATCCAGTCACCCGCACGGAGACCTCATGATCGAGCTCTACAGCTGGGCCACACCGAATGGCCACAAGATTCATATCATGCTCGAGGAAACCGGCCTGCCGTACCGGGTCCACGGCGTAAATATCCGTACCGGCGACCAGTTCAAACCCGAGTTCCTGAAGATCAGCCCGAACAACCGGATCCCGGCGATTGTCGATCCCGACGGTCCCGGGGGCAAACCGCTGTCGCTGTTCGAATCCGGTGCGATCCTGCTCTATCTCGCAACGAAGTCGGGCAAATTTCTGCCCGATGATGAAGCGCAGCGCTGGACCTGCCTGCAATGGCTGATGTGGCAGATGGGCGGCGTCGGACCGATGTTCGGCCAAGCCAACCATTTCCGCCGCTATGCCAAGGACAAGATCGAGTACGCCATCGAGCGTTATACCAACGAAGCCAATCGCCTGACGCATGTGCTCGACAAGCAGCTGGCACAGACCCGCTACGTTGCCGGCGACGAATACACGATTGCCGACATGGCGATATTCCCGTGGATGCGCAATGCCGACCAGCGCGGCATCGACATGAAGGAGTATCCCAATGCGCAGCGCTGGTTCGACGCCATCAATGCCCGTCCGGCAGTGCAACGTGCGCTGCAGGTGCTGTCCAGCGAGTCGAACAGCAATCCGGTCGACGACAAAGCCCGCGATGTGATGTTCGGCAAGACCCAGTTCCAGAAACGCTGACCATACCCTTCGCGGCTATTCCCAAGGCACACCCGAATTGAATGCGGAAAAAAAGAACGTCGCGCTGCTGTGTTCGACGCAGGCACTGCTGTTTACCAACAACACCATCCTGATTTCCATCAACGGTCTCGCCGGTTTTGCGTTGGCTGACGACAAATCGCTGGCGACGCTGCCGGTGACCGCCTACGTGATCGGGGCCGCGCTGACCACGCTGCCGGTGTCGCACCTGATGCGCCGGATCGGCCGCATCAACGGTTTTACCATCGGCACGCTGATCGGCATTCTCGGTGCGCTGATTTGCGGCTACGCAGTCTATACCCACAATTTCTGGCTGCTCTGCGCCGGCACGCTGGTAATGGGTATCTACAACGCGTCGGGGCAGTATTACCGCTTTGCCGCCGCCGATGTCGCCAGCCCCGACTTCAAGAGCAAGGCAATTTCCCTGGTGCTGGCTGGAGGGCTGGTCGGCGGCGTGCTCGGTCCGCAGACCAGCAAAATCACCAAGGACATGCTGCCGGCTGAATTTCTCGGCAGCTATCTGACGCTGATCGGTTTCTGCGTGATCGCGTTGATTTTGCAGCGCCTGATGAGCATCCCGCGGCTGACTGCGGCCGAGCAAAGAGACCATGGCCGGCCGTTGCGCGTGATCGCCCGCCAGCCGGAATTTCTGGTGGCCGTGCTCTCCGGCATGGTCGGCTACGGCGTGATGAACCTGCTGATGACGGCGACACCTCTGGCGATGAAAGCCTGCGAGCACCCGTTCAGTGACACGGCGTTCGTGATCCAGTGGCATGTCGTCGCGATGTTCGCGCCGTCGTTCTTTACCGGTTCGCTGATCCGGCGCTTCGGCGTGCGCGCGGTCATGTTCACCGGCGTGCTGCTGAGCCTCGGCTGCGTCGCCATTGCCCTGTCGGGCGTCGAAGTCCTGCATTTCTGGGCGGCGCTGCTGCTGGTCGGCGTCGGCTGGAATTTCATGTATCTGGGCGGTACCACGCTGCTGACCGAAAGCCATACCGGGCCGGAAAAAGCGAAAGTGCAGGGGGCCAATGACATGGCGATATTCATCACCATGGCCGTCAGTTCGGCGTCCTCGGGCTGGCTGTTTTCGGCGCGCGGCTGGGAGATCATGAACTACGGCGCGGTGCCGTTTCTGGTGCTTACCGGGATCGCCATCCTGTTCTTCGGCAGGGACCGCCGCAGCGCCGTTGCCTGACCCGGTTTTTGGCGTTTTGATGTAAAATTCCGGCCATCCGGGCAGAGCGGGATTCTCCACTTCCGCTTTGCCTTTGTTTTTTCATAAAAATCAACGTGTTCCGTAAGAGGAGTCTCTGATGAACCAGCCAGCGACCAAGGCGCAAGTTGCGCCTGCCATGGATAGTCCCTCATATGTCACGCATGCCAAGCTGAAAGCGTGGGTGGCCGAGGTGGCGCAAATGACCAAACCCGACCGCATCGTCTGGTGCGATGGTTCGCAGCAGGAATACGACCGCTTGTGCAACGAAATGGTCGCTTCCGGTACGCTGATCCGGCTCAATCAGGAAAAGCGCCCCGGCTGTTTCCTTGCCCGCTCGGACCCCGACGACGTTGCCCGCATGGAAGACCGCACCTTCGTCTGCAGCAAGAACAAGGAAGACGCCGGGCCCAACAACAACTGGGTCGCTCCCGAGGAAATGAAGGCGACCATGCGCAAGTTCTACGAGGGCTGCATGCGCGGGCGCACCATGTACGTGATCCCTTTCAGCATGGGGCCGCTGGGGTCGCCCATTGCACATATCGGTGTCGAACTGACCGACTCGCCCTACGTGGTGGTCAGCATGCGCATCATGACCCGCATCGGCCGCAAGGTGCTCGACGTGCTCAAGGACGGCACCTTTGTGCCATGCCTGCACTCGGTCGGCATGCCGCTCGGCCCCGGCCAGAAAGACATTCCGTGGCCGAGCAACAAGGAACACAAGTTCATCACCCATTTCCCCGAAGAAAGGCTGGTCTGGTCGTTCGGCAGCGGCTACGGCGGCAATGCGCTGCTTGGGAAGAAGTGCTTCGCGCTGCGCATCGCCTCGATCATGGCGAAAGAACAGGGCTGGCTCGCTGAACACATGCTGATCCTCGGCATCCAGCCCCCGGTCGGCAAGAAACACTACATCGCGGCGGCCTTTCCCAGCGCCTGCGGCAAGACCAATCTCGCGATGCTGATCCCGCCCAAGGCGCTGGAAGGCTGGAAAGTCACCACCATCGGCGAAGACATTGCCTGGATCAAGCCCGGCGCCGACGGCCGGCTGTATGCGATCAACCCGGAATCCGGTGCCTTTGGCGTCGCGCCCGGCACTTCCGAGGAAACCAATGCCAATTGCCTGGCGGCACTGAAAAGCAACACCATTTTTACCAACGTCGCGATGACCGACGATGGCGACGTGTGGTGGGAGGGGCTCAGTAAGGAGCCGCCCCAGCACCTGATCGACTGGACCGGGCAGTCGTGGACGCCGGACAGCGGTCGCCTCGCGGCGCATCCGAATTCGCGTTTTACGGTCCACGCTTCGCAGATTCCGTCGATGGACCCGGACTGGGAGGACCCCGCCGGGGTGCCGATCAGCGCTTTCCTGTTTGGCGGCCGTCGGACGACTACCGTGCCGCTGGTCGCCGAAGCCAAGGACTGGCAGCACGGCGTATACCTGGCTGCGACCATGGCCTCGGAAACGACTGCAGCCATCGTCGGCAAAGTCGGCGTGGTGCGCCGCGATCCGTTCGCGATGCTGCCGTTCTGCGGCTACCACTTCGGGGATTACTTCAAGCACTGGCTGAATGTCGGCACCCGCATCAAGCAGGCGCCGAAAATTTTTGCCGTCAACTGGTTCCGTCGCGATACCAACGGCAAGTTCATGTGGCCGGGTTTCGGTGACAACATGCGGGTGCTGAAATGGGTCGTCGAGCGTTGCGAAGGCAAGTCCGGTGCCACCGAAACCCCGATCGGCCATATGCCGCGTTACGAAGACATGGAATGGGCTGGCATGAACGGCTTTACCCGCGAAGCCTTCGACGAACTGACGCACGTCGACCACGATGCCTGGCGTGCCGAATACAGGGATCATGAAGAACTGTTCGGCAAACTCAAGTCGCGCCTGCCCGTGGAAATGCATGCACAGCGGCAGGCACTGGAGAAAACGCTATAAGCCGCCCGCTTGCAGATCCGGCTGCAACAACGGCGACGGCGCTGATGCGCTGTCGCCGTTTTATTTTTTACTAAGGAGAAATGCCCATGGCACAACCGAACTACGGGTTTGCAAAACGGCAACGGGAACTTGCCAAGAAGCAGAAGAAGGAAGAAAAGCGCCGGCGCAAGGAAGCCGAGAATGCGCCGCCAGGCGGAGATGGTGCGCCTGACCAGCCGGCTGCCGACCAGCAACAGAACGACGTGCCGCAACAATGATGCAGGGTACGCCGCCGGGGATTGAGACACGGGGGCGCCGCTGGCGTCCTTTGTTTTTGGGACATCACCTTACCCCTGTGATGCTGCGCACTGCATTGGTCGATATCGAACCCGGGACCTACCCATGCCTGCCTGGCTGATACCCGCGCTCAAGGCCGTTCTGCCGCATGTCGCAACCATTATTTCGACGGCGACGCCGGTGTTTACCAAAAAAAAGGATGATGCCGCTGCCAGTCAGAGTTTGTTGCTGCAGCAGCAGATCACGGAGCTGCAGGGGGCGGCATCCCAGAACGCGGCACATATCCGGAAACTGGCAGAGCAACTGCAGGAGACTGTCGCCGCGCTGGAACAGGCAGCGACTCTTGCCGACACCCGGCTGCGCCGCGCTTACCTGCTCTGTGTCGTTGCGACAGCCCTGTCCGCCGTCTCACTGGGGCTGGCGCTGTTCGTTATTTTCGCGCCGTGAGTCGGCCGGATCGACCACGCTGCTTGCCGGGAAAACGGCACGCTGTCTTGGCCGCTTGCGTTGCACCGTCCGGTCGGCAAGGCGGCAGGCGCCGTTAACGGAACGCGGCGGAGGTGACCGCGCTCAGCCCTTGATGCAGACCAGCGGCAGCAGGCGGACGACCTTGCCGGCGAGCCCGGCGTGGTCGGCGGCATCGACCACCGCGCTGACGTCCTTGTAGGCGAGCGGCGCTTCCTCCGCGACGCCGCGCGAGCTCGGGCTGCGGATCAGGATGCCGCGCGCCGCTAGGTCGTCGATCAGCGCGCGGCCGCGCCAGCGGCGCGTCGCTTCGTGGCGGCTCATCGCGCGTCCCGCGCCATGGCAGGCGGAGCCGAAAGCGCGTTCCTCTGTGCCCGCGGCACCGGCGAGCACATACGAAGCCGTGCCCATGCTGCCGCCGATCAGCACCGGCTGTCCGATCTTGGCGTACTCCGGCGGCAACTCGGCGTGGCCCGGCCCGAAGGCGCGCGTCGCGCCCTTGCGATGCACGAACAGCCGGCGCCTGCGGCCCTCGACCATGTGCGTCTCTTCCTTGCAGGTGTTGTGCGAGACGTCATAGAGCAGCGACAACTGCACGCCGGGAAACACTTCGGCAAAAGCCTGCCGCGCGAGGTGGGTGAGGATCTGCCGGTTGGCCAGTGCACAATTGATGCCCGCGCGCATGGCACCGAGATAGCGCTGCCCAAGCGCCGACTGCAGCGGCGCGCAGGCGAGTTCGCGGTCGGGCAGGGTGATGCCCGCCGCCGGCGCCGCCACCACCATCTCGCGCAGGTAGTCGGTGCCGATCTGGTGACCCAGGCCGCGCGAGCCGCAATGGATGCTGACCACCACGTCGCCGGCGGCGAGGCCGTAGGCGCGGGCGGCGGGCTCGTCGAAGATTTCGCTGACTACCTGCACCTCGAGATAGTGGTTGCCCGAGCCCAGCGTGCCCATTTCGTCGCGCTGGCGCTGCTTCGCCTGCTCGGATACGGCCGCAGGGTCGGCACCGGCAGCGCAGCCGTGTTCCTCGATACGCGCGAGGTCGGCTTCGGTGCCGTAACCCTGCTGCACGGCCCAGCGCGCGCCGCCCTTCAGCATCGCCGCCATCCCGGCCGCGCTGAGACGGATTGCGCCGGTGCTGCCGAGGCCGGCGGGAATGCGCGCATAGAGCACGTCGGCCAGCCGCGCCTTGTGTGCTTCGAGGTCAGCGACGCCGAGGCCGGTATGCAGCGTGCGCACGCCGCAGGAGATGTCGAAGCCGACGCCGCCGGCCGACACCACGCCGCCATCTTCGGCTGCAAAGGCGGCGACGCCGCCGATCGGAAAGCCGTAACCCCAGTGCGCGTCGGGCATCGCATACGACGCGGCGACGATCCCCGGCAGGCTGGCGACGTTGGTCACCTGCTCGCGCACCTTGTCGTCCATGTCTGCGACCAGCTCGCGCGTGGCGAAGATCACGCCCGGCACGCGCATGCGACCCGTGGCGGGCAGCAGCCATTCGCAGGGGCCGCGCTGTTGCAGTCTGGAGAGATCCATAATGGAAATTTTACGCAGCGATCGCAGGCCGGTTACTGATTCAGCTCAAACATCGACGACGCATTGTGCGATCCACAGGCCGTCCGGTCGCCGCTGCACCGCCAGTTCGCAGAATGAGGCGCCTTTGACTTCCGCCGCTGGCCGGTGGCGCACGACATCCACCGGCTCCCCCCAAGCCACGGCCTGCAGCCGGTGGCTTTCGATGCTTACGTCAAAGCGCGAAAACAGCATGTGGTGCGTTGCCATTTCATAGACCAGCGCGTTCAGCCAGTCCACCAGCAATATATCGTAGTCGGGCGCCGCGCACTCGATCCGGACCGCTTCGCGCGCCATGACCTGCGCCGGATCGCAGATCGCGGCTGTCATTGCCGTCGCCGCACCGGCAAAGGCCTCGGCGAGCGTGGCACCGCTGCCGCGCACGCCGATATCGGCCTCGTGGGCGAAGGTTTCCCACTTCATCGCTTCGGCTTCGCCAGCAGGCGCCGCAACTCGGGCAGCGGCCGCGTGTTGAGCACGTCGGTAGCGGCGAGCCAGCCGCGCCGTGCCTGGCCGATGCCAAAGCGCAAGTTGGCATAGTCATCGCGGCTGTGGGCATCGGAGTTGATCGCGACCAGCACGCCTTCCTCTTTCGCCATCAGGCAGTGGGTGTCCAGCAGGTCCAGCCGCTCGGGGTGGGCGTTGAGTTCGAGGTAACAGCCGCGGCTCTTGGCGTGGCGGACGATGCGCAGCATGTCCGCGTCGTAGGGTTCGCGGCTCTCGATCAGGCGGCCCGTCGGGTGGGCCAGCAGGGTGAAGCAGGGGTGGTCCATCGCGCGCAGGATGCGCGCGGTCTGCTTGGCGCGGGGCAGGTCGAAGCGGCTGTGCACCGCACCGATGACCAGGTCGAGGCGGGCGAGCGCAGCGTCGGGCAGGTCGAGGCTGCCGTCTTCGAGGATGTCGACTTCGATGCCTTTCAGCACGACGAAGCCCGACAGCGTGGCATTGAGCACGTCGATGGCGTCGCACTGTTCGGCGAGCCGGCGGGGGTCGAGGCCATGGGTCATCGCCATGCGCCGCGAGTGCTCGGTGATCGCGATGTAGGACAGCCCCAGCGCCTGTGCGGCGAGCGCCATGTCCCGCAGGCTGTCGTGGCCGTCGGTGGCCCTGGTATGGACATGCAGGTCGCCGCGCAGGTCGGCGAGCTCGACCAGTTGCGGCAGGCGGTGCGCGCGCGCCGCTGCGATCTCGCCGCGGTCCTCGCGCAGTTCGGGGGCGATCCACGGCAGGCCGAGGGCACGGTAGACCGACGCTTCGCTGTCGCCGGCGATGCGCTGCCGACCGCGGAACACGCCGTATTCGTTGAGCTTGAGGCCGCGATCCTGGGCAAGGCGGCGGATCGCGATGTTGTGGGCCTTGGAGCCGGTGAAATAGCACAGCGCCGCGCCGTACGCGGCCGGCTCGACGACGCGCAGGTCGACCTGCAGGCCGCTCTTCAGCACCACGCTGCCACGCACCGGGCCGTGCGACAGCACCTCAGCGACCTCGTCGTAACCGACGAAGCGCGTCATGACATCGCTGTCGGCGTCGGCGACGACCAGGATGTCGAGGTCACCGACCGTCTCACGGCAGCGCCGGTAACTGCCGGCTATTTCGACGCGTTCCACGCCGCGCGCACCCACGAGCCAGGCGACCAGCGAGTCGCCATACTGCGCGGCGGTGGCAAGCTTGACGCGGCGCGCCTTCGACAGGTGGGCTTCCACGGCCTGCAGGATGTTGGCCTCTGTCTTGGTGCCGAAGCCGGGCAGGGCGCGGATGCGTCCATCGCGCGCGGCGCGCGCCACCTGCTCCAGCGTCTGGACGTCGAGATCGTGCCACAGCATGCGCACGCGCTTGGGACCCAGCCCCGGTACGTGCAGCAGTTCGGTGATCGCCGGCGGCAGTGCGGCGTGCAGTTTCTCCAGCATGTTGCACTTGCCGGTGTCGACGATCTCGCGCATCTTGCCTGCCAGATCGTCGCCGATGCCCGGCAGCTCGGTCAGGTCCTCGCCGCGCTCGATCATCGCGCGCACCTCGCGCCGCAGTTCGCCGACGATGCGCGCGGCATTGCGGTAGGCACGGATGCGGAAGGGATTGGCCTGCTCGATTTCCAGCAGCTCGGCGATCTCGGTGAAGATCGCCGCAATGTCGGCGTTGTGGATGGGCATGTCAGCCCTGCCGCGGATCCGTCGGCATACGCATCTGGCAGCGCGCGGCAGCGTCGCCGGATGCTGCAGGTGCGGATCTGGATTCAGGTGTCATGATCGGTCGCCGGTATTCCGGGCAAAAAGGGTGGCCCTGCATTCTGGGGTGGGTCGCCTGATCTTGACGCTACGTCGCTTACCGGGGAACGTGAACCGCAAAGCAGCCAGTGGCGGTGGTCCTTTGCCAGCGCGCTTTGTTCGCGGGCGCGGCTGCCCAATGGTGGCGATGCTGGAGATATCCCTACCGATCAGCATGGGGCGTTTGCGCGCGCAGTTCGCGTAACTGCGTTTCCAGTTCCTGTATCCGCTCCAGCAGTGTAACCATCAGCGCCACTCCATACGGCTCGAGGTCGAAACTGATGCGGAGACGACAGGCCGTGCGGACGGTCAGCAGGCACTTTCCGCTGAACACCCACGGTGACGATTCCGGATCGATGGGCGTGACGGCGCCGTAATCGACGAGTTCGCGCAGTTCGGCTTCCGACAGGCCGGAGAGCTCCGCCAGTTCTGCCAATGAGAACGCATGGTCCTCGGTCAGCCATTCCGGTTCAACATGTTCAGGGAGCATGGTTCATCTCCTGTTGCAGGCGTGCGCGCGGATTGAAGGTCGATTCTTTCGCGAGTTGTTCAAACAACCCGCGCTCGACATCGGTGGCGGTGGCGGGCACCACAATCTGCGCAATGGCAAAAAGGTCGCCTTCCTTGCCATGGGGCCTGGGCAGGCCGCGCCCGGACAGCCGCAACTGCTGGCCGGCCTGGGTATGCGGCGGCACTTTCAGGCGCACCGTTCCACCCAGCGTGGGCACGTCGATGGTCGCGCCCAGCACCGCTTCCCACGGCGCCAGCGGCAGATCGAGATACAGGTCATGACCGCTCACCCGAAACACCGTATGTGGCTGCAGTTTGACCTGCAGGTACAGATCACCATCGCGCCCGCCGTTGAAGCCTTTGCCACCACGCCCGGCGAGGCGCAGGCGCTGCCCGTCGGTGGCGCCTTTGGGGATGCGCACCTTGAAACTGCGTGGCACTCGATGCAATTGCCCCTGTGCATCGCGTTCCGGCACGGTCAGATTCAGCTCGACTTCAGTGCCGCTATAGGCCTGCTCCAGCGAGATTTGCGCTGTGACTTCGTAATCCTGTCCGGGCATGCGGATCGCTCCGCCGCCCGGTTGCCGACCTCCGGAGAAGCCTGCGAACAGATCCGCCAAGTCGGCATCGTCAAAGGCGAACTGAGAATCGCCATGCTGCGGACCCCAGCCCGGCGGCGGCTGGAAATCCTGCCCCGGCTGGTGACGACCGAGCTGGTCATAGGCGGCGCGCTTTTCCGGATTCTTCAGGGTCTCGTACGCCTCCGCAAGCGCCTTGAATTTTTCCTCGCCTTCCGGATCCTTGGACACGTCCGGATGGTATTTATGAGCGAGTTTGCGGTAAGCCTTCTTGATATCCTCGGCGCTGGCACCGCGGTCCACACCGAGGATGTCGTAGTAGTCCTTGTATTTCATCGACCTATTCCGGAAAGAGGGTAAGACAGGGTAAGACGAAAATTCGTTGAGAACCCGGATTCATGCAGTCACTTAACAGTCTACACGCATCGCACCGGGCGTTGATTCGCAATCATGTGGCAATGGACGGCATTGTCCTGCGGCGCATGACGAAAGAATCTACGATTATCGACTATCATGCAGTCCTGACACCACTGCGCCATCCGGGCACGTCTCATCGGCTTACGCTGGATGCTAAACCCCGTTCATGTTCGATATCGCTGCCATTTGCCTGGTCATCACCGCGCTGCTGGCCTATGTTAACCACCGCTTTGTGGGCATGCCCACCACCATTGGCGTGATGGCTGCGGCACTGCTTTTTTCGCTGATGCTGGTCGGCCTGGATGCTCTGGGCCTTGCGTATGGCCTGCGCCAGTATGAGGAATCGCTGCTGCGTTCAATTGACTTTTCAGATGTCCTCATGCAGGGCATGCTGTCCTATCTGCTGTTTGCCGGTGCCTTGCATGTCGATCTGAGCGAACTCAAAGCCTATCGGTGGCTGGTTGGCGGGCTGGCTGTGTGCGGGACGCTGTTGGCGACCGTTGTGGTCGCATATGGCATGTGGTTTGCGCTGCCGCTGGTGGGCCTGCATTTGCCGTTCATGTACTGCCTGTTGTTCGGTGCGCTGATCGCGCCCACCGATCCGATTGCAGTGATGGACATGCTCAAATCCGCCAAAGCGCCAAAAGAGCTCGAGATGGTTATTGCAGGGGAATCGCTGTTCAACGACGGCGTGGGCGTGGTGATTTTCTCGTTGCTGCTGGGCATGCTTACCAGCGGCGTGGCGCCGACGCTGGAGCAGGGCGTCGATCGGCTGCTGCACGAAGCGGGCGGCGGGCTGCTGTTCGGGCTGCTACTGGGCTATTTGACGTTCCGCCTGCTGAAGAGCGTGGACAACTACCAAGTAGAAGTACTGCTGACGCTCGCTGCCGTCACTGGCGGCTACGCCCTGGCCAGCACGCTGCACTTATCCGGACCGCTGGCGATGGTGGTCGCGGGCCTGATCATTGGCAACCACGGCCGTGCGCTTGCCATGTCCGATACGACAAGGCGCAATCTGGACCTGTTCTGGCAATTAATCGACGAGATTTTGAACGCGATGCTGTTCGTGCTGATCGGTATGGAGGTGCTGCTGGTGGCGTTCTCGGTCAACGAACTGGTTGCTGCAAGCGTCGCTGTCGTGGTGACGCTGGTGGCACGCGTGCTCACGGTCGGCATGCCGGTGAAAGCACTTCATAAAGCCTTCAATTTGCCGAAAGGTTCATGGAAAGTATTAACTTGGGGTGGTCTGCGTGGTGGCATTTCCGTCGCATTGGCGCTGTCACTGCCGGCTGGACCCGAGCGCGACACCGTGGTGGCGCTGACCTATGTCGTGGTGGTGTTCTCGATCCTGGTGCAGGGACTTTCCATGGGGCAGGTCACGCGCAGGGCGGTCGCATCGCGTTGAACCCTGGCCACTGGCGGGTATCATAGGATCGTCGGTATCGAGAAGGAGGAGCCCATGCATCGATTCATCTGGTGGCTGATCAT